>NZ_JBGGKS010000008.1:0-231401 GCF_041287095.1 Mycobacterium sp. pUA109 | reverse complement strand
TGACGAACTACGTAGAGACGAGGACCGGGGCACAGCCCCCCAACCCCTTGACAAAAACCCCTTACGAAGGTGTCCCCGGCCGCCACGCCGAGCGTGTCGCCGGATCTGCGCACGCTCGCAAGCGAGCAGACCACAGCCAGCGAAATGGTAATATTCAGGCATGCGAGCAACCATCGATAAGGCAGGTCGATTGGTTATTCCAAAGGCGCTGCGTGACCACCTCGGCCTGAGGCCCGGCGAAGTTGAAGTCACCGCCGACGGCGCGGGATTGCGAGTCGATCCGCTCACCGGCGACTCGATCTCCGAGCGCGACGGGCGTTGGGTGATACCGGCGGGTGGCGCGGAGATCACCGATGACGTCGTACGGACATTGCGCGATGCCGGCCAGCGGTGAGTCGGCGACAGTGCTCGTTGACACCAGCGTCGCCGTCGCACTGGTGGTCGCCGATCACGACCATCACGAGGTCACTTTCCAGGCACTCCGCAGCCGGACTCTTGGCCTGGCCGGCCATGCCGCTTTTGAGACATTCTCGGTACTGACCCGTTTGCCGCCACCGGCGCGAAGGCCCCCGGCGATTGTCACGCAGTTGCTCGCGGATACCTTCCCCGAATCCAGATTCCTGGGGTCCGGTGCCGCGGCCTCATTACTGGCCGCGCTCGGGTCAACGGGCATCGCCGGCGGGGCGGTGTATGACGCGCTCGTCGGTGCCGTCGCGACCGAATATCGGCTGCGGCTTGCGACGCGGGACCGCCGCGCCCTGCCGGTCTATCGCGCACTCGGCGTGGACGTGGAGCTAATTGCCTGACGGTCTCGGAGCCGCACGTCGTGGCGAAAACCTAGCGGGCCACGAGCGTGCACAAACCCGGTGAAAACCTCGGTGTGTCGACCGGGGACACGCACGCTCGCGGCAAAAAGACCTACACCGGCAGCAGTTGGTCGATCACGGCGGCCAGCTGTTTGGCCGAGCGGCATTCGTGCATGGTGATCACCTCTTGATAGCGGCTCACCGCCGAATCCCCGCTATTCCACAGGTGTTTGGGCTCGGGGTTGAGCCAGTGCGCGTGCCGGCTGGCGGTCACCATATGCGCCAGCACGTCGGTCGCCGGGTCACGATAGTTGGTGCGCCCGTCGCCGAGTACCAGCAGCGAACTGCGCGGGGACAGCACATTGTGAAACTGCTCGGTGAACGACACAAACGCGTTGCCGTAGTCGGAGTGCCCGTCGCGGGTGTACACCCCGGCCTCCCGGGTGATCCGCTGGATCGCCACGGCCAGGTCGGCGTCCGGCCCGAACAAATGGGTGACCTCGTCGGTGGTGTCGATGAAGGCAAAGACGCGCACCCGCGAGAACTGTTGGCGCAGCGCATCCACCAGCAGCAGGGTGAAGTGGCTGAACCCGGCCACCGATCCGGACACGTCGCACAGCACCACCAGCTCCGGGCGCGCCGGTCGCGGTTTGCGCAGCACCAGGTCGATCGGCACCCCGCCGGTGGACATCGAGCGACGCAACGTCTTGCGCAGGTCGATCGCCCCGGCCCGGGCGCGTCGGCGCCGCGCCGCCAGCCGGGTGGCCAGCGTGCGGGCCAGCGGGGCCACCACCCGGCGCATCGCCCGCAGCTGATCGGCGGAGGCCCGCAGGAATTCGACGTTCTCGCTCAGCTGCGGGATGCCGTACATCTGCACGTGCTCGCGGCCCAGCTGTTCGGCGGTGCGCCGCTTGGTTTCCCCCTCCACCAGTTTGCGTAGTTGAGTGATCCGCTGCGCGGCAAGGGCTTTGGCGATCTGCTCCTGGGTCGGGGTGGGCTCGTCGCCGTACGGCGCCAGCAGCCCGGCCAGCAGCCGGCCCTCCAGCTCGTCGAGACCCATCGCCTTGAGCGCCTGATACGACGAGTACGACGGACCGCGGCTGGAGTTGTAGCGACCGTAGGATTCGACGATCCGCGCGACCATCGCCGCCAGCCGTTCGTCCAGGTCGGCCAGGTCCGGGTTGTCGGTGAGCAACTCCAACAGCATCTCCCGCATCGCCTCGACGTCGTCGGGCGGCAGTTCGGATTCCGCCGGCGCGTCCTCATCGGGATCCGCCACCACGGTGCGCCCACCCAACGCCGCCGGCCACCACAGGTCGAACATGGCGTCGTAGGTGTCGCGGTGATCGGGCCGGCGCAGCACCGCGCAGGCCAGGCCTTCGCGCAGCACCTCCCGATCCCCCAGCCCCAGCGCGGCCAGCACCCGCCCGGCGTCCACCGTCTCCGAGGGCCCCACCGCGATGCCCTGGCCGCGCAGCGCTTCCACAAACTCCACCAAATGACCCGGGATGCCGTGCGGCGCCAGGGGTTGCGGCGGGCGGGTGCGACGGACGGCCATCAGTTCAGCCGTAGCTCTCCGGCCGCGCGGTGCTGGTCGGATTGGTGTTTGAGCACCACCCCGAGGGTGGCGGCGACGGTGGCGTCGTCCAGGGTGTCCAGGCCCAGCGCCAGCACGGTGCGGCCCCAGTCGATGGTTTCGGCGACCGAGGGCAGCTTCTTGAGCTGCATCCCGCGCAGCACCCCGATGATCCGCACCAACTCGACCGCCAGATGCTCGGGCAGGTCGGGCACCCGGGACAACAGGATGCGCCGCTCCAGGTCGGGGTCGGGGAAGTCGATGTGCAAAAACAGGCAGCGACGCTTGAGCGCCTCGGACAGTTCCCGGGTGGCGTTGGAGGTCAGCAGCACGAACGGCTTGCGCGACGCGGTGATGGTGCCCAATTCGGGGACCGTGACCGCGAAGTCGGAGAGCACCTCCAGCAGCAGGCCTTCGATTTCGATGTCGGCCTTATCGGTTTCGTCGATCAGCAGCACAGTGGGCTCGGTGCGCCGGATCGCGGTCAGCAGCGGCCGCGACAGCAAGAACTCCTCGCTGAACACGTCGGATTTGGTCTGATCCCAGTCCCCCGACCCGGCCTGGATGCGCAGGATCTGCTTGGCGTGGTTCCACTCGTAGAGCGCCCGGGCCTCGTCGACGCCCTCGTAGCACTGCAACCGCACCAGCCCCGATCCGGTGGCGGCCGCCACCGCCCGGGCCAACTCGGTTTTGCCGACCCCGGCCGGCCCCTCCACCAGCAGCGGTTTGCCCAGCCGGTCGGCCAGGTACACCGCGGTCGCGGTGGCGGTGTCGGGCAGGTAGCCGGTTTCGGCCAGCCGCTGCTTGACATCGTCGATGTCGGCGAACAGCGGGATCGACTGGGCGGGCACGCTCATGTGGGTGTCTCCTAGATCGTTAGGACGGTCGGGTGTGGCCGTCGCCCCAGACGATCCACTTGGTCGAGGTCAGTTCGGGCAGCCCCATCGGGCCGCGGGCGTGCAGTTTCTGGGTGGAGATGCCGATCTCGGCGCCGAACCCGAACTGCTCACCGTCGGTGAATGCCGTCGACGCGTTCACCATCACCGCGGCGGCATCCACTCGTTCGGTGAACCGTTGCGCGGCAGCCATATTCGTGGTGACGATGGCCTCGGTGTGCCCGGTGCCGTACTCGTTGACGTGCGCGATGGCGGCGTCGACGCCGTCGACCACGGCCACCGCGATATCCATCGCCAGAAACTCCGCGCGCAGCTCGTCCTCCGACGGCTGCTGGTGCACGGTCACCCCGGCGTCTTGCAGCGCGGTCACCAGCCGGGGCAGCGCGGTCTCGGCGATCGCCGCGTCCACCAGCAGGGTCTCGGCGGCGTTACACACGCTGGGCCGGCGGGTCTTGGAGTTCAGCAGCACCCGTTCGGCCACCTCCAGGTCGGCGGCCGCATGCACGTAGACGTGGCAGTTGCCGACGCCGGTCTCGATGGTGGGCACCTGGGCGTCGCGGACCACGGCGTCGATCAGCCCGGCGCCCCCGCGCGGGATCACCACGTCGACCAGGCCGCGGGCCTGGATCAGGTGGGTGACGCTAGCGCGATCCGAGCTGTCCAGCAGCTGCACCGCGTCGGCGGGGAGGTCCTCAGCCGCGAGTGCGGCGCGGAGCACCTCGACCAGCGCCTTATTGGATTGCGCGGCCGACGAGCTGCCGCGCAGCAACGCGGCGTTGCCGGATTTGAGCGCCAACCCGAACGCGTCGACGGTGACGTTGGGCCGACCCTCGTACACCATGCCCACCACGCCCAGCGGCACCCGCTGCTGACGCAGCTGCAGCCCGTTGGGCAGGGTGGACCCGCGCAGCACCTCGCCGACCGGGTCGGGCAGGCCGGCGACCTGCCGCAGCCCGGCGGCAATCCCCTCGATGCGCTGCGGGTTCAGCGCCAACCGGTCCAGCATGGCCTCGGCGGTGCCGGCGGCCCGCGCGATGTCCAGGTCAGCGGCGTTGGCGGCCAGGATCTGCTCGGCGTGGGCCAGCAGCGCATCCGCAGCGGCGTGCAGGGCGTGGTCTTTGGCCGCGGTCGGCAGCGTGGCCAGCACCCGGGCGGCGGCGCGGGCCCGGCGGGCGGCGTCGTGCACCTGCTGACGCAAATCGGGCGTCAACTCCGGGGACTCCTGGCGGTGGGATGGTGCTTGCACACTCATTAACCCAGGGTATCGGGCGTGTCCGGGTTCATTCGAGGTGGTGTCGCCCGCCCATCGATATATACTGCAACAACAAATAACATATATCGATGGAGCTATTGCTGATGACGAAGCGTTTGATTGACCTGGACGACGATCTGTTGGCCGCCGCACAGGCCGAACTGCACACCTCCGGGGTATCTGACACGGTGCGCACCGCCCTGCAGCAGGCCGCAGCGACCTCCGCTCGCGCCCGTCAGATCGCATGGTTACAAAGCGGCGGCCCGGCGGAAATGGCCGACACGGATCGGCAGGCTGACGTGTGGCGCTGATCGCCCGATATCTCATCGACACCAGCGCAGCCGCGCGCATGACCCATCCCGACGTTGCGTCGCGGCTCGCCCCCCTGATCGAGGGCGGCTTGGTCGCCACCACGGCTCAACTCGACGCCGAGGCGCTCTGCAGCGCCCGCAGTTCGGCGGAGTACGAACAGCTTTGGTCCGACCGCCGCCTGGCCTACGAGTATCTGCCGACCGACGACGAACACTGGCAGGCCGCATTGGGCGCGCAGCGCAAATTGGCCAGGACCGGGCGACACCGCGCCGTCGACATGAGCGACTTGTTGATCGCCACGCTGGCTGACGCCCATGCCGTGACACTGCTCCACTACGACTCCGACTTCGACATCGCCGCCGAGGTACTGCCGTTTCGGCATCGGTGGGTGGTGGAGCGCGGCACGCTCGGCGATTGACCGTTTCCGCATCGCAGCATCAAGGTGTCGGCCCGGGCCCGGCTGCTGAGCGCGCACCTGCCGACCCCCTAAGCCGCGGTGACGCCCCAGTGCCACACCCGCGACGTCAGCAGCACCAAGCCCAGTGAGACACTGGCCACCACCAACAGGCCGACGACGGCGACCACCAGCGGCCGCCAGCCGGTGCGCACCAACTCCCGGACATTGGTGTTGAGCCCGACGCCGGCGAAGGTGAGCAGGAAGGCCCAGCGGGAGACGTTGGCCAGGTTGGTGGTTTGACCTTTGGACAGCCAGCCCGCGGTGGCGATCGCCGACACCACCAGGAATCCCAGCACGAATTTCGGGAACTTCGCCCACACGAAGCCGGCTTTCGCTTTCAGCCCCGGGGTCAGTTCGTCGGCCTGGCCGCGGGATGCCCAGTACAGCGCGACGCCGAGTACCACGAAACCGATCAGCGCGTTGCGGGTGGATTTCACCAGCACCGCGATCTTGCCGGCCTGCTCGGAGTACAGGTAGCCGGTGGCGGTGGTTTCGGCGGTGTTGTCCACCGCCAGCCCGGCCCACAGGCCGAACTCGTGGTCGCTGAGCCCGAGGGCATGCCCGATCGCGGGCAGGGTGAACAAGGCGACGGCGCCCAGCGCCAGGACCGCCGCGATTGCGTACCCGACATCGGAATTGCGGGCTCGGATGGCGCCCTTGGCCGCCACGATGGCCGACACGCCGCAGATCGAGGTGCCGATCGCCAGCAATGACCCGAGCTTGCCGGACAGTCCGAACAGTCGGGCGGCCACCAGGATGATTGCGCCGGCGACGGCCATGTCGATGAGGATCTGCACCAAGCTCAACGCGCCGAGCCTGGCCACATCGCCGAGCACGAAACGTGCTCCCAGGGCCACGATCCCGATCTTCAACCAGAACTCGTAGGTCTGCACGCCGGGACGAAACACCCGGTGCAGACCGACGGTGTTGGTGATGAGCAGACCGAAAACGATTGCCCACAGTACATATTCGATGTCCGGGACGGTCCAGTGTTGGCGCTGCGCGAGGGCGTTCCACCCGCCCTGGGCGTACTTGCCGGCTAACCCGACGGCAAGCAGCAGCACCACCCCCGGCACATAGTCCAGCAGGGCGCGGCCAGCGGACGTCGCCTCGGCGGGGGCATGCCGGTCTTCGACGGGCAGTGCGCTCACGACATCACCACGGAATCCCGGGCAGCACATCGGCCACGGCGAGCAGCACGATCAGGCCGGCAACGATGGTGGCCCACCAATCGACACCGATCCGCCCTAACCGCTGCCGCCACGACGATGTTTCGTCGCCCCGGCGCGCCGTGCTGTTGGTGTTACTCACCGGCTCCTCCTGATCCTCGCCGCTATCCCACCTGCGCCAAGCCAGCGCGACAAGACATTGGCTCGCGCTGAGTGAATCGGCTGGCCACCCAATCCGTTTGCGACGGATGGGTCGACTGCGGTGTTTGTCAAAGCCGCCGCAAATCCATAACGTCGAAGCCATGAAGGCACGGGTGTGTGTAGTCGGCAGCGTGAACCTGGACACCGCGTACACCGTCGCGGCGCTGCCGCGGCCCGGTGAGACGGTGCTGGCGGCGGCGACCCGGTCGACACCGGGCGGTAAGGGCGCCAACCAGGCGGTGGCAGCGGCGCGGGCCGGCGCGCAGGTGCAGTTCGTCGGGGCACTCGGCGACGACCCGGCCGCCGCGCAGCTGCGCGCACATCTCCGTACCAACGGCGTGGGCATCGACGGGGTGGTCACCCTGCCCGGCGCCAGCGGCGCCGCGGTCATCCTGGTCGATGACGCCGGCGAGAACACCATCGTCGTGGCGCCGGGCGTCAACGCGCAGCTGGCGCTGGACACGCCCGAGGTGCGCGCCGTGGTCGCCGACTGCGAGGTGATGTTGGTGCAGTTGGAGATTCCGGTGGCCACCGCGGTGGCGGCCGCCCGGGTCGCGCGCGAGGCGGGAGCGACCGTGATGGTCAACGCTTCCCCGGCCGGCGGGGACCGGACGGAGCTGGCCGCCCTGACCGACGTGGTGGTGGTCAACGAATCCGAAGCCGAGCAGTGGGGGTGGCCGGTCCCCCACCGCGTCATCACCCGCGGCGCCCGTGGCGCGCGCTATCTGAGCGCCGGCGACGACCTCAGCGTGCCAACCCCGGCGGTGGACCCGGTCGACACCTCCGGTGCCGGTGATGTGTTCGCGGGCGTGTTGGCCGCCGGCTGGAGCGCCGGCCCGCACGACGCGCTGCGGCGGGCCTGCGCGGCCGGCGCCCTGGCCACCCTGGTGCCCGGGGCCGGCGACTGCGCGCCGCACGCCGCCGCCATCGACGACGCCGCCGGCCGCAGCTAGTCCGGTGCGGCCACGCGACGCTGCAGGGCGCGGTGTTGGAGGTCGGTGCCGACGCGGTGCTGTTTTCGGTGGACTATCCCTACGAGTCCTCCCGCGAAGCCGTCGCCGGATTCGAGCGCACCACCCTGTCGGCCGCCGATCGGAACAAAATCGCCCACGGCAACGCTGAACGCATCTTGCGCCTCTAACTTGTCCCCAACCCAGGAGGATTGCCCGTGCCCACCACGACACCCCCCGCCGGAACGTTCACCATGGCCGAGAACCTGACGGTCGGCCGGATGGGATACGGGGCCATGCAGTTGGCCGGCCCGCACGTCTTCGGCCCGCCCGCCGACCGTGACGCCGCGATCGCGGTGCTGCGCACCGCGATCGAGCTGGGGATCACCCACGTCGACACCAGCGATTTCTACGGCCCGTACATCACCAACCAGATCATCAGGGAAGCGCTGCACCCGTACCCGCAGGATCTGCGCATCGTGACCAAGGTCGGGGCGCTACGCGACGCCGGGGGCGGCTGGCCGACGGCGCTGGCACCCGAACAACTGCGCCAGGCCGTGCACAGCAATCTGGAAAACCTTGGCCTCGACGTGCTCGACGTGGTCAATCTGCGCGTCGGCGGCATCGATAGTCCGGAACCGGGCTCGATCGCCGCACCGTTTACCGTGCTGGCGCAGCTGCAGCAGGAAGGGTTGATCAGACACCTCGGGGTCAGCAATGTCACCGCCGAGCAGGTCGCCGAGGCCCAGTCGATCGCGCCGGTGGTCTGCGTACAAAACCATTACAACCTCGCCCATCGGGTCGACGACGGTCTGGTCGATTCGCTTGCCGCGCAAGGCATCGCCTATGTGCCGTATTTCCCGCTGGGCGGTTTCACCCCGCTGCAGTCCGACACGTTGCGCTCGGTGGCCGACCGGCTCGGCGCCACCCCGCTGGCCGTGGCGCTGGCGTGGCTACTGCACCGCTCCCCCAACATCTTGTTGATCCCGGGCACCTCATCGGTGGCGCACCTGCGCGACAACATCGCCGCCGCGGCACTAGCCCTGCCCGAAGACGCGGTGACCGAACTGAACGGCATCGCCTCGTGACGGGGAACTGAACACCACCCTCCTCGTCTTGCTAGGGTTCGATCAGCAGTCGGCAACGGAGGGGCGCATGCGCCGAATATTGGCCATCATGGCGCTATCGATGCTGGCAACGGGGTGCACGACGACCACCGGCGGCACCGTGGTTGCGGCAGCGAACCTGGGCCACGCCCCGGAGCCGTTGGCGGCGAGCGCACTGCGCGGGTTGCTGCTCACCGAGGGTGAACTCGACAACATCCTGGATACCAGTGGGCTGACGGTGGTCCAGTCCGCCGAGAAGATGTACGTCAATCACACCCCCGACGATGATTGCCTGGCCGCGTGGGTCAACACCGATGAGAAGGTGTACGCGGGGACGAACTGGAGCGCCGTGCGGCGCCAGGAACTGCATGAGGACCGCGAGGATTACCGGCACGCCGTGTTCGAGTCGGTGGTGTCGTTCGACGACTCGCTGGCCGCAGACAAGGCGTCCACCGACCAGGCGAAGAGCTGGCAGCGGTGCGACAACCGGCGCATCAACGAACGCGACGTCGACAACCCGGACGACCCGGACCACTACTGGTCGCTGGAGACCGCCGAGGAGCAGGACGGAATCCACACGATGATCCGGGTCGCCGAGGGCACCGGCGGCTGGTCATGCCAGCGCGGGCTGACGGCGCGCAACAACGTGGTCATCGACGTCGACGCGTGCGGCGAAAACATCACCGACGAGGGCTTGAAGATCGCCCAACAGATCGCGGACAAGGTGTCCGACAAACAGTGATCCGTCACCGCTACCGGCGGTGCCCGGTTTCCCGATGCACGTCGTGGGCGACCGCAAAAGCTTCCCCGGTTTCCAGTTCGGCACCCGACTGGCTCATCAGCACCCGACTGCGGTTCGGCGACAACAGGATCGACAGGGAGTGATGCGGCAACCCCGCGACGAAGGCGAGCCGGTTGATCCGCAGCAGCGGCGAACCGATCGCGGTGTCGAGCAGCTGCGCGGTGCGCGGCCCCGCGACCTCCGCGGTGATCTCGTGCTGCATTCGATCCACGGCGACACCGGCGGCCGATAACAACTCGTAGAGCGATTCTCGGCGCAGCGCTGCGGCGGTCAGCACGCCGGCGAGATCGGCCGGCAGCCAGGCCTCGGTGACCATCAGCGGCTCGCGGGTCCGGCGCTCCCGTCGCACCCGCAGCACGTGCAGCGTGTCACCGGGCTCGCCCAGTGCCGCGGCGACGGCGGACGGCGGGGTGCGGAGATCGCGCTCGAGCACCTCGACTTTGGTCTCGAACTGCACCTGCCGCAGACCGTCGAGGTAAGAGCCCCCGGCCGTCACCCCCGCCACCGGCACACGCGGACGCACGAACGATCCCACGCCGTGCCGGCGTTCGATGTAGCCCTGGTCGGCAAGATCGGCGAGCGCTCGTCGCACCGTGATCCGAGAGACGCCGAACTGATCGCACAGCGCCTGCTCGGTCGGCAGCGCGTCACCGGGAGACAGCGCCCCGCGGGCGATCTCGTCGTGCAGCACCAAGAACAGCTGGCGGTGCAGCGGTACGCCGGCGTCGGTCGACACCGGCGCGGACTTGTCGCCGACCTGCTGCATGGTGGCCATCGTCCCACACCTCCCTTGCCAACCCGACCAAGTTGTTATATGACTATAACAACAGTACAAGTTGGCGAGTGGAGGACCGATGACGGCGGGAGTAGCGCGACGGGCGGCCACCGATCCGGACGGCCCGACCGGGCGGCTGGCCACCTGGGTGGACGAGCTGACCCTGGACGACGTTCCCCGTGCGGTCACCGAACGGGCCAAACACCTGCTGCTCGACGGGCTGGGCTGCGCCCTGATCGGGGCGCAACTGCCCTGGTCACGGGTGGCGAGCGGCGCCGTGCTGGACCTGGAAGGCAAGGGTGACACCGTCGTGATCGGCACCGGGCTCCTCACCAGCGCACCCGCCGCCGCCGTGCTCAACAGCACGTTCATCCAGGGATTTGAACTCGACGACTTTCATCCGACCGCCCCGCTGCACAGCTGCGCGCTGCTCATTCCGGCGCTGATCTCGACCGCGTCGGCGCGGCCCGGAACCACCACCGGTGCGGAGCTGCTGCTGGCGGCGGTTGCCGGGTTCGAGGTCGGGCCCCGGGTCGGTTACACCTTGCACGGCACCCAGATGCTGGACCGGGGGTGGCATTCCGGGCCGGTGTTCGGCACGCACGCGGCGGCGATGGCGTCCGGCAAGCTGCGCGGCCTGACCCCGGCCGAATTGGAGGATGCGCTGGGGTTGGCCGGCACCCAGTCGGCGGGGCTGATGGCCGCCCAGTACGAGGCGATGAGCAAACGCATGCAGCACGGGTTCGCCGCCCGCAACGGCTTCTACGCGGCCGGCCTCGCCGCGGCCGGCTACACCGGAATCAAACGGGTCTTCGAACGCGAATACGGCGGATTCCTCAGCGTGTTCGGCGAGGGGCATGATCCCGAGGCGAGCCTGCTGATTGGCCAACTGGGCCAGCGCTGGGAGACCACGACCATCATGGTCAAGTCGTATGCGGCGATGGGCGGGCTGCACGGCGTCATCGACGCCGCCCGCCAGCTGCGCAAATCCGTGTCGCCCGCGGACATTGCGAAGATCGACATCACCGTCGGCGAAACCGTGTACAAACACGGCTGGTGGACGCCGCAGCGCCCGCTCACCGCGATCGGCGCGCAGATGAACATCGGGTATGCCGCCGCCGCGGCGCTACTGGACGGCAACGTGCTCCCCGAGCAGTTCACACCGGCACGCCTGGACGCCGACGACATCTGGGCGCTGATCGAAAAAACCGCGGTCCACCTCGATGACGCGCTCGCCGATGCCGTTATCACCGAGAAGTTCCGCACCGATCTGGCGGTGACGACCCGCGACGGCGCGGCGCACCGTGTCCGCATCGCCGCCCCGCACGGCGCACCGAACGACCCGGTCAGCAACGACGAACTCGTCGCGAAATTCCATGCGCTGGCCGACCGGGTCACCAGCCGACAACGGGCGACCGCGATCGAACGCGCCGTCATCGGCCTCGAGCACCTCGACGACGTGAACAAACTGGTTGACCTACTGGCCGCCCCGGTGACCGGCGCCCTGGACTGAAAGGACCGCCCATGACAACGACACCCGCCCGGCAGCGCCTGCGGGCCCTGTTGGACAGCCGTCAACTGATCATCGCGCCAGGGGTTTTCGACGGCATCTCCGCGCACCTGACCCGACGCACCGGCCACACCGCGGCGTATCTGACCGGCGCCGGGGTGGCGGCCTCCGGGTTCGGCCTACCCGATATCGGGCTGGTCACCGCGACCGAAATGGCCGAACGCGCGCGGATGATCGTCGACGCGCTGGGTGACCTTCCGCTGATCGCCGACGCCGACACCGGCTACGGTGCACCGGTCAACGTGGTGCGCACCGTCCGGATGTACGACGCGGCGGGCGTGGCCGCGATCCAGTTGGAGGACCAGATCTTCCCCAAACGCTGCGGTCACCTGCCGGACAAGCAGGTCGTCGACGCGGCGGTGTTCGAGCAGACGCTGGCCGCCGCCCTGGACGCCCGTCGCGACGACAACCTGCTGGTGATCGCGCGCACCGACGCGCGGGCCCCGCTCGGGCTGGAGGCCGCCATCGACCGCGCGAACCGCTACGCCCAGGCGGGCGCGGACATCATCTTTGTCGAGGCGCCGCAGGGCAGCGACGAGATCGAGCGCATCGCCCGCGACGTCGACGCGCCCCTGCTGATCAACCTGGTGCTCGGCGGGATGACGCCGCTGGAATCGGCGTCACGGCTGCAGGAACTGGGGTACGCCATCGCGATCCATCCTGGTGACCTGCTGTTCCGCGCCACCTTCGCCATGGTGGAAGCCCTGTGCGCCCTGGGCGGGCGCAACCCGGCCGAGTACCTGCCGACCACCCCCGCCGATTTCTTCAACCTCGTTGGCCTGGCGGAGTGGTCCGAGGCCGACACCAAATACGCACAGCGGCGGGACAGCTCATGGGCCTGACCATCATCGAGAAGATCCTCGCCCGCAAGGCCGGGCGCCCAACCGTGTCGGTCGGCGACACCGTCGTCGTGGACGTCGACATGACGGTGCTGATCGACCTGCAGTTCGCCACCATGTGGATTGCGCCCAACCGCATTCACGACCCGGACAAGCTCGCCGTCATCATGGATCACGCGGTGCCGGCCCCGACGATCAAGGACGCGGCCGGCGGCTCCCAGGCCCGGAAGTTCGTCGCACAGTTCGGCATCGACCGCTTTTACGATGTCGGCCGGCACGGCATTTGCCATCAGGTGATCGCCGAGAACGGGCTGGCGCGGCCCGGAGAAATCCTGGCCTGCACCGACTCCCACACCTGTGCGGCGGGCGCCTACAACACCGCCGCCCGCGGGCTGGGACCCGCCGAGGTGTATTCGATCATGTGCACCGGTGCCACCTGGTTTCAGGTCGCGCCGACCATCCGCTACCAGCTCGACGGCAACAAACCGGACACGGTGAGCGGCAAGGACATCTTCCTGCACATCGCCGACGCCTACGGCGACGCCGCCAACCTGAACCTGGAGTTCGGCGGCCCGGGCCTGGCCAGCATCCCGATGCACGACCGACGCACCATCGCCACCCAGGGCGCCGAGGTGTCGGCGGATTTCAGCACCTTCGAGGCCGACGACGTGTTGGGCGCGTTCCTCGACGACCGCGGGGTCACCGGATACCAGCCCGCCGCACCGGATCCCGATGCCGCCTACCGCGCCGTGCGGCACATCGACCTATCGGCGCTGGAACCCTACGTGGCGCGGCCGGGCACCGTCAGCCGCAACGGGCTGCCGGTCTCGCAGCTGGGCCGGCAAAAGATCGACCAGGCGTTCATCGGGTCGTGCGCCAACGGCCAGCTGGAAGACTTGCAGATCGCCGCGGACGTGGTGCGCGGCAAGACGATCGCCCCGGGGGTCCGGCTGCTGGTCACCCCGGCGTCGCAGGCGGTGTACCGGGAGGCGATGCGGCTGGGCTACCTGCAGGACCTCGCCGACGCCGGCGCCGTGGTCACCAACTCCACCTGCGGCGCCTGTTTCGGCTACCACATGGGTGTCCTGGGACCCGGTGAAGTGTGCATCACCTCCAGCACCCGCAACTTCACCGGCCGGATGGGCAGCCCGGAGGCGCAGATCTTCATGGCCTCCCCGGCGACGGTGGCCGCCTCGGCGGTCACCGGATACATCACCGATCCAAGGAGCGTGACCGTATGACGCTGGCCATCACCGGCCGGGTGTGGGTGTTCGGCGACGACCTGAACACCGACGCCATGTACCCGGCATTTGCGATGAAGATGGATCCGCCCGAAGCGGCCCGACACGTCTTCTACGAGGTGCGGCCCGGCTGGACCGAGCAGGTGGCCGCCGGTGACATCGTGGTGGCCGGACGCAACTTCGGGCTCGGCTCGTCGCGGCCGGTCGCGGCGCTGTTCGGCGAACTCGGCGTCGCGGGCCTGGTGGCCGAGGAGTTCAATTCGCTGTTCTTCCGCAACGCGGTCAACGCCGGGCTGCCCGCCATGACGGTGCCGGATGCCACCACGGTGTTTCGCGAAGGCGACGTCGGCAAGTTCGATCTGTCGACCGGCACCTGGCGCAACGACACCACCGAAGCGTCGGGGTCGGTACCCACCCTGCCGGATCTGATCCTCGACATCATCGCCAGCGGCGGGGTGCTGCCGCGGCTGGCGGCGCAGGGTTATCTACCGGCCGAACTCGGCGAGGTGCTGCGGTCCAGCACGGTGGCGATGCGCGGCGCCGGGAGCGGCGCGTGAGGCTACTGGGCAAGCTGCTCTACCGTGTTCGGGCCGGCGCACGGCGCAGTCCGCTGGCCGCCGCCGAGTTCGATGCACCCGACGCCATCACCGTGCGCAGTGCCGCTTTCACCGACGGCGGTCCACTGCCGCCCTCCAGCGCGGGAGAAGGCGTCGGCGACAATGTCTCACCGGCGCTGACCTGGACTGGGGTGCCGCCCGAAGCCGGGCAGGTGGTGCTCATCATCGACGATGTCGACGTCCCATTGCCCCGCCCGCTGCTGCACACCGTCGCCGTGATCGACCCAACCGTGGACGGTGTAGCACAGGGCGCGCTGCAGCCCGGAACCCCGGGGTTCCGTTTCATCGCCGGTAGTTTGGGCCACTGCGGCTACGCGGGCCCGCGTCCGATTCCCGGCCACGGCCCGCATCACTACCGATTTCAGGTGTTCGCGCTCGATCAGCCCATCCCGGACACCGTCACATCGGCCCACGCGCTGCTGGCCATGATGGCCGGCCACGTCCTGGCCCGCGGGGCTCTGACCGGCACTTATCAGCGCTGACCTGCCGGGCGATGACCGTGAGCCCTAGCGCTCGGGGATCTCCCGGTCGATCGCGTCGAGCCAGATCCGCGCCGACATGTCCGACGGCGCCCGCCAGTCCCCGCGCGGTGACAGCGCCCCACCGGCGGACACCTTGGGTCCGTTGGGCAGCGCCGAGCGCTTGAACTGGCTGAACGAATAGAAGCGCTGCGCAAAGACTTTCAGCCAACGCCGGATCTCCGATAACGGGTAGGCCGGCCGCTCATCGTCCGGGAAACCCGGGGGCCAGCTGCCCTGATCGGCATCTCGCCAGGCGTGCCAGGCCAAAAACGCGATCTTGGCCGGCCCGAATCCGCGCCGCAGCACCTGGAACAGCGAGAAATCCTGCAGCACATAGGGCCCAACGGTGTCCTCGCTGCGCTGGATTTCCTCATCCTCGCCGGCCGGCACCAGCTCCGGGGTGATTTCGGTGTCCAGCACCGACTGCAGCACCCGGCACACCTCGTCGTCGAACTGCCCGGAGCTGATCACCCACCGGATCAGGTGCTGGATCAGGGTTTTGGGCACCCCGCCGTTGACGTTGTAGTGCGACATCTGGTCGCCGACCCCGTACGTGGACCAGCCCAGCGCCAGTTCGGACAGGTCACCGGTGCCCAACACGATGCCGCCGCGCTGGTTGGCGATCCGGAACAGGTAGTCGGTGCGCAGCCCGGCCTGCACGTTTTCGAAGGTGACGTCGTACACCGGTTCACCGCGACCGAACGGGTGGTCCATGTTGGTCAGCATCAGTTTGGCGGTGTCACGGATGTCGATCTCTTCGAAGGTGACGCCTAATGCCTTACCCAGCGCGATCGCGTTGCCCTTGGTGCGCTCCCCGGTCGCAAAACCCGGCAGGGTGAACGCCAAGATATCGCTGCGCGGCCGGTTTTCCCGGTCCATCGCGCGGGCGGCGACGATCAACGCGTGCGTGGAGTCCAAACCACCCGAGACGCCGATCACCACCTTCGGGTAGTGCAGGGCCCGCAGCCGCTGCTCGAGCCCGGCCACCTGAATGTTGTAGGCCTCGTAGCAATCTTGTTGCAGCCGTTGCGGATCCGACGGCACGAACGGGAACCGCTCCACCTCGCGGCGCAGCCCGATGTCGCCGGTCGGTGGGCCCACTTCGAACTCCACCCGCCGAAACGACTCCGCCGACCCGCGATGGTGGCGCCGGTTGTCGTCAAAGGTGCCCATCCGCAGCCGTTCTGCGCGCAGCAGCCCGGTGTCGACGTCGGCGACGCTGCGCCGCTCCCCGCGCGGGAACCGCTCGCTTTCGGCCAGCAGCGCACCGTTTTCCCAGATCATGGTTTGGCCGTCCCAGGCCAGATCCGTCGTCGACTCGCCCTCCCCGGCGGCGGCGTACACGTAGGCGGCCAGGCACCGGGCCGAGGCCGAACGGGCCAGCAGGCACCGGTCCTCGGCGCGCCCGATGGTGATCGGGCTGCCGGACAGGTTGGCCAGCACCGTCGCGCCGGCCAGCGCGGCCTCCGCACTCGGCGGCACCGGCACGAACATGTCTTCGCAGATCTCGACGTGCAGCACAAAGTCGGGCAAATCGGTGGCGGCGAACAACAGATCCGGGCCGAACGGCACCGGGTGCCCCGCGAAGGGGCCGCCGAGCCCGATCACGCCGCGCTCGTCGTCGCCGGGCGCCAGCTGACGGCGCTCGTAGAACTCCCGGTTGGTGGGCAGATACGACTTCGGCACCACACCCAGCACCGACCCGCGGTGCACCACGACCGCGGTGTTGTACACCCGGTGCCGATGGCGCAGCGGCGCGCCGATCACCAGCACCGGCAACAGCTCCGTCGAGGCCGCCACCACGGTGTGCAGCGCCGTCTCGACGGCATCCAGCAGGGTGTCCTGCAGCAGGATGTCCTCGATCGAATAGCCCGACAGCGTCAGTTCCGGGAAGACCGCCAGCGCCGCACCCTCGTCGTGGCAGTCACGCGCCAGCCGCAGCACCGAGTCGGCGTTGGCCGCCGGGTCACCAATCGCCGCGTGGTGGGTGCACGCGGCGACCCGCACGAACCCGTGCCGGTAGGCGTTGTAGAAGTCCATCGTCCTCCCATTCTGGCCTGTCCGGTGTCAATACGTGGCCAGCGGGTATCAGAAGGTCATGAGCGATACCGCCGTGCTGGTCGTCGACATGCTGAATAACTACCGGCATCCCGACGCTGAGTTGCTGATACCCAATGTTGCCGAGATCGTCGAGCCGCTGGCCGGCCTGGTGGACCGCGCGGCCGACCGCGACGACGTTGACCTGGTGTATGTCAACGACAACTACGGTGATTTCACCGCCGACTTTGCCGACCTCATCGCCTCGGCGCTGGCCGGGGCGCGGCCGGACCTGGTGCGCCCGATCGTTCCGGCCGCCGGCAGCCGGACCATCACCAAGATGCGGCACAGCGTGTTCTACTCCACCCCGCTGGAGTATCTGCTCGGCCGGTTGGGCACCAAACGCCTGGTGCTGGCCGGGCAGGTCACCGAGCAGTGCATCCTCTACAGCGCGCTGGACGCCTATGTACGCCACGTCCCGGTGGTGGTGGCCACCGACGCTGTCGCGCATATCGACGCCGACCTGGGGGCGGCGGCGCTGCAGATGATGCAGCGCAATATGGCCGCCGAGCTGACCACGGCGGCGGCCTGCCTCGGTTGAGCTGGCTGCCCGGTTCCGCGAGCGTGCGCAGAATGCCAGCGTCCGCGGCGTGTCGCCGTACAACTGCGCACGCTCGCGCGGGAGGGGAGCCCGCCACGCGGCGGCTACCCTCGACCTCGTGGATGCCCCCGCATTGGTCGCGCTGCTGGCGGGTCGGCGCGTGGCGGTGCTCACCGGCGCCGGCATCTCCACCGACTCGGGGATCCCCGATTACCGCGGGCCGGATTCCCCGCGGAGTAACCCGATGACGATCGGCCAATTCACCGGGGACCCGGTGTTTCGGCAGCGCTACTGGGCCCGCAACCACGTGGGCTGGCGGCATATGGCGGCCACCGTGCCCAACGCCGGGCATCGGGCGCTGGCCGCCCTGGAACGGGCGGGGGTGGTGACCGGGGTGATCACCCAAAACGTTGACCTGCTGCACAGCAAGGCGGGCAGCCGCACCGTGGTCGACCTGCACGGCAGCTACGCGCGGGTGGTGTGTTTGGGCTGCGGCCGCACCCGCAGCCGCGCCGCCCTGGCCGAGCGGTTGGAGGCGCTCAACCCCGGGTTTCTCGACCGCGCCGAGGCCCTCGGCGGGATCGCGGTGGCCCCCGACGCCGACGCCGTGGTCGCCGACACCGCGTCGTTTCGGTATCTGGACTGCCCGGCCTGCGGCGGCATGCTCAAACCCGACATCGTCTACTTCGGTGAGAACGTCCCCAAAGACCGTGTCGCGCAGGCTGCGTCGCTGGTGGCGTCGGCCGACGCGCTGCTGGTGGCCGGATCGTCGCTGACGGTGTTCTCCGGGTACCGGTTCGTGCGCCAGGCCGCCGCGGCCGGCATCCCGGTCGCGATCATCAACCGGGGCCCCACCCGCGGCGACGCGCTGGCCACCGTCAAACTCGACGGTGGCTGCTCGCCGATCCTGGCGCTGCTGGCTGCCGAGCTGGCTCAATCCCGGGTGTAGCTAGACCACCGGGCGGGCGAATTCGGTGGTCACCGCGTCGTCCGGTACCGCCACCGCCGGCGCCGGGGTGGCGTACTTGCGGACCGGCATCGGCCACCAGAACCAGCGGCCCAACAGCGCCGCGATCGACGGCGTCATGAACGCGCGGACCACCAGGGTGTCGAACAGCAGCCCCAGGCAGATCGAGGTGCCCACCTGACCGATGGCTTTCAGGTCGCTGGAGATCATCGAACCCATGGTCAGCGCGAACACCACACCGGCCGCGGTGACCACCTTGCCGGAGCCGCCGACCCCCCGGATGATGGCGGTGTTCAACCCGGCGCGCAGTTCTTCTTGCAACCGCGACACCAACAGCAGGTTGTAATCCGAGCCCACCGCCAACAACGCAATGACGGTGAACGGCATCACCATCCAGTGCAGCGGCAGCCCGATGATGTGTTGCCAGATCAGCACCGACAGGCCAAAGGACGACCCCAGCGACACCGCGATGGTTCCGACGATCACACAGGAGGCGACGACGGCCCGGGTGATGATCAGCATGATGATCAAGATCAGGCTCAGCGACGCGATCGCCGCGATCATCAGGTCATAGCTCACCGCTTCGCCGATGTCGTGATACGTGGGCGCCGTACCGGCCAGATACATCAAGGATTCGTCGAGCGGGGTCCCCTTGACGGCGTCCTGGGCGGCTTCGAGCTCGGCGGTGGTGGTGGCCAACGCGGTGTTACTGGCCGGGTCCCCCCGGTGGGTGATGATCATTTGCGCCGCCTTGCCGTCGGGCGACAGCATCAGTTTGAGGCCCTTTTGGAAGTCTTCGTTGTCGAAGGCTTCCGGCGGCAGATAGAACAGGTCATCGTTTTTGGCCTCGTCGAAGGCCTGTCCCATCACGCTGGCGGTGTCGGCCATCCGCCCCATCTGGTCGACCAGGCTGGTGTAGCTGCTGTACATGGTCGACAGCGTCGCCTGGACCCCCTTGGCCGCCGTGATCAACGGCGGCAGCTCCTCGTTCACCGCCCGCAGCGCGGTGTCCAGCTGGCTGAAGTGGGTGTTCATCGTTTGCATGTTGTCGGTCAGGGTGTCCAGGCTGTCCAGCGAGTCAAAGATCGACCGCAGCCCCCAACACATCGGGATGTCGTAACAGTGCGGCTCCCAATGGAAGTAGTTGCGGATCGGCCGGAATTGGTCATCGAAGTCCGCGAATTCGTCGCGCATCTGCGCGGTCGTGTCCTGCATGACCTTGGTGTCGTCGAGGGCCAAGGTGTTGACGTCGGCGAGGTTGGACATCTTGGCGTGCATGCGCTCCAGGGTGGCGATCATGTCGCCGACGTTGCCGATCATCGTGTGCATATCGGCCATGCGTTCTTTCAGATACTCCAGGTTCTCGTTGATCGGCACCGCCTGCATGCTCACCTGAAAGGGCACCGAGCTGTGGGCGATCGGCGCGCCCAGCGGTCGGGTGATGCTTTGGACCTTGTTGATCCCCTTCAGCCGGAAGATGCTTTTCGCGACCTTGTCCAGCACCAGCATGTTCGCGGGGGTGCGCAGGTCCTGCTTGGCCTCGATCAAGAGGATGTCCGGGTTCATCCGCGCCTTGGAGAAATGCTGATCGGACACCTCAAGTCCCTTGATCGCCGCCAGCCGATCGGGCACGTAATACCGTTCGTTGTAGCTCACCGAATACGACGGCAGGATCGCCAGGCCGATCAGCGAAACAATGCCGGTCGCCGCCAGGATCGGGCCGGGCCAGCGGGCGATGGCGGTGCCGATCCGCCGCCACCGTCTGGTGCTGATCGCGCGATTGGCCTCCATCAACCCGAAGCGGGTGGCCACCAACAGCACCGCGGGGGTGATGGTGAGCGCGGCGGCCACCACCACCAGCATGCCGATAAAGCAGGGCACCCCCAGCGTTTGCAGATACGGCAGCCGGGTGAAGCTCAGACACAGCGTCGCCCCGGCGATCGTCAGACCGGAGGCCAGCACGACGTGCGAAACACTGCGGTAGGTCGTGGCATAGGCGGCCATCCGGTCTTGGCCCTGCGCGCGTGCTTCCTGATAGCGGCCCAGGAAAAAGATCACATAGTCGGTGCCCGCGGCGATCGCCAACGAGGTGATCAGGCTGACCGCAAACACCGAAAGGCCGAACAGGTGGTGCTGGCCCAGGATCGCGACCACCCCGCGCGAGGCGCCCAACTCGACGAACACCACCAACAGGATGAGCAGCACCGTGGTGATGGACCGGTAGATCATCAGCAGCACCAGGGCGATCACCGCAACGGTGATCAGCGTCATCTTGGTGAGGCTTTTATCGCCGGCGTTGTTCATGTCCGCGGTCAACGCCGCCTGGCCGGTCACGTACACCTTGAGGCCGGGCGGCGGCGGATCGTGAGCGACGATGTCGCGCACCGCCTGAACGGAATCCTTGCCGGTGGTGGTGCCCTGGTCCCCCACCAGGTTGATCTGCACGTACGCCGCTTTGCGGTCCGAGCTTTGCGCACCGCCGGCGGTGATCCGGTCGCCCCAAAAGTCCTGCACGTGCTCGACGTGGGCGGTGTCCTGGGCGAGCCGGCCGATCAGGTCCTGGTAGTACTCGCGGGCGCGCTCACCCAGCGGGGCGTCGCCCTCCAACAGCACCATGGCGATGCTGTCGGAGTCGAACTGCGCAAACAACGCCCCCTGGCGCTTGAGCGCCTGGTAGGACTGCGACGCCCGGGACGCCAGCGACACCGAGTTCTCTTTGCCGACCACTTCGAGTTGCGGGACAACGACGTTCAGCACCACCGTCAGGCCGAGCCAGACCACAATGATCGGCACCGGAAACCGGCGCACCAGGTTCGCCGCGCGGTCGGACCAGCTGGGGGCGCCGTGTCTGCTCATGCCGCCTTCACCAGGCAAAAGGTCTGGGCGTTTGCGGTGTGCACCGCATGCTCGTCGCGGACCGCGCCGTTGACGATGATGCGACAGCCCAGCGTCCCGCTATCCCCCTGCGCGACGACGCTGGCGAACACCGTCGGCAGCGTGGTGGTGATGGTGAACGACCACGGCAGGTCGGTGAAACTCGCCCGCTGCGGCTGCGTCTGCTCGTCCAGGTAGTGGACTTGGCCGGTGGTCCCGGCCGGCCCGAACACCTCGTACACCACATCCTTGGGGATGACGTTGGCCGAGTCGTCCTTGTCGCCGACGGCGGCATTGATGTTGTGCGAGCCGAAGATTCCGTGCAGGCGGAACACCGCATAGCCGGCCGAGGCGATGATCGCGAGCACCACCAGCGGGACCCAGGCCCGGGTCAACCACCGCCCCCGTTGTCGCTGCACGGTCGACACGTTAGACGCTCGCCGGATCGGCGTGGGCGTGGGTCCGGGTCGCCACGGTGCCCGACACCAGGTCGCCGCTGAGATACAGGTCGCGGGTGCGGGACCGCTGCACCTTGCCCGAGGAGGTCTTCGGCAGCTGACCGGGCTCGAGGAGCACCGCGTCGGCCACGGTCAACCGGGTGCGTTTCCACACGGCGCGCCGCACCAGTTGGTCGTGGTCGTCGCGGGCGGCATTGCGTTCGGCGACCACGATGATCTGTTCGGTGTCCTCGCCGGGCACCGCGAACGCCACCACGTTCCCTTTCCGGATGCCCGGCACGTCGGCGGCCGCCCATTCGACGTGCTGCGGATCGTAGTTGCGGCCGTTGACGATCAGGATGTCCTTTTTGCGCCCGGTGATGTACAGATCGCCGTCGACGATGAACCCGCGGTCGCCGGTGGCCAGCCACCCGTCCGGTAGGAACGCGGAGGCGGTCGCCTCCTCGTTGCGGTAGTACCCGGCGGCCAGCGACGGGCCGCGGAACTGCACGTCGCCGACGCGGCCGGCGGGGACCTCGCGTCCCTTTTCGTCGGTGATGCGCACCGCGTGCCCGTCGGCGAACACCCGGCCGCAGCTGACGAAGGTGAGCGCCTCCTCGCCGGTTGCCGGCGGCCTCACCGCACCGGTGCCGTGGTAGGCCTCCGCGGCGACCTCCAGTCGATGGAACGGGCGGTCCAACCGGTCCAGGGTGATCCCCAGTGTGGCCTCGGCCATGCCGTATCCGGGCACCACCGACTCGGGCGGAAGCCCGTGCGCGGCGAATTTCTCAATGAACGCATCCAGCGTGTCGGGGTGGATCGGCTCGGCGGCGCAACCGAATACCCGCATGCTCGACAGATCCCATCCGCCCTCCGGCGGGGTGGCCTTCTTGGTCGCCAAGGCGTAGGCGAAATTCGGGGCGAACGACATGGAGCCGCGTTGCCGGGAAATGGTGTCGAGCCAAATGCTGGGGTCCCGCAGGAAGGCAAGCGTCGGTAAAAACGTGGCGTTCAGCGAGAACAGCAGCGGCGCCAGCATTTTCCCGATCAAACCCATATCGTGGTACAGCGGCAACCAGCTCACAATGTGGTCGACCTCGTTGCAGCCCAGCGTCGACACGAACGATTCGGTGTTCACCCACAGCGACGCATCGGTGACCACCACCGCCTTGGGTTTGCCGGTGCTGCCGCTGGTGAACTGCAGGAACAGGGTGTGGTCGGGTCGGCGCGCGGCGGGCTCCAGCAGCTCCTCGGCGTCCAGCGCGTCGGCATGCGCCACCGCGGTGAGCTGCCCGGCGAATCGTTGGCTCAGCCCCAGCGCCTGGTCCACCCACTGCGGCGCAATGAGCCGGGTGACGCTGGCCGACTCCAGCAGGCCGCCGATGTAATCCAGGTAGGCGTCCTGTTTGCCCAGACCGACCGGCGGATACAGCGGGACCGGGATGGCGCCGGCCCACACCGCGGCTAAAAAACTGGTCACGAACTCCCGGGCGTCGGGCACGATCAGCGCCACCAGGTCGTCGCGGCCGATGCCGCGGGCGACCAACGCGCTGGCCGCGCGGGCGACCAATTCGCGCAACTCGGCGAACGAGACGAAGGTTTCGCTGCGGTCGTCACCGACGAAGGTGAAGCCCCGGTGACGTTGTGGCGCATGCAGGTTCAGGGCCTCGACCACCGACTTGGGGGCGCTCTGTTGGGGCATGTGTTTCTCCTTCTAGGCGATGGCGCGATCAGCCAGGTTCCGGTACTCGCGGGCCAGGCTGCCCACGGTCCGGTCGATTTGCTCGAAGCTGTGTTGGGCGGTGATGAAGAACCGCAGCCGCGCCTGGTCGTTGGGCACCGCGGGATACATGATCGGGTCCACGTTGACGCCGGCCTCGCGCAGCCGCGACGCCAACGACAGGCAGCGCATCGAATCACCGACGACGAACGGAATGATCGGGGTGTCCTTGCTGTCCCCGTACGGCAATCCGTACGCGGTGAACGCCGAGCGCATGTAGTCGGCGTTGGCGTGCAGCGCGGAGATCCGCTCGGGTTCGGCGCGCAGAATCTCGATCGACGCCAACGCGGCGGCGGTGGACGCCGGTGGCAGCCCGCAGCTGTAGATGAAGCCGGGCAGGCTGTATTTGAGGTACTCGATGAGCTCCCGCGAACCGCCGAGGTAGCCGCCGCAACTCGACAACGATTTCGACAGCGTTCCCATCCAAATGTCCACCTGGGAGCGGTCGACACCGAAGTACTCGCCGACTCCCCCACCGTGGGCGCCCAGCACCCCGATGGAGTGCGCCTCGTCGACCATCAGCATCGCGTCGTATTCCTTGGCGATCTCGATGAACGCCGGCAGGTCCGCGATGTCACCGTCCATGCTGTAGACGCCCTCGATCACCACCAGGGCGCGGCGGTACCGTCCGCGCACATTGCGCAGCAGCTCACGCAGATGGGCGGCGTCGTTGTGCCGGAACGGCCGCCGGGTCGCACCGGACAGATGGCAGCCCTGCATGATGCTGTCGTGGGCCAGCGCGTCCGGCAGCACGATGTCGTGCTCCCCGAGCAGATGCCCGATGGCGGTCACGTTGGTGGAGTGCCCGCCCACCAACGTCACGGCGTCCTCGACGTGCAGCAGCCCGGCGATCGCGGCTTCGAGTTCGCGGTGGACGGGTTTTTCCCCGGACAGCAACCGACTGGCCGACACCGAGGTGCCGTAGCGGGCGGTGGCGTCCTGGGCGCGGCGGGTGACCCGGGCGTCGCCGGACAGACCTAGGTAGTTGTAGCTGGAGTAGTTGATCAGCACCCGCTGGCCGATCTGGGTGGTGTCGTTGACGACGCGTTCGTGCACCGTGTAGTAGGGGTTTTCGATGCCGGCGTCGTGGAACGCGGTGAGCCGTTGCTGCAGCGCCTGCCATTCGGGAAAGTCGCGGATCCCGCGTTCGGGCGGCGGGGCGGCGGCGGGCACCGGTTCGGCCGGCGCCGCTGCGGGTGTCACGCCGTCGGGCCCGCCGACCCAGTCCAGCACCGCCTGCACCGTCAGGTCACCCGGGTTGATCTGCGGCACTTCGAAGTCCGGGTAGTACACGCGTAACCGGTTGATCAAGTGGGTGAGCATCAGCGAGTCGAACCCGAGGTCGCCGACCAGGGCGTGCTCGGGCTTGAGGTGGCTCACCTCATAGGAGCCGACGTGGGCGATCTCGGCGAGGACGACCTCCGGGCGTGCGGCGGCGCCGGCCGGCTGCGCCGGCGCCGGGCTCGGCGGCGCCGGCGCAGCGGGCAGCTGGTTGCCGGTGTCGTCGAGCCACTGCGCGACCACGGCGGTCTGTTCCCGCCACAACGCGACGATGTCTTGCATGACCATGACGGTGTCCTTGTCCTTCGTGTCGGTGCGGCGGTCGACGGCAACCGGGCCCGGCTCGGGCGCAGCCGCGGCCGGCGTGACCACGGTCGCCACCGACCGGTGCGGTGCACTCTTCAACGGCCACAAGGGTTTCGCCGGCGGGGCCGGGTCGGACAGCAAGGCGCCACCGCCGCTGCCGTACCGGGGCAGCGGCACCCGCAGGCCCAGGGCACGCAGCTGCCCGCGCAGCCGGTTGACCGCCCGCTGCGCGTCGGCACCGAAGTCGCCGGCCGAGATCAGCCGCTCGGGGGGCGCTCCGGCCGCCCGGGCCAGGTTCAGCAGCGTTGCGCCGCCGCCGATCTCGACGAAGACCGTGCCCTCGGTGCCCACCGTGGCCAGCGCCTCGGCGAACCGGACCGGCGCCAGCGCATGTTGACGCCAGGCCCGGCGCACGTCGTCGGCGTCGCGGTAGCGGTGCGCGAACAGGCAGGAGACGAATTCCAGCTGCGGGTCGGCCAGGGTGAGCGCGTCCACGTGCGCGGCGATCTGGGCGTTGGCGGGTTCCAGCAGCGGGCTGTGGAACGCATGCGACACGTCGAGTGTCTTGTACGCCACGTCGGCGTGGGCCAGCCGTTCCGCGGCCCGGGTCAGCCCGTCGCGGGTTCCGGCCACCACCGTTTGTTGGGGCGCGTTGAGGTTGGCGATCCACGCCGAAGATTCGTCGTCGAGCAGGGCCTGCACGGTCGGCTCGTCGGCTCGGCACGCCAGCATCCCGCCGGCGGGGATGTCGGCGTTGCCGATGGCCTCACCCCGCCGCGCGGCGAAATGCACGGCCTGCTCCGGGGTGAGCACACCGGCCAGCGCCGCCGCGCTGAACTCGCCGACGCTGTGCCCGAGGACGACGTCGGGATGCACCGCCGCCGCCTGCAGCAGCTGCGCGACCGCCAGCTGGGTCACCAGCAGGGCGGGCTGGCAGCGGTCGGTGGCGGCCAAGGCGGCCGCGGACTCCGCGCTGGGCTCGGCCGGGTACATGGTCGCCAGCAGCCCGGGGCTGTCGGCGGCGGCCGCCAGCCGTTCGATGGCCCGGGTCAGCGCCGGGTCCGCGGACCGCAATGTGGCGGCGTCGCTGACCTTTTGCGAGCCTTGGCCGGCGAACAGGAAACACAGCCGCGGCGCGTCGTCGCCGGGCGGGCGGTCCCGGTACCAGATGCCGTCGGCCACCACGACCGCAGCGGGCTCCTCGGATTCCAGGGCGGCCACCGCGGTGTGCAGCTGCTCACGCAGCTCGGCCGTCGACGCCGCCAGCAGCACCAGTTCGGCGCCCCGGTCCGCGCGCCGCGCCAACGTGGTGGCGACACCGCCCAGCTCGACGTCGGTGTCGAGGTCGTCAAGCAGGGCCCGGCACCGGAAGGCGACCTCGGCCGCGTTTCGGCCCCGCACCGGGATCAGCCAACTCGACGCCGGCGCGGTGGCGCGCTCGGCGTGCGCGGCTTCCAGCAGCACGTGCACGTTGGTGCCGCCGAAGCCGAAGGCGCTGACCCCGGCGATGTGCGCGCGGTCAACGGCGGGCAGCTGCTGGGGGTTTCGGGGCACCACCAGGCCGCGCTCGGCCAACCGCAGCTCGGGCCGCTCGTCACCAAGCTGGGGATGCGGGGGCACCACCCCGTGCCGCAACACCAGCGCGGCCTTGATCAGCCCGATCACCCCGGCGGCCGACATCGCGTGCCCGACATTGGCTTTCGCGCTGCCCAGGTAGCGCGGCGACCCGTCCCGGGGTGGCAGGCACCGGCTCAACGACTCGACTTCCACCGCATCGCCGACCACCGTGGCGGTGCCGTGCGCTTCGATGTAGTCGACGTCGGCCGCCGACAGCCCCGAGTCGGCGAGGGCCGACTCGATGGCGGCGCGTTGGCCGCCGACCTGGGGTTCCATCGCCCCGGCGCCGCCGCCGTCGCTGGTGCAGCCGATGCCGCGCAGCCAGGCATACACCTCGGCGTCGTCGGGGACCGCGTCTTCGCGGGTCAACACCACCACGCCCACGCCTTCGCCGAGCACGAAACCGTCGGCGTCGGCGTCGAACGGCCGGCACACCCCGGATTTGGACACCGCGCCGATCTTGGAGAACAGCACCAGGCCGTCGGGTACCAGGTTCAGGTGCACGCCCGCGACGACGGCGATTTCGCACTGCCCGGCCCGCAACGCCAGCACCGCGTTGTACAGCGCGACCAGCGACGACGCGCAGGCGGCGTCGATGGCCATCGACGGTCCGCGCAGGTTGAAGCTGCGGGTGATCGCGGCCGCCGCCATGTTCAACAGCGAGCCGGGCATGGTGAACGCCCGCACCGGGGGCACCGCGGCGGCCAACTCATCCAGGCCGGTTTCGCTGCGCGCCCCGAACGCGCCGGTGCTGAACTGGGTGGCCCGCAGTGGAGCCGTCATCAGCTCCCGGAAGTCGCTGGCCGAGATGCCCACGTACACGCCGACTTTCCGGCCGGACAGCGTCTGCTCGTCCAGTCCGGCGTTGTCCAGCGCCGCGCGGGTCGCGGTCAGCAGAATCCGGTGCTGCGGGTCCATCACTTCGGCTTGCCGCGGTGAAATACCGAAATCGAGCGGATCGAACCGATCGATGTCGGTCACCGTGGCCATCACATCGCTGTAGGCGGAGTTCGGCGCCCGGCCCTCCGGATCGAAGAACGGCCGGTGGTCCCACCGATCCGACGGCACCTGACCGAACGCCGAACGCCCGGACGCCAGCATCTGCCAAAACGACTTCACGTCCGCGGCGCCCGGGATATTGCACGCCATCCCCACCACAGCCAGCCGGGTGCCGGTCTGCGAGTCCCCAGTCATGTCAGCGTCTTTCGTGGCTCAGCGGGCGGCGACTGCGGCTTCGGAGACCGCCGACCGCACCACCTCGGCCAGATCGGCCAGTGTCTCCACGGTCATCAAGGACCGCGGCGAGAACGACACCCCGGTTTCTTCTTCGAGGTAGGTCAAAAACTCCATGGTCTGCACGGAGTTGTAGCCAAGATCCGCGATTTCGAGATCTGGCGTCAATTCGGGCAGTTCAATAGTGGCCACGGAAAGAAGGCCATCCTTGACGAGATCCAGCACATCGTGGTGTTGGGTCACAACCGTCATCTGTAATCTTCTCCAATCATCGCTATCCATTTTTTTGGCGTTTCGAAAAAGCCACTGCCCTGCACTGCTTAATCAATTGCCCAATTGCGGTCGACTTCGCGCTGGCCGAACGTGTCCCGGACCCTCGTCGAGGTCACCGGCTCGCCCTGCTGACGGCAGCCGGATGCACCGCGACACACCTCGGTGAAGTCGCTGGTAGAGGGGTTGATACGGCCGTACCGCCGATGCAGCGCCGTCCACGACCGGGTAGCTGTTGCCGCCTGGTCGAATTGAAGAGTAGTCTTTACACCGCTCGGAAATGTCCTTTCATGAGTCAAAACACGTAGTTTCGCGACCACGGTTACTCGTGGGTGGGCAGAGCACAGTCGACGAAGTTGCCGCTTCGTCGGCTGCGGACCCCCTACTGGTTTCAGCAACCATTAGGGGGTCCAAACCTATAAGGCTCGTCGAGCGTCGTGGTTTGCCCTGATTACACGGTTTCGCCCGAAGCGCGGGCACCGACCGTCTGTGATACACGGACCGGAAAGAGCAAGCAGCACAGTAGATGCAGGCTGATCAACGTCGGAAGCCTTACTGCGCGCTAGTCGGCATACTTACCTCCATTTCTGCCAATTCGCTTGCCCCGACCCTGTGGATTTAGAACCGCGTCGTTCATCCACGACGATGATGCAACACGGGTTACCGCGAACTCACGCCACGACCACGCTCTGGTTGGCACGTCCGAAGTTCACGTCGCCAGCATAGCGTAGCCGGATGCGCATATGTTTCCACGGATCGGCGCCCGACCTGAACGGGGTCGACGCTCTCAGCAGCAGCAACGTAATCGGGCGGTCACTTGACCAGCCCTTTGCAGCGCGCCTGCGAGTTACCTTACAGTTCACTGTGCGCGGCCGAGTCGGGTGAGGCCGACGCTGGCGTGCCCCGGTCGTCGATCGGCGCGAGTGGGTGTGCTATGTTGCTAGTTCAGTTGGTGGGCGGTTTTCGTTGGGCCGCTGGGCTTTTGCTGGGACTCCGCTTTCGGCCATACGTCGCGAACTGACCAGCCACGATGCCGAGCTGGCGACCACGCGGGCCGAGATCGTCTGGGGCGCGCTGTACCTCGAGCCCATCTCGACGGGCTCGCGGCGCGGCGAAGCAGCAGCTACACCGCGACCAGGTCGTCGGCGTGCACGGCCGGGCGACGCAGCTCGGCGGGCAGCTCGGCGGTGGAGCGGCCGATCATTCCTGCCAGTTCGGTGGCGTCGTAGGCGACCACGCCGCGCGCCACGACCGCGCCGTCCGGTCCGCACAGTTCGACGACGTCGCCGCCGGCGAACCGACCCGTCACCGCGGTGATCCCGGCCGACAGCAGCGAGCGGCGCCGGCCCAGCACCGCCTCGACCGCCCCGGCGTCCAGCGTCACCGACCCGGCGGCGTCCGCGGCGTAGCGCACCCAGAACTTCCGCGCCGACATCCGGTTCGCCCGGGCGGCGAACACGGTGCCCACCGAGGCGTCGCCCAGCGCGGCGGCGGCGTCGGCGGCCGCGGCCAGCAGCACCGGCACCCCGGCGTCGGCGGCCAGCAGCGCCGACGACAGCTTGGAGGCCATCCCGCCGGTGCCCAGGTGGCTGCTCTGCCCCGCCACTACCCCGTCCAGGTCGGCGGGCCCGGTGACCTCGGGGATGAACCGGGCCGTGCCCTTGCGGGGGTCGGCGTCGTAGAGGCCGTCGATATCGGACAGCAGCACCAGCGCGTCGGCGCCGACCAGATGCGCCACCAGCGCCGAGAGCCGGTCGTTGTCGCCGAACCGGATCTCGTTGGTGGCCACCGTGTCGTTTTCGTTGACGATGGCCACCGCGTGCAGCGCCCGTAGCCGATCCAGGGTGCGTTGGGCGTTGGTGTGCTGCACCCGCATCGCGATGTCGTGCGCGGTCAGCAGCACCTGCCCGACCGTGCGCCGATAGCGGGCGAACACCGCGCTCCACGAATTGACCAGGGCGACCTGGCCCACGCTGGCCGCGGCCTGTTTGGTGGCCAGGTCGGTGGGGCGCTTGGACAGCCCCAGCGGTTCGATGCCGGCCGCGATCGCCCCGGACGACACGATGACGACGTCGGAGCCGCCCGTCATGCGGGCCTCGATCGCCTCGGCCAGCGACGCCAGCCGCCCGGCATCGAACACCCCGGTCGGGGTGGTCAGTGCGGTGGTGCCGACCTTGACGACCAGGCTGCGCGCGCTGCGCACCGCCTCCCGGGCGCTACTCATCGGCGCCGCTCCTCCTCATCGCTGCGCTCTGCATCGTCGCCGGCGCTACTCATGCTCGCGGCGGGCCCGGCGCGCGGCTTTGCGTTCGGCGGCGCCGACCCGGTCGGTGCGGTCCAGCCGGGCGTCGGTGCCGCGCCCGGACAACGCGACGTCGACGCCAGCCGGGGTGGCCGGCTCCCAGTCGAAGGTCATCTCCCCGATGGTGACCGCGCAGCCGGGTTTGGCGCCCAGCCGCAGCAGTTCGTCCTCGACGCCCAGCCGCGCCAGCCGGTCCCCCAGGTAGCCGACCGCCTCGTCGTTGTCGAAATTGGTTTGGCTGATCCAGCGTTCGGGCCGCGCCCCGTGCACCACGAAGCCGCCCTGTCCGTCCGCCTCCACGGTGAAACCGGTGTCGTCGACGGGGACCGGGCGGATCACCGGCCGGCGTGCCACCGGCGGCGGCTGGGCTTCGCGGTACGCGGCGACCAGCTCCCACAACGCGAACGTCAACGGCCGCAATCCGTCCCGGGTGACCGTGGACACCTCGAACACCGGCCAGCCGCGGGCGGCGGTGATGTCGTCGCGGACGAACTCGGCGAGTTCCCGCGCGTCGGGCACGTCGACCTTGTTGAGCACCACCGCCCGGGGCCGTTCGGCGAGGTTACCCAGCGCCGAATCCCCCTGCAGCGTCGGCTGATAGGCGGCCAGTTCGGCTTCCAGCGCGTCGATGTCGGAGATCGGGTCGCGGCCCGGCTCGGCGGTGGCGCAGTCGATGACATGCACCAGCACCGCGCAGCGCTCGATGTGCCGCAGAAAGTCCAGCCCCAGGCCGCGCCCGGCCGAGGCACCCGGGATCAGGCCGGGCACGTCGGCGACGGTGAAGGTGTGCTCACCGGCCGACACCACCCCCAGGTTCGGCACCAGGGTGGTGAACGGGTAGTCGGCGATCTTGGGTTTGGCCGCCGAAATCGCGGACACCAGCGACGATTTCCCGGCCGACGGGAAACCGACCAGGCCGACGTCGGCGACGGTTTTCAGCTCCAGGGTCAGGTCGCGGGCCTGGCCCTTCTCGCCCAGCAGCGCGAAGCCGGGCGCTTTGCGGGCCCGCGACGCCAGCGCGGCGTTGCCCAGACCGCCGCGACCACCGGCCGCGGCCTCGAAACGGGTTCCGGCGCCGACCAAGTCGGCCAGCAGCCGGCCCTGCTCGTCGAGCACCACGGTGCCGTCGGGAACCTTGACTTCCAGGTCGGCACCGGCGGCCCCGTCGCGGTGAGCACCCATGCCCTGCTTGCCGTTCGGGGCGGTGATGTGCGGCCGGAAGTGGAAGTCCAGCAAGGTGTGGACCTGCGGGTCGACGACCAGCACCACACTGCCGCCGCGGCCGCCGTTGCCGCCGTCCGGACCGCCCAATGGTTTGAATTTCTCGCGGTGCACCGAAGCGCAGCCGTTCCCGCCGGAGCCCGCCCGCACATCGATCACGACGCGGTCGACAAACCGAGGCATCGGGGTTCCTCTCGCTCGCCGAACGTGCAGTCATGGCGAAATTTAGCCGTGATTCCCGCCCTGGGTGCACGTTCGCGAAGCCAAGGGCCAGCCGCTAGGCCACCGGGACGATGTTGACCGTCTTGCGGCCGCGTTTGAGGCCGAATTCGACGGCGCCGGCCTCCTTGGCGAACAGCGTGTCGTCGCCGCCGCGGCCGACGTTGACACCCGGGTGGAAGTGGGTACCCCGCTGCCGCACCAAAATCTCGCCGGCCTTGACGACCTGGCCCCCGAACCGCTTGACGCCGAGCCGCTGGGCGGCGGAATCCCGGCCGTTACGTGAGCTGGAAGCGCCCTTCTTGTGTGCCATCTCTGCTCGCTCCCTCGCCTACTTGATGCCGGTGACCTTGAGCACGGTCAACCGCTGACGGTGACCCTGCCGCTTGTGGTAGCCGGTCTTGTTCTTGAACTTGTGGATGCGGATCTTGGGGCCCTTGGTGTGCTCGAGCACCTCACCGGTCACCGCCACCTTGGCCAGCGCCTTGGCATCGGTGGTGACTTTGGCGCCGTCGACCACCAGGGCCACCGGCAGCGACACCGAGGCGCCGGGCTCGGAGTCCAGCTTCTCGACCTTGACCACGTCACCGACGGCAACCTTGTACTGTTTGCCGCCGGTCTTGACGATTGCGTACGTCGCCATCGCTTCCTCTGCTCTGCGGGCGCGCGCTACCGGTCGGCTGCGCGCACGGGTCGGGGGTGCGGGTTCGTTGGGTATCCCGCCGTCGCCGGCCAGCGATAGCCGGTCCTGGCGACAACTGCTCAAGGGTACTTGACCAGCGGGTAAGGGGTCAAACCGCCCCCGGTAAACCGCCGCTAGTCCTCGTGAATCGGCGGGCCGGCGGGGCGGGCCGCCGCGCGGCGCCGACGCGGGCGCGCGGGCGCCGACACGGCGACGCCCACCTCGGCGTCCTCTTCCTCGGAGTCCTCGGAGTCGTCGATGACGTCGAGATCCTCGTCGAAGTCCTCATCGTCCTCGTCATCGAGGTCGACCTCGTCCTCGTCGTCGGAGTCTTCGTCGGTGTCCTCGTCCTCGTCGGTGTCCTCGTCGAACGCGTCCTCGTCGGTGTCGACCAGGTCCTCCTCGGCGACCTCGCGGGCGACCTGCTTCTCGGTCTGCTCGTCGACGCGCTCCTCGGCGGCCTCGGCCGTCGGCGTTTCGTCCGCGGGACGCGGTTCACCGGACTCCGCGGACTCCTCGTCGTCGTGCTTGCCGTTGGCGGCCGCCATGGCTTTGAACATCGGGTGCTCGCCGGGGACGTGCGGCGGCACCTTGGCCACCGTCGGCTCCTCGGCCTTGCTCTTCTTGGTCCGCTTGCCGCGCCGACCGCCGCCGGACTCGGATTTGCGGCCCGGCGTGGTGGAGTCGACGGGGTCGGTGTGCAGCATGATGCCGCGGCCCGCGCAGTGCGGGCAGGACGTGGAGAACGCCTCGACCAGCCCGGTGCCCAACCGTTTCCGGGTCAGCTGCACCAGCCCCAGCGAGGTCACCTCCGACACCTGGTGGCGGGTGCGGTCGCGGGCCAGCGCCTCGGTCAGCCGGCGCAGCACCAGATCGCGGTTGGATTCCAGCACCATGTCGATGAAGTCGATGACCACGATGCCGCCGATGTCGCGCAGCCGCAGCTGGCGCACGATCTCCTCGGCGGCCTCCAGGTTGTTCTTGGTGACGGTCTGCTCCAGGTTGCCGCCGGAGCCGGTGAACTTGCCGGTGTTGACGTCGACGACGGTCATCGCCTCGGTCCGGTCGATCACCAGGGTGCCGCCCGAGGGCAGCCACACCTTGCGGTCCATCGCCTTGGCCAGCTGTTCGTCGATGCGGTGCACCGCGAACACGTCCGGCCCGGGCTGGCCGTCCGGACCGGCCGGCGGTTCGTACTTGGTCAGTTTGGACACCAGCTCCGGGGCCACCGCCTCCACGTAGTCGGTGATCGTCGTCCACGCGTCGGCCCCGGCGACGATCAGCTCGGAGAAGTCCTCGTTGAACAAGTCGCGGATGACCTTGACCAGCACGTCGGGTTCCTCGTAGAGCGCGACGGCGGCGCCGGCGGCCTTCTGTTTGGTCTCGGCGGCGGTGGCGTCGATCTGGCTCCAGCGCTCCTGCAGCCGGGTGACGTCGGCGCGGATGTCCTCCTCTTTGACGCCCTCGGACGCGGTGCGGATGATCACCCCGGCGTCGGACGGCACCACCTCGCGCAGGATCTCCTTGAGCCGCTGGCGTTCGGTGTCGGGCAGCTTGCGGCTGATCCCGGTCGACGACGCGCCCGGCACATAGACCAGGTAGCGCCCGGCCAGCGACACCTGGGTGGTCAACCGGGCGCCCTTGTGCCCGACCGGGTCCTTGCTGACCTGCACGACGACGTAGTCGCCGGGTTTGAGGGCCTGCTCGATCTTGCGGTTGGCCCCGCCCAGCCCGGCGGCCTCCCAGTTGACCTCGCCGGCGTACAACACCCCGTTGCGGCCGCGGCCGATGTCGACGAACGCGGCCTCCATCGACGGCAGCACGTTTTGCACGATGCCCAGGTAGATGTTGCCGACCAGCGACGTCGACGCCGCCGACGTCACGAAGTGCTCGACGACGACGCCGTCCTCGAGCACCGCGATCTGGGTGTAGCGCGCGCCCTGGTGCGGGGGCTCGGTGCGGACCTTGTCGCGCACCACCATCACCCGCTCGACGGCCTCGCGCCGCGCCAAGAACTCGGCCTCGCTCAGGATGGGCGGGCGGCGCCGGCCGGCGTCGCGGCCGTCGCGGCGGCGCTGCCGTTTGGCCTCCAGCCGGGTCGAGCCGTTGATGCCCTGGATCTCGTTGTTGTCGGAGTCCTTGTCGGCTTTGCGCGGGGTGCGCTCGTGCACGACGGTGTTCGGCGGATCGTCGGAGGACGGGGTGTCGTCGTCGCCCCCGGAGCCCGATTTGCGGCGCCGCCGACGGCGCCGCCGCCGGCTGCCGGCCTCGGCGGTGCCGGCTTCGTCCTCGTCGCCGTCGTCCTTGTCCTCGGTGTCCTCGTCGGAACTGTCGGCGTCGGTCGCGTCGACGTCGCCGGACTCCTCCGATCCGCCCTGGTCGCCGCGGCCGCGGCCACGGCCACGGCGCCCGCGCCGGCGCCGCTTGTTGGCCGGCCGCTCGTCGGAGTCCTCGCCCTCCTCGGCGCCCTCCTCCGCCTCGTCGTCGTCCTCGGTGTCCTCGGCGTCGGCCGGCACCGGTTGCGGGGCGACGAACAGCGGCATGTAGGCGGCGTGCACCGCGGTGGTCTCCAGCATCAGCCGGGACTCCGGCTCGGCCGGGGCGGGCTCGGCCACCTCGGCGGGGGCCGCCTCGGGCTCGGCCACGTCGATCGGCGCGGGCTCGACCGCGGGCAGCGGGGCGGGCTCCGCGGCGCCCAACAGGTCGCGGACCCGGACCGCGTCGACCCGGTCGACGCTGGAGTGCGCGCTGCGCACCCGCCCATCGAGTTCGGCGAGCGCGTCGAGCACCCGCCGGCTGGTGGTGCCCAGCACCCGCGCCAGGGAGTGGACCCTCAGCCGCTCGGGCAGGTCCTCCTGCGGTGCGGGCTGTGCTGATACTTCGTCAAATAGGGCATCGTCGGCCACGTAAGTCTCCTCGAGCCCCCGGGCGCGTCGTGGTGACGCGGCCACGCGAGGGCTTCCGCTATGTACCCGGAAAAACTGCTCCCCGGGCTTGTGGTGGTCTCGCCCCGAGCGGCTCGGTGGAACTCACTCGGTGCCTGGCTGAATGACGGCTGGACGGTCGGCGCCGCACCGCGGTCGGCGGTGGTCGCGCTCGTCTGAGTCTTCATTCGGATGTTCGCCACCGGTCCGGTGACGTTCACCCTCGGCCAGTATCCCACACCGGCCGGCCGATCCGGACCAAGTGCGACATCCCGGGGCCGGCCGCTGACCGCGAGCAGACCCAAAAGCCCCCTATCGCGGCAGGAAAAGGGGGCTTTTGCGTCTGGTCGGCGCGTTTACCGCCCGGGGAACCACAACGCGATCTCGCGCTGTGCGGACTCCGGTGAATCGGAGCCGTGGACCAGGTTGAACTGGGTTTCCAGGCCGAAGTCGCCACGGATGGTGCCGGGCGTGGCCTGCTCGACCGGGTTGGTGCCGCCCGCGATCTGCCGAAACGCCGCGATGGCGTGCGGTCCTTCCACCACCGCGGCCACCACCGATCCGGAGGTGATGAACTCCAGCAGCGAGCCGAAGAACGCCTTGCCCTCGTGTTCGGCGTAGTGCTGGCGGGCCAGCTCGTCGCCGACGTCCCGCAGCTCCAGCGCCGCGATCGACAGGCCCTTGTCTTCGATGCGTTTGAGGATCTCCCCCACCAGGCGCCGCTGCACGCCGTCGGGCTTGATCAACACCAGGGTCCGCTCGGTAGCCACGCGCCGCTCCTCTACGTCGTTTCGTCCCCTCACCGGGGTGCCCCCACTGCATCGTCGCTGGCGGCAACGGCGGACAGCGTACCTGGCGCGTCAGTCCCCCGGCGGCTGCTGCCCTGGTAACAGGCCACGGCGCTGCCGGCGCAGCACCTCGGCGCGGAAGTAGGCGATCAACGCCCACACCCCGGCAAACAGCACCCCGACGACGCCCACGCCCGGATAGATGAGGAAACCGGCGATCAGCACCAGTTGCACGGCCAGGTTCACCCAGATCGCCCACGGCCGGCCCTGCACGCCGGCCAACGCCAGCAACACCACCGCCAGCCCGATCAGGTACGCCGCCGACGCCGCGCTCAACCCGCCGCCGACCGCGCCGACCACCGGCAGCGCCAGCAGCACCACGATCGCCTCCAGGATCAAGGTGCCGGCCATCACCCCGCGGAAACTGCGCCACGGGTCCACCGGCGCGGGTTGCGTCATTGCGGATCCCGACCGAACAGGGTGCGCGCGGCGCCGGCGGTGACCACCGAGCCGGTGATGACGATCCCGGTCCCGGACGCACCCCCCTCCGCACCGGCGTCTTCCACCAGCGCGGTGGCCACCTCGATGGCGTCGGGCAAGGTGTCGGCGGTCTGCACCCGGTCCGGGCCGAACCGCTGCTGGGCGGCCAACGCCAACTCTTGGACGTCCAGCGCCCGCGGCGAGCCGTTGTGGGTGACGACAACCTGGTCGAAGGCCGGTTCCAGCGCAGCGAGGATGCCGTCGACGTCCTTGTCGGCCAGCACGCTGAGGACCCCCACCAGGTAGCGGAAGTCGAATTCGGCGGCCAGGGCCTGCGCCAACGCGGCCGCCCCGGCCGGATTGTGCGCGGCGTCGATGAACACCGTCGGCGCGCTGCGCATCCGTTCCAGCCGGCCCGGGCTGGTCACCGCGGCGAACCCGGCCCGCACGGCGTCGACGTCCAGTTGACGCTCGGCCCCGGCGCCGAAGAAGGCCTCCACCGCCGCCAGCGCCAGCGCCGCGTTGTGCGCCTGATGTTCCCCGTGCAGCGGCAGGAACAGCTCGGAGTACACCCCGCCGAGCCCCTGCAGGGTCAGCAGCTGCCCGCCGACGGCGACGCTGCGGTCCAGCACCGCGAACTCGGAGTTCTCCCGCGCCACGGCGGCGTCGGCGCGCACCGCATGGGTCAACAGCACCTCCATCACCTCCGGCACCTGCTGCCCGATGACCGCGACGGTGTCCACCTCGCCCTCGGATTTGGCGATGATCCCGGCCTTCTCCGCGGCGATCCCGGTGATGTCGGGGCCGAGGTATTCGACGTGGTCGATGCCGATCGGGGTGATCACCGCCACCGGCGCCTGGACCACGTTGGTGGCGTCCCAGCGCCCGCCCAGCCCGACCTCGATGACCGCGACCTCGACCGGGGCGTCGGCGAACGCGGCGAAGGCCATCCCGGTGAGCACCTCGAATTTGCTCATCGCCGGGCCGCCGTCGGCCTGCGACTGCGCATCGACCATCTGCACGAACGGCTCGATCTCGGTGTAGGTGGCCACATATCGGGCCGGCGTAATCGGCTGGCCGTCAATGGAGATGCGTTCCACCGCGGATTGCAGGTGCGGGCTGGTGGTGCGTCCGGTGCGCCGGTGCAGCGCGGTCAGCAGCGCGTCCACCATCCGCGCCACCGACGTTTTGCCGTTGGTGCCGGCGATGTGGATCGACGGGTAGGCCCGCTGCGGCGAGCCGAGCAGGTCCAACAGCGCGTTGATCCGGGTCAGGCTCGGCTCGATCTTGGTTTCGCCCCAGCGCTGGTCCAGCAGGTGTTCGACCTGCAGCAGCGCGGCGATCTCGTCCGGGGTGGGTTCGGTCATGCCAGATCCGCGAGCCGCGCCGTGATCCGCTGCACTTCGTCGCGGGCCAGTTGCTGGCGGCCGCGGATCTTGTCGACGACGTCGGCGGGCGCCTTGGACACGAACGCGTCGTTGCCGAGCTTGGCCGAGGTGGTGGTCAGCTCCTTGTTGGCGGCGGCCAGGTCCTTCTCCAGCCGGCGGCGTTCGGCGGCGACGTCGACGGTGCCCGACGTGTCGAGTTCGACGACGACGGTGCCGCCGGAAAGCCGCACCTCCACCGAGGCCGACGGCGCGAAATCGGGTCCCGCCTCGGTGAGCCAGGCCTGCGAGCTGACCGCGGCCACCTGGGTGGCCAGGTCGGCCTCGGCGACTCCGGCCAGCCGGGCCGGCACCTTCTGCCGGTCCCGCAGGCCCTGGTCGCTGCGGAACCGACGCACCTCGGTCACCAGTTTTTGCATATCGGTGATGCGTTGCGCGGCAACCGGATCCAGCGTGATCCCGGACGGCGCCGGCCAGTCGGCGACGACCACCGACTCGTGTCCGGTGACGGCCTGCCACAGGGTTTCGGTGACGAACGGGATCACCGGGTGCAGCAGCCGCAGCAGGGTGTCGAGCACGGCGGCCAGCACCGCCGTGGTGTGCTGATGCCCGTCGGCCAGCTGCGCCTTGGCCAGCTCCACATACCAGTCGCAGAACTCGTCCCAGGTGAAGTGGTACAGCGCCTCGCAGGCCCGGCTGAACTCGTAGCTGTCGAACGCCGAATCCACTTCGGCGCGAACCTGTTCCAGCCGTCCCAGGATCCACCGGTCGGCATCGGTGAGGTCGGCCACCGCCGGCACCGGCGCCAGCGCCGCGCCGTTGAGCAACGCGAACCGGGTGGCGTTGAACAGCTTGGTCACGAAGTTGCGGGAGGCGCGGGCATGGTCTTCGCCGATGCTCAAGTCGCTGCCCGGGCTGGCGCCCCGGGCCAGGGTGAACCGCAGCGCGTCGGCGCCGAACAACTCCACCCAGTCCAGCGGGTCGATGCCGTTGCCCCGCGACTTGCTCATCTTGCGGCCGAACTCGTCGCGGATCAGCCCGTGCAGGAACACGTTGGTGAACGGCACCTGCGGGCCGCGGGTGCCGCCCAGGGTGATGGCGTCGTCGTCGCCGACGAAGGTGCCGAACATCATCATCCGGGCCACCCAGAAGAACAGGATGTCGTACCCGGTGACCAAAACGCTGGTCGGATAAAACTTTTCCAGCTCCGGGGTGCGCTGGGGCCACCCCATGGTGGAAAACGGCCACAGCGCCGAGGAGAACCAGGTGTCCAGCACGTCGGGGTCCTGCTCGAAGCCCTCCGGCGGGGTGTCGTCGGGCCCCACACACACCTTCTCGCCGTCGGGGCCGTGCCAGATCGGGATGCGGTGCCCCCACCACAGCTGCCGGGAGATGCACCAGTCGTGCATGTCGTCGACCCAGGCGAACCAGCGCGGCTCCAGGCTTTTGGGGTGAATCACGGTGTCCCCGTTGCGCACCGCGTCGCCGGCGGCCCTGGCCAGTTTGGAGACGTTGACCCACCACTGCATCGACAGCCGCGGCTCGATGACCTCGCCGCTGCGTTCGGAATGCCCGACGCTGTGCAGATAGGGCCGCTTCTCGGCCACCACCCGGCCCTGCGCGGCGAGCTTCTCGCGCACCGCCACCCGGGCCTCGAAGCGGTCCATGCCGTCGAATTCGGTTCCGGTGTCGACGATGCGGGCCTTGGTGTCCAGGATCGAGGGCATCGGCAGGTTGTGCCGCAGCCCGATCTCGAAGTCGTTGGGGTCGTGGGCGGGCGTGACTTTGACTGCGCCGGTGCCGAATTCGGGGTCGACGTGCTCGTCGGCCACGATGCGCAGGTCCCGGTCCACGAACGGGTGCGGCAGCGTGCTGCCAACCAGGTGGCGGTAGCGGTCGTCGTCGGGGTGCACGGCGATGGCGGTGTCACCCAGCATGGTCTCGACGCGGGTGGTGGCCACCACGATGTGCGGGCCCGCATCGTCGAGCGAGCCGTACCGGAACGACACCAATTCGCCTTCGATGTCTTCGTATTTGACTTCGAGGTCGGAGATGGCGGTTTCCAGCACCGGCGACCAGTTGACCAGCCGCTCGGCCTGATAGATCAGTCCGGCGTCGTAGAGCCGTTTGAAGATGGTGCGCACCGCGCGGGACAGCCCGTCGTCCATGGTGAACCGGTCGCGGCTCCAGTCCACCCCGTCGCCGAGCCGGCGCATCTGGGCGCCGATGGTGCCGCCGGAGTCGCGTTTCCAGTCCCACACCTTGTCGATGAACAGCTCACGGCCGAAGTCTTCTTTGGTCTTGCCGTCCGCCGCGAGCTGGCGTTCCACCACGCTTTGGGTGGCGATGCCGGCGTGGTCCATGCCCGGTAGCCACAGCACTTCGTAGCCCTGCATCCGCTTGCGCCGGGTCAGCGCGTCCATCAGGGTGTGATCCAGCGCATGTCCCATGTGCAGGCTGCCGGTCACGTTCGGTGGCGGCAGCACAATCGAATACCCGGGTTTACCGCTGGTCGGGTCGGCGGTGAAGTAGCCGGCGTCCACCCAGCGCTGGTAGATGGTGTCCTCGACCGCGCCGGGATCCCACGACTTGGGTAGGGCGTCGGGGGCGGGGTTCGGGGTCGCGGTCACCGGTCAATTCTAAGAACCCCCGCCGAGCCGACGCCGCAGGGTGTTCGCCCACCCCCGCCCGACGGCCGGCCCGCCGGCCGACGAGATTGCCGGCAGGGCTGTGCGCGACGGCCCGACCGCAGCCCGCACCGCAATCTCGGCGCGGGCCGGGCCGGCTTAACCGGCTACTTTTTGCCGCCGAGCAGGCCGCCGAGGATGTCGCCGATCGCGCCGCCGGCTTTACCACCCAAGATGTTGCCCAGGATGCTGCCCGACGACTTGCTGCCGCCAGTGGCCCCGCCCAGGATGCTGCCCAGCACGTCGCCGAGCACCCCGCCGGACGACTGCTGCGCGGGCTCGGGCGCACTCTTTTGGCCCATCTGCTTGCCGATGTAGGCCAGCACGATCGGGGCCAGAATGGGCAGCAGCTGCTTGAGCAGATCGCTGTTGCCGGCGCCGCCGCCGGCCAGCGCCGCGGCGACCTGGTTGGTGTCGTTGCCGCCGAAGATCTTGGCGATCGCCTTCTGGCCGTCGCTTTCGTCGACCTGGTCTACCGTGGCACCGGTGTCGAGCAGGCCGCGGGCGGCGTGGCTGCTGGCCGCGGACTCGATCTGCGAGGCGTGGTCGGGGTCCTGCGCGTTCTCCTGCAGGCCACCGACCAGGACCGGCACCAGGGTGCGGATGGCGCTATCGACCTCGCCTTGGTCGGCGCCGAGCTTGTTGGCGATGTCCTGGGTGGGAATCGCGGCGAAGAGATCATCAAGTCCGGCCATCGGAGTATTCACCTTTTCTACTGGTTTACCGGGATATTGCGCACTTAGTGATGACACTAATCGAGATCGCGGTGACCGACAGGGTTTCCTGCCGGGCCGCTCACGACAGTCGGTCGGTCTGCAGCGTGACCCCCGCCGCGGGGAACCGGGCCAGCAGCGCATCGCCGATGGCCGCGGCCGGGGTCAGCACCCCGTGCCGGTCGGGCAGCTGGTCGCGGTCCAGCGCCAGCGCCAGCCCGCACTCGCCCAGCAGCACCGAGGTGGCCTTGTAGCCGGGGTCGCCTTGTTGCGCCATGCGCGCCATGTAGCGGGCGCCGGTGGTCGTGGTGGTGTACGTCTCGGCGCGGTAATAGCCCTGTTCGCGGCGCTTCTCGCTGGGGCCGGTGCCCGGTTGGGGGGCCAGCCGCTGCACCAGCCGGGGCGGCAACAGCCGGAAAAACCTGCTGCCCAACCCGAAAGCCGCGTTGCCGGCCCCGGTGACCAGCGCCGACGCCGCCGGCGCCACCGGCGAGGAGCCGACGCTCATGTGCTCGGAGTAACGGAACCGCCGGCCGTACGCCCAATCCTGTAAAGCGTTGCTGCGCCGCACAATTCGCGTGTTGTACGGCGCCATCACAAATCCGGCCGTCCATGCCCCGGCCAGCTCGGGGGCGATGTCGCGACCCCGCCGCCACGGCAGGTCCGGTTGCGGACCCAGCTCGGGTTCGGCCCCGCGGTCACCGCTGAGCGTGTACGGGTCGGCCAGCAGCGCGCGCGCTTCCGGGTCGCTGGACGCGGTGTGCATCACCTCCATCATCGAGGCGACGGTGCCGCCGGAGACCCCGCCGGAGAAGCTGCGCAGCACGAAGTTAGTGTCCAGCAGGTCGCCGGCGTCGTCGTCGCGCGCGGCCCGGTACAGCGCGTACACGCTCAGATCCGAGGGGATGGAGTCGAATCCGCAGGCGTGCACAATCCGGGCGCCGGTGTCGACGGCCTGCTTGTGGTGCAGGTCGATGCTGTTGCGGACGAACATCGCCTCCCCGGTCAGGTCGGCGTAATCGGTGCCGGCCGCCGCGCACGCGGCGACCAGCGGCAGCCCGTAGCGGGTGTAGGGCCCGACGGTGGTGACGACGACCTGGGTTTGGGCGGCCATCGCATCCAGGGTGGACGGGGCGGCGGTGTCGGCGACCAGCAGCGGCCAGTCCTGCGCGGACTCCCCCAGCGTGTCGCGGATCGCGCGCAGCCGGTCGGTGGACCGCCCGGCCAGCGCGATGCGGGCCCTGCCGCCGGCCCGGGCCAAATACTCGGCGGTCAGCTTCCCGACGAAGCCGGTGGCCCCGTACAACACGATGTCGAAGTCGCGGGTGTTCTGCGTCACGCCCCCGACGCTACCCGAGCAGCTCGGGCCGCTCGGCGGTGTCCCTGAGCACGTGTTCGGCCAAAAACCCGACCACCGTCTGGTACCAGATCTTGGCGTGCTGCGGGGCCAGCACCCAGTGGTGCTCCGACGGGAAGTACAAGAACCGGTGCGGGCTGGACCCGTCGTCACCGGCCGGCAGCCCCGAGGCGGCCAGCAGCTCGTACCACAGCCGCAGCGCCTCACCGATGGGCACCCGGTAGTCGTTGTCGCCGTGGATGACCAGCATCGGGGTGGTGATCGCGGCGACGAACCGGTGCGGGGAGTGCTCGGCGGCCATCTGCGGTGTCATCTCCCGGCGCCAGTAGTAGGCCAGGTCGGTGGTCGGGCCGAACTGGTCCAGCGCCCACAGGCTGGCGTGGGTGACGATCGCGGCGAACCGGTCGGTGTGGCCAGCCACCCAGTTGGCCATGTAGCCGCCGAACGAGCCGCCCATCGCGGCGGTCCGGGTGGCGTCGATGCGGGGGTGGGCGCAGGCCGCGTCGGTGGCGGCCATCAGGTCGGCGAACGGTGGGCCGCCCCACGCCCCCCAACCGCGCTGGATGAAGTCCTGGCCGTAGCCGGTGGACAGCGCCGGGTCGGGCAGCAGCACCGCGTAGCCGTGGGCGGCCAGCAGCCACGGATTCCACCGCCACGACCAACTGTTCCAGCTGCCCAGCGGTCCGCCGTGGATCCACAGCAGCAACGGTGCCGGGTCGGTGCCGTCGGGCAACACCAGCCAGGACCGCACGTCGGTGCCGTCGGTCGCGGTCGCCGACACCTCGGTCACGGTGCCGGGCAGCTCGGGTGCCGTCACGCAGGGCAGCACCGTGACCCGTCCATCGGGGTCGATGCGCACCGGGTGCGGCGGCGCCGCATACGAGCTGCGCAGGGCGTACAGCACCCCGTCCGGGGCGGCGACGACGTCGGTGTAGGCGAAATCGTCGCCGGTGAGTTGGGTGACCGCGGAGGTGGCGACCTCGACGGCGAACACCGGGGCGCGGCCGGCCTGGTCGGCGGTGACGATTACCGCCGCGCCGTCACGTGACCAGGTCACCGACGCCGGCCACCGGTCCCAGCCCTCGGCCAACGTCACCGGCCGCTCACCGAACCGCAGGTATCCCAGGGTGGTGCGGGGCGCCCGCTCGGGGGTGGCGATGGTTTCCCGGGTGTAGGCCACCGCGGACCCGTCCGGGGCGATGGCGGGGTGTTCGAGGTCGGCCGCCGGGTCGTCGGCGATCACCGTGCGCTCCCCGGAGTGCAGGTCCACCCGCACCAGCACCGAGCGTTCGGTCGGGCCCGGGCCGGCCACCCGCCAGGTGGTCACCAGGAATCGGCCGTCGGCGCTGACGTCGAACCCGGCCTCGCGCAGCGCGGCACCGGGTTGCGGGGTGAGGTCCCGCGGCCCGTCGACGGCGAGCAGGTGGGGGTGGTCCGGGCCGAGGTCGGCATCCCAGAACCGCACCGGGTAGCCGCGGTGCAGGATCGCCGACACCTTGGCGTCCTTGCGCAGCGCGCGCAGCCGCCGGTCGTCGTCGAGGTCGCGCGCCGAGGGCAGCAGCGGGGCGCCGACCACCGCGGCGTCGGCGGCGGCCGCGGTGCGAACCGTGGCGATGCCGCCCGGCATGGCCAGCACCTCGCTGGCCTCACCGCCGCCGGCGGGTAGCCGCCACAGCGCGGCGGGCGGCTTGTCGGTGTCCTCGGCACCAGAACCGCGGGCCGAGACGAACAGCAGGTCGCCGTCGTCGGTGAACGCCGGCGACGACTCGCCGTGCGCACCGCGGGTCAGCCGGCGGGCCGGTTGCACGCCGTGCGGGTCGACTTCCCAGATCGCGGCGATGTACTCGGTGCTGGTGTCGTTGAGTTCGGCGACCGTGGTGACCAGCCGGGTGCCGTCGGCCGAGACGGCCAGGCCGGACACCCGGGGCAGCGCCAGGTAGTCGTCGAGGTCGTGGAAGGCGGTGGTCACGCCTTTCTGACTAACACATGCAAAAGAGGTGCCGGGCCTAAGCCCGGCACCTCTTTTGTTGCCTTCTGGGTCAGCCGCGACGGCCGCAGACCGGCCAGGCGCCGATGCCCTGGGTGCGCAGCACGTTCTCGGCGACCCGGATCTGCTCCTCCCGGCTGGCGCCCGACGCCGAGCCGGAGCCGCCGTTGGCCCGCCAGGTGCTGGGGGTGAACTGCAGGCCGCCGTAGTAGCCGTTGCCGGTGGCGATGCCCCAGTTACCACCGGACTCGCACTGCGCGATGGCGTCCCAGTTCACGCTGTACGCCCGCTTCGGAGCCGGGGCCGGCGCCTCCTCGGGAGCCGGCGGCACGTCCTCGGGTGCCGGCGGCACGTCCTCGGGAGCCGGGGGAACGTCCTCGGGGGCCGGCGGCAGGTCCTCGGGGGCCGGGGGGATGTCCTCCGGCGCCGGCGGCAGGTCCTCGGGGGCCGGCGGCAGCTCGTCGGCGGCCGGTGCCTCAAACGCCACGTTCTCGGTGTTCACCGAGTCGCCCGGCACAGTGATGTCGATGTCATCGGCGGAAGCCGCCGGCGCGGTGGCCAGTGCCCCGGTGATCGCGGCAATGACGAGCGTCTTGCGGACGTGGTTCAAACTCGTTCCTTTCGCGGTGCGCGCGCCGAAGCAGGCCCAGCGCTGGGCCGGTGCCTATGCAGGCGAGGTGATGCTTCGGACGTGCCGTCTCGTTCCGGCACGACAGCGGGGGGCATGGGTCCCTACGGGCTGCTGCCCGACGGCTGCGGGCTGGCTAGCGCCGTCTGCAGCCCCACTCACGCGGGTCCGTGGATTCGATTTTGGGTTTGCCCCTCGCGGGGTCGACATGGACGGTACGAGACCAAATTGCCATTCGTCATCTTCGACACGAGCGATATCTCAGTTCGATAACGAGACGATCACGGCGACATCGGATAACCATTTACCCAGGTCACATGACGCTTTTCTGGCCAGGTCGGGAGCGCTCGGTATCGCCATTTCCGTGAGCCAAATCACGCCATTTTTGTGAGCTGGAACACTGGTTTTGCCCGTCCAGCCGCCGGCAGCGCGCCGGCGCGGCCCCGCACCGGCTCGACCGGCACGTCGCCAACCGCGGTGCGCCCGGTCCCCGGCGGGCTGGACCAGCGAACGGCGATACCAGGGAAAACTAGGGCCACAAGACCTTTCATAGCGGGGGCAAATTCGTAGCGCCGGCCGCGGGCGGCAAAAAGCCGGGCGACAACGGCGCGCGCACCCACCCCTTTCCGGGCCGCCCCACGGGCCACCCCGGCCGCGTAACCACCGCAATTCGGGCCGCATCACGGGCGCATCGCGGCGCCGTTGACACCGCTATTTCGGCTACCTGGCGCCCGGTCCGACGCTGGTGTCCGTCGCGCCGAAGAGGTCCAATCTCCCGCTGCCCCAACGCAATACACCGGGCCCGTCGGCGCCGGATAACACCCGGACCCGCGACCGCCAGCGATCCGCACCATATTTTGCCGAGAAATATAACGCCGCTATTACGCAGGCCCACGCACGCAATTATTTAATTTCGGCGCCGCAATTTGCCGGAGTGCTTTTACCGGGGCAGCAGGGCTTGCAGATCGGCGGGCGAGTTGACGTTGGCCAGCGTCGGGGCCTGGGGCACCACGATGCGTTGCGCGTCGACGGTGTTGACCAACGCGCCCATCCGGCGTTCGCCGGCGGCCACCAGGGCCGTGATGCCCGGGGCCAGCCGGGTCCGGTACACCGCGGCCAGGTAGTGGTCGCGGCCGTCCCACGGCAACACCACGTCGGCATCCACCCGGGCGGCCGCGTCGGCCAGGGTGTCGATCAGCTCGGCGGTCAACAACGGCATGTCGACCGCACAGACGAAGGCGTACTCGGCGCCGCCGGCCGCCGCGGTCTGCAGGCCGCGTCCCACCGCCGGCAGCGGGCCCAGGCCCGCGACCTCGTCGCGCAGCAGCTGCGCGGGCAGCTCGGGCAGGGTTTGTCCGCGGGCGGCCATCACCAACACCGGGGTGCAACGCTGCCCGACCACGTCGACCAGGTGCTCGACCAGCGTCCGACCGCCCAGGGCTTCCGGAACACTCAGCGTCGCCTTATCGCGACCCATCCGCCGCGACTGCCCTCCCACCAGCACGATCCCGGCGAGCGGGATCGGCGGCGGGACTGTCACGTCAGTCGACGGTCCAGGTGTCGCGGCCCCGCAGCAGCGATTGCAGGGCGGCCATGTCGTGCGGGGTGGATTCCCGCGCCGCCGCGACCTGGGCGCGGGCGGCGTCGTCGTAGGTGGGCCGGTCGACGTGCCGGAAAATGCCCATCACCGCGTGGTCGAGGTTCTGGTCGGACAGCCGCGACAACGCGAACGCGTAACCGGGGTCGGTGGAGTGCGCGTCGTGCACGACGATCTCGCTGGCGGCGACGTCGGCGGTCTTGGTCACCTCCAGCCCGAACCCGGAGCGCACCACGCAGTATTCGCCGCCTGAGCCGAAGGTGATCGGCTCGCCGTGGCGGACGTGGATCACCCGCTCCTCGGCGCCTTCCTTGCGCAGCGCGTCGAACGAGCCGTCGTTGAAGATCGGGCAGTCCTGCAGGATTTCGACCAGCGCCGAGCCGCGGTGCTCGGCCGCGGCGCGCAGCACCTCGGACAGCCCCTTGCGGTCGGAGTCCAGGGCGCGGCCGACGAACGTCGCCTCGGCGCCCAGCGCCAGCGACACCGGGTTGAACGGGTGGTCCAGCGAACCCATCGGCGTCGACTTGGTGACCTTGCCTTCCTCCGAGGTCGGCGAGTACTGCCCCTTGGTCAGCCCGTAGATCCGGTTGTTGAACAGCAGAATCGTCAGGTTGACGTTGCGGCGCAGCGCGTGGATCAGGTGGTTGCCGCCGATCGACAGGGCGTCGCCGTCACCGGTGACCACCCACACCGACAGGTCGGGGCGGGCCACCGCCAGGCCGGTCGCGATGGTGGGGGCACGGCCGTGGATGGAGTGCACCCCGTAGGTCTCCAGGTAGTACGGGAACCGGCTCGAGCACCCGATCCCGCTGACGAAGACGATGTTTTCCCGGCGCAGCCCGAGCTCGGGCAAAAAGTTGCGGATGGTGTTGAGGATGACGTAGTCGCCGCAGCCGGGGCACCAGCGGACTTCCTGGTCGGTGGTGAAGTCCTTGGCCTTCTGCGGCGCGTCGGTGGTGGGCACCAGACTCATCTTGGACGGTCCGGGGGTCAGACCGAGATCCACGCCGAGCCGGTTGCCGATCACTTCAGTCATTCGTCAGCTCCTACACCACTACCCACGGTAGCCGCCGCCAGCCGTGCGAATTTGGCTTTGTCCGTTTCCTTTTCCGCCAGCGTGCCGTCCAGCGCGGCGTCGATGATGCCTTCGACCTCGTCGGCGAGGAACGCCATGCCGGCCACCTTGGTCACCGACTGCACGTCGACCAGGTACTTGCCGCGCAGCAGCAGCGCCAACTGGCCCAGGTTCATCTCCGGCGCCACCACCTTCGGGTAGCGGCGCAGCACGTCACCGAGGTTGGCCGGCAACGGGTTGAGGTTGCGCAGCTGGGCGTGGGCGACCTTGATGCCCTTGCGGCGCGCGCGCCGGCACGCCTCCCCGATCGGGCCATAGGAGCTGCCCCAGCCGAGCAGCAGCAGCTCGGCGTCCCCGGTCGGGTCGTCGACCTGCAGGTCGGGCACCTCGATGCCGTCGATCTTGGCTTGGCGCAGCCGCACCATCAGGTCGTGGTTGGCCGGCTCGTAGGAGATGTTGCCCGACCCGTTGGCCGCCTCCAGCCCGCCGATGCGGTGCTCCAGGCCCGGGGTGCCCGGGATCGCGAACTGGCGGGCCAGGGTCTGCGGGTCCCGGTTGTACGGCTGGAACGGTTCCCCGGCCTTGGCGAACTCGTGCCGGATCGCCGGGTAGCCGCTGATGTCGGGGATGCGCCACGGCTCCGAGCCGTTGGCGATGGCGCCGTCGGACAGCAGGATCACCGGGGTGTGGTAGGTCACCGCGATCCGCACCGCCTCGATGGCGGCGTCGAAGCAGTCCGACGGTGACCGCGGCGCCAGCACCGCGACCGGGGACTCCCCGTTGCGGCCGTACATCGCCTGCAGCAGGTCGGCCTGCTCGGTTTTGGTGGGCAGCCCGGTGGACGGCCCGCCGCGCTGCACGTCGATGATCAGCAGCGGCAGCTCGGTCATCACGGCCAGCCCGACCGCTTCGGACTTCAGCGACAGCCCCGGACCCGAGGTGCTGGTGACCCCCAGCGCCCCGCCGTAGGAGGCGCCCAGCGCCGCGCCGATACCGGCGATCTCATCCTCGGCCTGCAGCGTGATCACGTTGAAGTTCTTGTGTTTGGACAGCTCGTGCAGGATGTCCGACGCCGGGGTGATCGGGTAGCTGCCCAACACCACCGGGATACCGGCCAGCTGGCCGGCGGCGACCACCCCGTAGGCCAGGGCGGTGTTGCCGGAGATCTGCCGGTATTCGCCAGCCGGCAGCTTGGCCGGGGACACCTCGTAGGTGGTGCCGAACGCCTCGGTGGTTTCGCCGTAGTTCCAGCCCGCCTTGAGCGCCAGCACGTTGGCCTCGGCGATATCGGGCTTGCGGGCGAACTTCTCCCGGATGAACGTCTCGCTGGTCTCGATCGGCCGGCCGTACATCCAGGACAGCAGCCCCAGCGCGAACATGTTCTTGGCGCGCTGACCGTCCTTCTTGGTCGCGCCGATGGACTCCACCGCGCCCAGCGTCAGCGTGGTCATCGCGACGGCCTGCACGACGTAGTCGGACAGGTCCCCGTTCTCCAGCGGGTTGGCCTGGTAGCCGACCTTGGCCAGGTTGCGCTTGGTGAACTCGTCGGAGTTGGCGATCACCAGCCCGCCGCGCGGCAGGTCGGCGATGTTGGCCTTGAGCGCGGCCGGGTTCATCGCGACCAGCACGTCGGGACGGTCGCCGGCGGTGAGGATGTCGTAGTCGGCGATCTGGATCTGGAACGAGGACACCCCGGGCAAGGTGCCCTGGGGCGCGCGGATCTCGGCGGGATAGTTGGGCTGGGTGGCCAGGTCGTTCCCGAACAGCGCCGCCTCGGAGGTGAACCGGTCGCCGGTGAGCTGCATCCCGTCACCGGAGTCACCCGCGAACCGGATGACCACCTTTTCGAGCTTGTGCCGCTCCGGTGCCGCCGCCGGCCCGGCCCCGTTGCCGTTCGGACCCACGTGCCCGCCTTCCATAACCGTTTTCTACGGGTACCCAGCCGCGCGTCGTCCCGCGCGCATGTGGAGTGGACCCCGCCAAAATTTTTATGTCACTGCCGGTACCGATTATTGCACTGCTCTTAGGGATGCCTCGACGCCGCGAGCGTCGGACACGCCGCCGATACGGCAAGAAAGATCGAGGTCACCGATGTTGCCGCGGGGCACGGGCGCGGTGATTGTGGTTTTCGTCACTGTTGCTGGCGCGTCAAGTCTAAGAACGCCGCCTACGCGCGAGTAACATTTGCTAGCGCGCCGCGCGGGCGGCCGCCGGTCAGGCGCTCTTGTCGCGGCGCTCCGAGCGGGACGGCTTGCGCGGCACGATGGTCGGCAGCACGTTGTCCTGCACGGTCTCCTTGGTGACCACGACCTTGGCGACGTCGTCGCGGCTGGGGATGTCGTACATCACCGGCAGCAGGACTTCCTCCATGATCGCGCGCAGCCCGCGGGCCCCGGTGCCGCGGTGAATCGCCTGATCGGCGATCGCCTCCAGCGCGTCCGGGGTGAACTCCAACTCCACCCCGTCCATCTCGAACAGCCGGGTGTACTGCTTGACCAGCGCGTTCTTCGGCTCGGAGAGGATCTTGACCAGGGCGTCCATGTCCAGGTTGGTCACCGACGCCACCACCGGCAGCCGGCCGATGAACTCCGGGATCAGCCCGAACTTGATCAGGTCTTCGGGCATCACCTCGGCGAAATGGTCGGTGGTGTCGATCTCGGCCTTGGACCGGACCTCGGCGCCGAATCCCAGCCCGCGCTTGCCGACCCGGTCGGAGACGATCTTTTCCAGCCCGGCGAACGCGCCCGCCACGATGAACAGCACATTGGTGGTGTCGATCTGGATGAACTCCTGGTGCGGGTGCTTGCGTCCGCCCTGCGGCGGCACCGACGCCTGGGTGCCCTCCAGGATCTTCAGCAGCGCCTGCTGCACGCCCTCCCCGGAGACGTCCCGGGTGATCGACGGGTTTTCGCTCTTGCGGGCGATCTTGTCGACCTCGTCGATGTAGATGATCCCGGTCTCGGCGCGTTTGACGTCGTAGTCGGCGGCTTGGATCAGTTTGAGCAGAATGTTCTCGACGTCCTCGCCGACGTAGCCGGCCTCGGTCAGCGCGGTGGCGTCGGCGATCGCGAACGGCACGTTGAGCATCTTGGCCAGCGTCTGCGCCAGGTAGGTCTTGCCGCAGCCGGTGGGCCCGAGCATCAAGATGTTGGACTTGGTCAGCTCGACGGGCTCCCCGGACCGCGAATCGCGGCTTTTCTCCCCGGCCTGGATGCGTTTGTAGTGGTTGTAGACCGCCACCGCCAGGGTGCGTTTGGCGGTGTCCTGGCCCACCACGTAGCCCTCCAGGAAGTCCCGGATCTCCGCGGGTTTGGGCAGCTCATCGAGTTTGACGTCGTCGGCGTCGGCGAGTTCCTCCTCGATGATCTCGTTGCACAAATCGATGCACTCGTCGCAGATGTATACGCCGGGGCCGGCGATGAGCTTCTTGACCTGCTTTTGACTCTTTCCGCAGAACGAGCACTTCAGGAGGTCACCGCCGTCTCCGATGCGCGCCATAGTGCTGAGGGCCTACTTCCTGTTCGCAGTCTTCGTGGGTGGTGCCGAGAGTGTATGTCCCGACGCTACCCGCTTGCTCCGGCGTGACGCGACCGATAGGAGCGAATCGCGTCGGTGGTATTTGTCCCTGTCGCTGAGAACATAACGCGTGAGTGCCCCGTGGGGCGGGTGGGACGCGCCGCCGTGTCGCGGCTGTTATCCGACCGAGCGGCCACCGCCGACCTACAGTGGCGACCGTGGCGTTCGCCGTGCCCAACGACACCGTCCTGGTCAGCGACGGCGGCCTGGCCAGCGAGTTGGAGGCCCGCGGCCACGACCTGTCCGACCCGTTGTGGTCGGCGCGGCTGCTCGTCGACGCGCCGGCCGAAATCGAGGCCGTGCACAGCGCGTTTCGCCGCGCCGGGGCCGCGATCGCCACCACCGCCAGCTATCAGGCCTCGTTCGACGGATTCGCCGCCCGCGGGTTCGACCGGGCCGCGACGACGCGGCTGCTGCACCGCAGCGTGGAGCTGGCCCGGGCCGCCGGGGCACGCTGGGTGGCCGCCTCGATCGGCCCCTACGGGGCGGCGCGGGCCGACGGCTCGGAGTACCGCGGGCGCTACGGCCTGCCGGTGGCCGCGCTGGCGGCCTGGCATCGGCCGCGGCTGGAGGTGCTGGCCGCCGCCGGTCCCGATGTGCTGGCCCTGGAGACCATCCCGGACCTCGACGAGGCCGCGGCGCTGGTCAAGCTGGTGGCCGACGTCGGGGTGCCGGCCTGGTTGAGCTACACCATTGACGGGGCGACGACCCGCGCCGGGCAGCCGCTGCGCGAGGCGTTCGCGGTGGCCGCCGGGGTGCCGCACCTGGTCGCGGTCGGGGTCAACTGCTGCTCCCCCGCCGATGTGCTGCCCGCGATCGCGGTGGCCGCCGAGGTCACCGGTAAGCCGGTGATCGTCTACCCCAACAGCGGTGAACGCTGGGAGCACGGTCGGTGGGCGGGCCGGCCACAGTTTTCCGCGGAGTTGGCCGCCGACTGGGCGGCCGCCGGCGCCCGGATCGTCGGGGGGTGTTGCCGGGTGCGTCCCGCCGACATCGCCGCGGTGGCGCGCGTCTTACGCCGAACGTGCAACCAGTGCGAAAATTCGGCCGAAAAGTCGCACTGAGTACACGCTCGGCGCGTGACCTTAGGCGCTCTGCGCCGACAGCTTGCGGTACTCCAGCACGGTGTCGATGATCCCGTACTCCTTGGCTTCCTCGGCCGTCAGGATCTTGTCGCGGTCGGTGTCCTTGCGGATCACCTCGGGCTCCTTGCCGGTGTGGCGGGCCAGCGTGGTCTCCATCAGGGTCCGCATCCGCTCGATCTCGGCGGCCTGGATCTCCAGGTCGGAGAACTGGCCCTGGATCACCCCGGACAGCGACGGCTGGTGGATCAGCACCCGGGCGTTGGGCAGCGCCAGCCGCTTACCGGGGGTGCCGGCGGCCAGCAGCACCGCCGCCGCCGACGCGGCCTGACCCAGGCACACCGTCTGAATGTCGGCCCGCACGTACTGCATGGTGTCGTAGATGGCCATCAGCGAGGTGAACGAGCCACCCGGGGAGTTGATGTACATGGTGATGTCGCGGTCGGGATCCAGCGACTCCAGCACCAGCAGCTGGGCCATGATGTCGTTGGCCGACGCGTCGTCGACCTGCACGCCGAGGAAGATGATGCGCTCCTCGAACAGCTTGTTGTACGGGTTGGATTCCTTGACGCCCCAGCTGGAGTGCTCGATGAACGACGGCAGGATGTAACGCGCCTGCGGCGCGATTTCGGGATTCATGACGTGGCTCCGTTGGTCTGGGCGCGGGTGATGATGTGGTCGACGAAGCCGTATTCGAGGGCTTCGGCGGCGGTGAACCAGCGGTCGCGGTCCGAGTCGGCCTCGATGCGCTCGATCGGCTGGCCGGTGAACTCGGCGTTGAGCCGGAACATCTCCTTTTTAATGACCGTGAACTGTTCGGCCTGGATGGCGATGTCGGCGGCGCTACCGGTCACCCCGCCCAGCGGCTGGTGCATCAGGATGCGGGCGTGCGGCAGCGCATACCGTTTGCCCTTGGTGCCCGCCGCCAGCAGGAACTCACCCATCGAGGCGGCCATGCCCATCGCGTAGGTGGCGATATCGCAGGGCGCCAGCACCATGGTGTCGTAGATCGCCATCCCGGCGCTGATCGACCCGCCCGGCGAGTTGATGTACAGCGAGATGTCCTTGGTCGGGTCTTCGGCGGCCAGCAGCAGAATCTGCGCGCACAGCCGGTTGGCGATGTCGTCGTCGACCTGCGACCCGAGGAAGATGATCCGCTCGGAGAGCAAGCGCTCATACACCGAGTCGACGAGGTTGAGCCCCTGCCCGTTCGAACGCATGTCGCTCACAGTGGGTTACCTGCTTTCGTTGTGTTCCGTCTGCATCGACACTAACCAACCCGCGCCGCCGCGCACTCCCTGAACTGCCGGCGTTCGCTCACAGCGTCACTCGCCGTCGTCGGCGGTCTCCTCGGCTTCCGTCTCCCCGGCCTCGTCAGCCTCCGGGCTGCCGAAGAACTCGGTGGTGTCGATCACGGTGCCGTCGGTGTCGGTGACGGTGGCGGCCTGCACCACCGCGGCGATCGTGCGGCCCCGCCGCACGTCGGCGAACACCGCCGGCAGCTGGTTTTGCTGCGAGAGCACCTGCAGCAGCTGCTGGGGTTCGATGCCGTACTGGCGCGACATCAGCACCAGGTGCTCGGTGAGGTCGTTCTGCCCGACCTCGACCTCGAGGTCGTCGGCCAGCGCATCGAGCAGCAGCTGGGTTTTGACCGACTTCTCGGCGGCCGAGCGGGCGTCGGCGTCGAACTCCTCGCGGGAGGAACCCTGCTCGGCGAGCTGCGCGGCGAACTTGTCTTCGTCGTGGTCCAGGCCGTGCAACGCGTTGTGCACGGTGTTGTCGACCTGGGCCTGCACCACCGCCTCGGGCAGCGGGATGTCGACCTGCTCGAGCAGGGTGTCCAACGCCGCCTCGCGGATCTTTTCGGCCTGCTGCACCCGCTTGGTCTGCCGGACCTGGTCGGCCAGGTTGGTCCGCAGCTCCTCGATGGTGTCGAATTCGCTGGCCAGTTGGGCGAATTCGTCGTCGGGCTCGGGCAGCTCCCGCTCCTTGACCGAGCCGACGGTGACGGTCACCTGGGCTTGGCTCCCGGCGTGCGGGCCGGCGGCCAGCGTGGTGGTGAACACCTTGCTCTCCCCGGCCGCCAAGCCGACGATCGCCTCATCCAGGCCGTCGATCAGCCGGCCCGAGCCCACCTCGTGGGACAGCCCCTCGGTGGCCGCCTCCGGCAGCTCCTCGCCGTCGACGGTCGCGGACAGGTCGATCGAGACGAAGTCGCCGTCGGCGGCGGGCCGCTCGACCCCGGTCAGGGTGCCGAACCGGGCCCGCAGCGACTGCAGCTCGGCCTCGACCTCGTCGTCGCTGACCTCGATCGGGTCCACGCTGAGCTTGAGCGCGCTCAGCTCCGGCAGCGTGATGTCGGGGCGGACGTCGACCTCGGCGGTGAACACCAGGTCCTGGCCGTACTCCTTGCTGGTCACCTCGATGTCGGGCTGGCCCAGCGGCTTGACGTCGGATTCGGTGACCGCCTGGCCGTACCGGCCGGGCAGCGCCTCGTTGACGACCTGGTCGAGCATCGCCTCTTTGCCGATGCGGGCCTCCAGCAGCTTGGCGGGCGCCTTGCCGGGCCGGAACCCGGGCAGCCGCACCTGCTTGGCCAGCTCCTTGTAGGCGCGGTCGAAGTCGGGTTGCAGCTCAGTGAAGGGCACCTCCACATTGATGCGAACCCGGGTGGGGCTCAACTGCTCGACGGTGCTCTTCACGGCTGTACTCCTCGGTGTCGGTATCGACGGTCGGCGTGGTCGTGGTGGTCGGGGTGACAGGATTTGAACCTGCGGCCTTCCGCTCCCAAAGCGGATGCGCTACCAAGCTGCGCTACACCCCGCGCTGACCTCGACGATCCTAAAGCCCCGCGACACCGCGGTGACAGCGACGTCACGTCAATTGGATTTGGCATCGACCGCGCCGGTAAAGTCTGGCGATAGTCAGTCATGCGGGCGTAGCTCAATGGTAGAGCCCTAGTCTTCCAAACTAGCTACGCGGGTTCGATTCCCGTCGCCCGCTCAAAAGTGGGGGGTATCTCCTCGACAGGAGGCGACGTGAGCGACGTCGAAATTCACGGCTCGTGCGCGTCGGGTTTCCAGCGGGTGCGGGACGCCTTCGAGGCGAATTTCGCGGTGCGCGACGAGGTCGGCGCCGCCGTCGCCGCGTTTGTCGACGGGGAGCTGGTCGTCAACCTGTGGGGCGGGTGGGCCGACGCCGCCGGGCAGCGGCCGTGGCGGGAAGACACCCTGGCCACCGTGCTGTCCGGCACCAAGGGCATCACCAGCACCTGCGTGCACCAGCTCGTCGAGCGCGGCGACCTGGAGCTGGACGCGCCGGTGGCCCGCTACTGGCCGGAGTTCGGCCGGGCCGGTAAGGGCGACATCACCATCGCGATGGTGCTCAGCCACCGGTCCGGGGCGATCGGGCCGCGCACCCCGATGCCCTGGCAAGACGTCGCCGACTGGGATCTGGTCTGCGACCGGTTGATCGCGGCCGAGCCGTGGTGGGCGCCGGGGACCGCGCAGGGCTACCACATGACCACCTACGGGTTCATCCTCGGTGAGGTGGTCCGGCGGGTCACCGGCGGCACCGTCGGGCAGTACCTGCGCCGCGAGCTCGCCGAGCCGTTGGGCGCCGAAATCCACATCGGGGTGCCGGTCGCCGAACAACGCCGCCGCTGCGCCGACCTGGTCGCCAAACCGACCATCCGCGAGATGATGGCCTCCGCCGGCGCCCCGGCCGCCCCCACCACCCTGGCCGAGCACCCGAAGGCCGGGCTGTCGGTGGCGATGGGCTTTGCCCCCGACGACGAACTGGGCTCCAACAACCTGGAACTGTGGCGGCAGCTGGAGTTCCCGGGCACCAACGCGCAGGTGTCGGCGTTGGGGTTGGCCACCGTCTATAACGGGCTGGCCCAGGAGAAGCTGCTCAGCCGCGCGCAGATGGACTTGATCCGGGTGTCGCAGGGCGGCTTCGACACCGATCTGGTGCTGGGGCCGCGGGTGGCCGACCACGGCTGGGGGCTGGGCTACATGCTCAACCAGCGCGGGGTCAACGGCCCCAACCCGCGGATCTTCGGGCACGGCGGGCTGGGCGGCTCGTTCGGATTCGTCGACCTCGAGCACCGCATCGGCTACGCCTACGTGATGAACCGCTTCGACGCCACCAAGGCCAACGCCGACCCGCGCAGCGTGGCGCTGTCCAGCGAGGTTTACGCCGCGCTCGGGGTCGCGGTGTCCTGACCGGCCGATAAAAAAGCGGCGGCCGCGGACTCGCCGCGACCGCCGCCGGTACTAGTGGTCAGCTCACCGGTGGCCGGGTCCCCCCGGTCCGCCCGGTCCACCCGGCCCCTCGTGGGGTCCACCCGGCCCACCGGGACCACCCGGAGGACCACCGGGTCCGCCCGGACCCCAGCCCGGACCACCCGGCGGCGGGGGTGGCGGACCACCCGGTCCGCCCGGGCCCCAGCCCGGTTCCCGGTGGTCGGGTCCCCAGCCGGGACCGCCCGGGCCGCGGAAGTTGTCGTGGCAGCCGTTCCAGTCCCAGTTCTCGCCCCAGCCCGGGTCCCAGAATTCGCCCGGGCACCAGGTCGGCAGCGGTGCGGGTTGGGCCTGCGCGGCGACGGCCGCGCCCAAGCCGGCCAGCCCCACCCCGGCGCTGACGGCAAGGGCCCCTATCGAGATACGTCCAATCGTTTTCACCGCTCCGTTATAGGCAGCAACCGCGCCCAGACGCCAACCGAATCAGCTTTGAATACTTAAGCATCTGCTGAAAGGTTCCTGTCAAAGTGCACACCCGCTTCAGTTCTGGCAGGTCGGGCACCAGAACACGTTGCGGCCCTCCAGCACGGCGGTGCGCACCGGCGTGCCGCACACCCGGCACGGTTCCCCCGCCCGCCGGTAGACGTAGGTGCGGGGTTTGCCCGGCGCGTACGCCCGCGGCCCGTGGTCGTGCTCGGGGCGCACGACCACAATCTTGCCGCGCCGCAAGCCGATTCGCATCAAGCCCACCAGATCGGCCCAGGCGGCGTCGAATTCGGATGCGTCCAGGGTCTTACCCGGCCGAAACGGGTCGATGCCGTGGCGGAACAGCAGCTCGCTGCGGTACACGTTGCCGACCCCGGCGATCACCGCCTGATCCATGATCAGCGCGCCGATCGCGCGCTGCGACTTGGTGATTCGCTTCCAGGCCAGCGTCGGATCGGCGTCGCGGCGCAGCGGATCCGGGCCGAGCCGGGCCAGCACCTCGGCGGCGGCCAGCTCGTCGATCACCTCGCAGGCCGTCGGGCCGCGCAGGTCGGTGCCGTAGTCGGCGCCGACCATCCGCATCCGGACCAGCCCCACCGCCGCCGGCATCGGCACCGGGTGTTCGGTGAAGGTGCCGTACAACCCGAGGTGGACGTGCACGATCGCCCCGTGGGCGTAGTGGTGGAACAGGTGCTTGCCCCACACACTGGTGCGGGTCAGCAGCTGCCCGCTCACCTGGGCCGCACCGGCGGCGAACCGGCCTTGCGGGCTGGTGACCGCCACCGGGGCGCCGGCGAACCGGCGCTGGTGCAGCCGGGCCAGCCGGTGCAGGGTGTGCCCCTCGGGCATGGTTAGCCGGCCGGGTCGGGCACCGCCGGCGGCTGGCCGGTGCGCTCGTAGTCGGCCAGGATGTCGATGCGCCGCTGGTGGCGCGGCGCCTGCGACCACGCGGTGCCCAGGAACGCGTCGACGATGGCCAGCGCCTCGGCCACCGAGTGCATCCGCGCACCGATGCCGATGACCTGGGCGTTGTTGTGCTCCCGGGCCAGCGACGCGGTCTCGGTGCTCCACGCCAGCGCGCAGCGGATCCCGGGCACCTTGTTGGCCGCGATCTGTTCGCCGTTGCCCGAGCCGCCGATCACGATGCCCAGGCTGTCCGGGTCGGCCAGGGTCCGCGACGCGGCGGCGATGCAGAACGCCGGGTAGTCGTCGTCGGCGTCGTAGTGAAACGCCCCGCAGTCCACCGGGTCGTGGCCGGCCTTGGTCAGGTGGTCGACGACCTGCTGCTTGAGTTCGTAACCGGCGTGGTCGGCCCCGAGATAGACGCGCATGGCCGACATTGTGTCAGAGCAGCACCGGGCGGCGCCGAGGGTGAACGGCGCGACGGGCGCTCGGCGTGTCGCGTCGCCGGATTCACGCTCGCGGCGTCAGTCGAATTGCGGCGGCTCGGTGCGGGTGCGCTTGAGTTCGAAGAAGTGCGGGTAGGACGCGAACGTCACCGAGGCGTCCCACAGCTGGCCGGCCTGCTCGCCGCGCGGGATCTTCGAGAGCACCGGGCCGAAGAACGCCACCCCGTTGACGTGGATGGTGGGGGTGCCGACGTCGTCGCCGACCGCGTCCATCCCGGCGTGGTGGCTGGCGCGCAGCGCCTCATCGTAGGTGTCGGTGTCGGCGGCCTGCGCCAACTCGGCGGGCAGTCCGACCTCGGCCAACGACTGCTTGATGACGTCGGGCAGGTCCTTGTTGCCCTCGTTGTGGATGCGGGTGCCCATCGCGGTGTACAGCGGGGCCAGCACCTCGGGTCCTTTGGCCTGCTCGGCGGCGATCGCCACCCGCACCGGGCCGAACGCGTGCTTGAGCCGCTCGCGGTATTCCTCGGAGATGTCCCGGCCCTCGTTGAGCACCGCCAGGCTCATCACGTGGAAGTTGACCTCGATGTCGCGGACCGTTTCGACCTCCAGGATCCAGCGTGAGGTGATCCAGCACCACGGGCACAGCGGGTCGAACCAGAAATCGGCTCGGGATTTCTCAGGCATGCACGGTCCTCTCGTCGACGGCGATCGTCCTGCACAACCGTAGCCGCGGCGCAGCTGTTCCCGCCGACTGAAATCGGCGTCCAGATCGGCCTCTGGGCCCAAAGGCGGGTTTGGACAATTTTGGCGTCGATTTCAGCGGCCGAGTCACGCGACGGTGCCGGCGCGCCCGCCGCGCCCACTAAGTTGGACGCGTGGCACTTCCCAACCTCACAAGAGACCAAGCCGTCGAGCGCGCCGCGCTGGTGACCGTGGACAACTATCGGATCGCCCTGGACCTCACCGCCGGCGAGAGCACCTTCCGCTCCACCACCACGGTGACGTTCGACGCGCTGCCCGGCGCCGACACCGTCATCGACCTCGCCGCCGACACCGTGCGCAGCGCCACCCTCAACGGGCGGCCCCTCGACGTCTCCGGCTACGAGGAGTCGACCGGCCTCGCGTTGACCGGGCTGGCCGAACACAACGTCGTGCAGATCGACGCCGATCACCGCTACTCCAACACCGGGGAGGGCCTGCACCGCTTCGTCGATCCGGTCGACGACGAGGTGTACCTGTACTCCCAGTTCGAAACCGCCGACGCCAAGCGGATGTTCGCCTGCTTCGACCAGCCCGACCTCAAGGCCACCTTCGACATCAGTGTCACCGCGCCGGCGCACTGGCAGGTGGTGTCCAACGGCGCCACCCTCAGCGCCGAGGACGGCGTGCACACCTTTGCCACCACCCCGAAGATGAGCACCTATCTGGTGGCGCTGATCGCCGGGCCGTACGCGCGCTGGGACGACGTGTATGCCGACGAGCACGGCGAGATCGCGCTGGGCCTGTTCTGCCGGGCGTCGCTGGCCCAGCACATGGACGCCGAGCGGCTGTTCACCGAGACCAAGCAGGGATTCGGCTTCTACCACAAGCACTTCGGCACCCCGTACGTGTTCGGCAAGTACGACCAGCTGTTCGTGCCGGAGTTCAACGCCGGCGCGATGGAGAACGCCGGCGCGGTGACGTTCTTGGAGGACTACGTCTTTCGCAGCAAGGTCACCCGGGCGTCCTATGAGCGCCGGGCCGAGACGGTGCTGCACGAGATGGCGCACATGTGGTTCGGCGACCTGGTCACCATGCGGTGGTGGGATGACCTGTGGCTCAACGAATCGTTCGCGACCTTCGCTTCGGTGCTGTGCCAAAGCGAGGCCACCGAATACACCACGGCGTGGACGACGTTCGCCAACGCCGAGAAATCCTGGGCCTACCGCCAAGACCAGCTGCCCTCGACGCATCCGATCGCCGCCGACATCCCCGACCTGGCCGCCGTCGAGGTCAACTTCGACGGCATCACCTACGCCAAGGGCGCCAGCGTGCTCAAACAACTGGTCGCCTACGTGGGGCTGGAGCATTTCCTCGCCGGGCTGCGGGACTATTTCGCCGCGCACGCCTTCGACAACGCCACCTTCGACGATCTGCTGGCCGCGCTGGAGCAGGCGTCGGGCCGCGATCTGTCGCACTGGGGTCAGCAGTGGCTCAAGACCACCGGGCTGAACACGCTGCGCGCCGACTTCGACACTTCCGACGGCCGCTTCACCCGGTTCGCGATCGCCCAGAGCGGGGCCGCGCCGGGCGCCGGGGAAACCCGGGTGCACCGGCTGGCCGTGGGCATCTACGACGACGACGGCTCCGGCCGGCTGGTGCGGGTGCACCGCGAGGAACTCGACGTCGACGGCCCGAGCACCGAAGTGCCTGCGCTGGTGGGGGTTTCGCGCGGCAAGCTGATCCTGGTCAACGACGACGACCTGACCTACTGCGCGCTGCGGCTCGACCCTGCCTCGCTGGCCACCGCACTGGAGCGCATCGCCGACATCGCCGAGCCGCTGCCCCGCACCCTGGTGTGGTCGGCGGCCTGGGAGATGACCCGGGAGGCCGAGCTGCGCGCCCGCGACTTCGTGGCGCTGGTCTCCGCGGGGGTGCCGGCCGAAACCGAGGTCGGGGTGGCGCAGCGGCTGCTGCTGCAGGCCCAGACCGCGTTGAGCTCCTACGCCGAGCCGGGCTGGGCGGCCACCCAGGGCTGGCCGGCGTTCGCCGACCGGCTGCTGGAGTTGGCCCGCGGCGCGCAGGCCGGCTCGGATCACCAGCTGGCCTTCGTCAACGCGCTGTGCACCTCGGTGCTGTCCGCGCCGCACACCACCGTGTTGGCGGCGCTGCTCGACGCCGGCCCGGCCGACCAGGGGCTGGCCGGGTTGACGGTGGACACCGACCTGCGGTGGCGCATCGTCACCGCGCTGGCCCGCTCCGGCGCCGTCGACGCCGAGTTCATCGACGCCGAAGCCCAGCGCGACCCCACCGCCGCCGGTCGCCGCAACGCCGCGCAGGCCGCCGCGGCCCGGCCGCAGGCCGCGGTCAAGCAGGCGGCCTGGCAGCAGGTGATCGAGGACGACACGCTGCCCAACATCACCGGGCGATCGATCATCGCCGGCATCGTGCAGCCCGGCCAGGGTGCGCTGCTGCAGCCGTTCACCGCCCGCTACTTCTCGGCGATCGGCGGGGTGTGGCAACGCCGGTCCAGTGAGGTCGCGCAGACCGTGGTCGTCGGCCTGTACCCGGGCTGGGACATCAGCGACGACGGGATCGCCGCCGCCGACGCCTTTATGGCCGACCCCGAGGTGCCGCCGGCGCTGCGCCGGCTGGTGTCCGAGGGCCGCGCCGGGGTGGAGCGCTCCCTGCGCGCCCGCGCCTTCGACGCGAGCCAGCCTTAGTCGCGAGCGTGCGTGTCTCCGGTCGACACACCGAGCACATCACCGGGTTTACGCACGCTCGCGCCCGACGGAGCCCGCCCGTCACTCCCCCTTGACGTTGAGCACCTGGCGCAGCACCGCGACGATCTCGACTAGATCCGCGGCGTCGGCGATGACCTGCTCCACATCCTTGTAGGCATCCGGGATCTCGTCGACGAGCTTGTCGGCGCGGCCGCGACTGTATTCGATCCCGGCCATCCGGTCGGCGAGGTCGTCCACGGTGAACAGCTGCCGGGCCTTGTGGCGGCTGTACCGCCGCCCGGCGCCGTGCGGCGCCGAACACAGTCCCGACCGGTTGCCCTTGCCGCGCACGACGTAGGACCGGGTGCCCATGCTGCCGGGGATCAAGCCCATCACCCCGTCGTGGGCGTCGATCGCGCCCTTGCGGGTCAACCACACCTGGCGGCCGAAATGCTCCTCGCGGCGGGTGTAGTTGTGGTGGCACAGCACCCGCTCGACTTCGATGCCCTCGGCGTCGTCGTGCGGGTCCAGGCCCATCCAATGGGTGAACGCCCGACGGAACCGGTCCATCATCTCCGACCGGTTCTGAAGCGCGAACGCCTGCGCCCACGCCAAATCCCGCAGGTACTGCGTGAACTCGGGGGTGCCCTGCGGCAGGTAGGCGAGGTCCTCGTTGGGCAGCTCGATCCACCACCGCTTCATCAACTTCTGCGCAATCTTGATGTGGCGGTTGGCGATCCGGTTCCCGACGCCGCGGCTGCCGGAGTGCAAGAACAGCCACACCCGGTCACGGTCGTCGAGGCACAGCTCGATGAAGTGGTTGCCGCCACCGAGCGACCCCAGTTGCAGCCGCCAGTTCTTCGCGTGCGCGTCGGGGTCGACGTTGCTGGAGTCGGCCAGCGCCTCCAGGGCCTCGACCCGCGGCCGGGTGAACGGGAACCGGTCGTCGCTGCGGTTGTACCCGCCCTTGGACATCGGGATCGCGGAGTCGAGCGACGCGTGCAGCGCCGCCAGGTCGCGCCCGGCGATGTCGGCAGCGGTGAACCGGGTGCGGACAGCGCCCATGCCGCAACCGATGTCGACGCCGACCGCGGCGGGGATCACCGCGTCGACGGTGGGGATGACGGTGCCGACCGAGGAGCCCTTGCCGAAGTGCGCGTCGGGCATCAGCGCGATGTGCGGATGCACAAACGGCATCGAGGCGGTCGCCTTGGCTTGCTCCAGGGTCAGCTCGTCGACTTCGGTGGCGAAGCTCAGCAGCTTGCCGCCGATCTTGGCGGGCACGCCGGGCGGCGCGCCCTCCGGCCTGGTGCTCACGGTCGTCTCTTTCTCGGGTGGGTTGCGGGCCTGGTCGGTTGACCAGTTGCTATCAGCTAAGCAGGCTTTCAGCACCCCACCAACCGAATTTTCAGCGACCCCGACCCATCACCGGTATCCCCCATCGCCGAGACCGGCGTCGCACTCAAAACGGTTCATTCCACCGAACATTCGCGCCCGCGCCTCGGCGGCCAGGTAGGCGGCGCTCATCCGCAGCGGGCCCAGCGCGGCCCACTGCCGGCAGTGCCGCTCCTCGTGGTGCAGCAGCCGATCCAGGTCGAGGCGCCCGGGGTGGGGCTGGCCGTCGCCGCCGTGGTACCAGACCACCCCGGATTCGACGACGTCGCGCAGCAGCCGGGCGGGATCGGCGCCGGGGCCGATGTTGAGCAGGAAGACGTCGCCCCAGGTGGTGCCGCCCTGTCGACTGAACAGACCCTGAACCCGGGTGCCGCCGATGCCCATCAGGATGCCGGCGGGGGTGGCCACCAGGCTGGCCCCGGTGCGGGCGATGACCCGGTAGCTCCAACGGTTGGCCCGCTGCCGGTCGCTGATCCGCCGCGCCTCAGCAACCGCGTACGGCGTCTCGGGGAAGTCACGCACGGCCGCCTTGGCGTAGCCGGTGCCGGCGTTGAGCAGGTAGGTCAACCACACCGCGCGCCGCGCGTCGTCGCCGTCGGTGCCCGGCGGGATCACGAAGTACGACTTGCTGTCGGGGTCGGTGACGACGGCCATGCCCGCAAGGACGGCGAAGCTGTCCGGGCCGATGCGGTGCCGTCGGGCGATGTCCACGACGACGTCGGGGGCCACGCCGCGCCGCTCGGCATTGGCCAACCAGGTGCCGTAGTGGCCGCGCGGGCTCGGACCGCTGAGCAGCCGCGCCCCGCGCAGCGCCCGTTCACATGCGCTCATCGCGCTCCCCCGCGCCGGGTCGACGCCCTAGCCGGTGCGAGCGTGCGCAAACCCGGGAATCATCCCGGCGTGCCGACCGGGGACACGCACGCTCGCGGCAAGCAGAACAACAAGCTACGCCGGGGAGATGCCGGCGGACAGCACCCGCACGGCGCTGACCAACCCGTCGATCAGGTTGCCCTGGGCCAGCGCCGACGCGGCGGCGGCCACCCCCAGCGGGGCGGCCGACTCGGCGCCGCGCCCGCGGACCTCTGCGCCGTACACCACCTCGATCGCGTGCTGGTCGGGCGACACGGCGACCAACACCGCATTGTTGGGTGTCGGCACGTCAGCCAGGATCTCCCGGGCCCGGGCGGCGGTGTCCTCGCCGAGGTCACCGATGTACACCGCGAACCGCGCCTTGGCCGCCCGCGTCCCGTAGGTCAGCGCATCGTCGAGGGTGACCAGGTCCTTGATCGGGAACGGGTAGTGCACCGAAACCGTGCCGGGCTCGGTGACCCCAGAAATCCGTCCGCTGGTAGTGATCACCGACCCGAGCGGCAGCTCGGCCGGCGCCACCGTCGCGACGTCACCACTTGCCACTTGCGCCACCCCCCACGGTCAGCTCCGACGCGCCGTGACCGTGATGGGCGCCGACGACCTCATCGGTCGCCGCCCACAGGATCGGCGCATGTGTCCACGGCTCGGACATCGTGTAGGTCGCCGGGTGGGCGCCCTTACCCGACCAGATCAGCACCGCCAGCACGGCGACGATCAGCAGCGGGATGCCCAGGAAGTACAGGTGGATCTCCATCAGGCTCACGACGCAAACGGTATCCCACCGGCCAACCCGGCCAGAACTTAGGCCGCGCCTTCGCCCAGGTACCGCGCCCAGCTGGGATCGAGTTCCTTCACCGACGACAGCAGCCGCCAATGCTGCCCGGTCGGCGACGTCGGCACCCGGTGCAGCGTCCAGCCCAGTTCGCCCAGCAGCCGGTCGGCCTTGCGGTGGTTGCAGGTCGAGCAGCAGGCCACGCAGTTCTCCCAGGAGTGGTCGCCGCCGCGGCTGCGCGGCACCACATGGTCGACGGTGTCGGCCCGGCCGCCGCAGTAGGCGCAGCAGAACCGGTCGCGGTGCATCAGCGCCGACCGGGTCAGCGGGACCCGGGCCCGGTAGGGCACCCGGACGTAGCAGCGCAGCCGGATCACCGACGGCACCGCGACCGCGCGGGTGGCCGAGTGGATGACCGAGCCGGACGGATCCTCGTGCACAACGTCGGCCTTACCGCAGATCAGCATGATGATCGCCCGACGCAGAGGCAGCGCGGTCAACGGCTCGTAGGTGGAGTTCAGCAGCAGCACCCGCCGCCGGGTCCACACCGACCCGGCGTCCTGTGCTGGGCGGGTGTCGACGGCGTGCAGGCAGGCACCGGTTACGGGCCCGGTTAGGCCTGCCGCGGCACCGGAACTGTGGTGGCCGCGGCGGTGTCTGCGCTGCGCCATTGGTCCTCCGCGGACCAGTCCACCATGATTCGGGGGCGACCGCACCCCAATTTGCTGTGCGTTCGCTGGTCAATCCGGTGAACACCGGGTGGCCCACCGCCGCGTGCCGGCCGGCGCCGGCATGGCCCACAATGGAGGAGATGGAGCCGGTACAACAGCAATCCTTCTATGACGCCATCGGCGGCGCCGAGACGTTCCATGCGATCGTGTCGCGCTTCTATCAGCTGGTCGCCGAGGACGAGGTCCTGCGCCCGCTGTACCCCGAGGAGGATCTGCACGGCGCCGAGGAGCGGCTGCGGATGTTTTTGGAGCAGTACTGGGGCGGCCCGCGGACCTACTCGGAACGCCGCGGCCATCCCCGGCTGCGGATGCGTCACGTGCCGTTCCGGATCACCCCGATCGAGCGGGACGCCTGGTTGCGCAACATGGAGATCGCGATCGGCGAGATCGACGCGGACACCCTGGGCGACGAGCATCGCCGGGAACTGCTCGACTACCTGCAGAACGCCGCCAACTTCCTGGTCAACACCCCGTTTTGATGGGCCGCGCCGCTAACCGTCCCTGGTGGCGCGACGCCGTGTTCTACCAGGTGTATCCCCGCTCGTTCGCCGACAGCGACGGCGACGGGATCGGTGACCTGGACGGGGTAACCGCGCGGCTAGACCACCTGAACGCCCTGGGCGTCGACGCGCTGTGGCTCAACCCGGTCACCGTCTCGCCGATGGTCGACCACGGCTACGACGTGGCCGACCCGCGCGACGTCGACCCGCTGTTCGGCGGGCTGGACGCGCTGGACCGGCTCATCGACGCCGCCCACCGGCGCGGCATCAAGGTCACCATGGACCTGGTGCCCAACCACACCAGTTCGGCGCACCCGTGGTTTCGCGCGGCGCTGGCCGACGGGCCGGGCAGCGCCGCACGGGACTGCTACCTGTTCCGCGACGGCCGCGGCCCCGGCGGGGACCGACCGCCCAACAACTGGCCGTCGGTGTTCGGCGGGCCGGCCTGGACCCGGGTCGTCGAACCCGACGGGCAGCCCGGCCAGTGGTATCTGCACCTGTTCGACGCCGAGCAGCCGGACCTGAACTGGGACAACCCGGAGGTGTTCGCCGATTTCGAGAAGACGCTGCGGTTCTGGCTGGACCGCGGCGTCGACGGGTTCCGCCTCGACGTCGCGCACGGCATGGCCAAACCGGCGGGCCTGCCGGATATGCCGGGCACCGACATCGGCCTGCTCGCGCACCGCGACGACGACCCCCGGTTCAACCAGCCCGGGGTGCACGCCATTCACCGGGCCATCCGCGCCGTCGTCGACGACTACCCCGACGCGGTGACCATCGGGGAGATCTGGGTGCGCGACAACGACCGGTTCGCGCAGTACCTGCGACCCGACGAGCTGCATCTCGGGTTCAATTTCCGGCTGGTGCAGGCCGGCTTCGACGCGGCCGAGCTGCGCGACGCCATCGACAACTCGCTGGCCGCCGCCGCGCTGGCCGGCACCGGATCCGAGGGGCCCCTCCCGCCCTCGTCGACCGGCGCCAACCCGACGTGGACGCTGGCCAACCACGACGTCGACCGGGAGGTCAGCCGCTACGGCGGCGGCGCGGTGGGCCAAGCCCGGGCGCGGGCCATGGCGCTGGTGCTGCTGGCGTTGCCGGGGGTGGCGTTTATCTATAACGGGCAGGAGTTGGGGCTGCCCAATGTGGAACTGCCCGACGAAGCGCTGCAGGACCCGACGTGGCGGCGCTCCGGGCACACCGAACGCGGCCGCGACGGCTGCCGGGTGCCGCTGCCGTGGCGCGGCGACGCGCCCCCGTTCGGGTTCTCCAGCACCGCCGACACCTGGCTGCCGATGCCGCCGGACTGGGCGAATTTGACCGTCGACGCCCAGCTCGACGACCCCGAGTCGACGCTGTCGTTGTTCCGCCGCGCGCTGCAGCTGCGCCGGGAGCGGCCGGAATTCGCCGGTGCCGGGCTGCGCTGGCGGCGCGCGCCGGCGGGGACGCTGGTGTTCGAACGCGGCGCGCTGGTCTGCGCGCTCAACGCCGGGACGCAGCCCATGGGGCTGCCCGACGGTCGGCTGCTGCTGGCCAGCGGACCGCTGCCCGACGGCCGGCTGCCGCCCGACACCGCGGCCTGGCTGGTTTAGCGCGTCAAAACTGCACCTGCGGCGGCGCTTGCTGGCCGTCGGGGGCCTGGTAGAACGGCCGCTTGGCCACCCCGGCCGGGCCGGCGAAAAACATCCACGGGATGGTGACGACCCGCTGGTTGAGCGTGGCGGTCGCGTCGTTGTAGTACTGGCGGGCGAACGCCAACTGGTTCTCGGTGTCGGCGAGTTGGTCTTGCAGTTGCAAAAAGTTGGCCGACGCCTTCAGGTCGGGGTAGTTCTCGGCGACCGCCAGCACGTTGCCGATCGCCCGATCCAGCCGGCCCTGGGCCTGCGCCTTGTCCTCCACGGTGCCGGACTGGGCGGCCTGCGCTACCCCGGTGCGGGCGGCGGTGACATCTTCGAACACCGATTTTTCGTGCGCGGCATAGCCTTTGACCGAGTTGACCAGGTTCGGCACCAAATCGGCGCGCCGGGTCAGCTGCACGTCGATGCCGCCGAGCGCTTCTTGGGCTTTCACGTCGAGCTTGCGCAGCGAGTTGAACCCGGTGATCCCCAACGCGACCAGTGCGATCAGCCCCAGCACGACGATCACCAGCACGATGGTCGCGGTCATAGCCCTACCTCATTCCTGTCGACGATTGATTCACCACGAGCCGCCGCCGCTGCCCCCGCCGCCGCCCCAGCTGCCGCCGCTGCTGCTGAAGCTCGACCCGCCCGACCCCGACGACGAACGTTGCGCGGCCTGATACGCGGCGATCGAGGTCGCGACCGCGGCGCCGAACGCACCCAAACCCGTCGCCGAATACAGCCCGGTCGCACGGCTTTCGGTGCCCGCGACGGGAAACCAGGTCGGCGCCGGGGGCTCCTGGCCGGTGGCGGTCCGGTACTTGGCGGCCCACTTATCGGCCACCCCGAACGCCGCCGCGTACGGGATGTAGGCGATGAACAGGTCCTGGCGGGCGGCGTAGTCGAACCGGTCCTCGCTGGACGGGGTCGCCAGCAGCCGCCGGAAGCCGCCGGCCCGCGACCACAGCTGCCGGCCCGCCGCGGTGCGCCGGGTGCCGACGCCCTTGGTCCACAACCCGGCCCCGGTGATCGCGAACAGCGCGAACGGCAGCCCCCACATCGTCGGGCCGACGATAAAACCGATCAACGCCAGGATCGGGCACACACAGACCAGCACCCGGCCCACCCACTCCAGGGCCGCGTAGTCGATCAATCCCTCGGTGCGCGACCAGGTTTTGCTGGCGGACTTCAGCGCGTCCAGCGCGCCGGACAGCTGCTCCCCCGACGACCCGGTCATGACGAACTCGCTGCCGGCGGTGGCGACGCCGAGTTTTTCCGCGGCCTGCCGGGTCACCGGGTCGACGGCATCCCACTGCTCGGGCGTGCCGACGCCGGTGACGGTCCATCGCGTCGCATCGGTGCGGTCCAGCCGGACCAGCCCCCGCTCGGCCAGATGCAGCAGGGTGGCCGGCAGCGCGTGGTCGCCGACCCGCTCGGCGACGATGTAGACGGTCTGCACCGGCCCCAGCCCGTCGGGCGGGGTGTACAGCACCGGCAGGCCCGGCGGCTTCTCCCGGGACCGGCGGAACCACAGGAATCCGGCGAGCGCGGACAGCGCCGAGCTCACCGCCACGAAACCGGCGACGGGCACCGAGCGCCCCAGCACCCCGTCGGCGCGGGCGCTCCACGGCAGGCTGGCGCGGTGCGGCAGCGGCAGCGGCTGGTCGACGCGGACGGTGACCGGGTTGCGGGCCGGCAGTTCGGCGGCGGTCACCGTGACGCGGTCGGTGCCGGCACCGTCGATGGCGCACGGGATCGCCCCGGTTTTACTGGCCGCGCACTGCACCAGCCCGGAGCGGTCGGGCAGCTCGATGACGACGTGCGCGGACCGGATCGGCATCTCCCAGAACCCGACCACATTCCAGTAGAACACCGAGCCGGGCTCGGTCGGGTTCGTCCCGACGCGGGTGGTGAAATCTCCTGCCGCAGTTGATGGTTTCGCCAACACCCCGTCGACCCAGTAGTCGACGACGTAGGTGTGCACGCCGGGGCTGACCGTCGCCTCGGCGTCGCCGATCTGCGCGACGTAGATGCTGCGACCGTTGCGCCACGAGTGGCTGACCGGCACCGCGTGGTCATCCATGGTGATCGCGGTCACGGTGGGCTCGATCCGCAGGTGCGGGTCGGTCGGGTCGGCCACCGGGAAGAACCAGAAGATGCCGTGCCGGTCGGTCGGCAGGTTCACGGTCAGCCGCTCGGTGGCCTCCAGGTGCCCGTCGGCGCCGATCCGGTAGGTGGCGTCGTAGTTGGTGATCGTCGCCGGATCGGTGGCCGGTTCCACCGCGCCCGGGTCGTCCGGCAACAGCGGCCACAGCAGACCCAGCCCGGAGAGCGCCACGACCAGGAGCCACACGCCCACCAGGACCGGTGTCTTCATGTAGCGATTCCCCCCGTAGCGGCCCGTGGCAACTGTGTCTCAGCGAATCCTAAACCGAATACCGGGACCCCCGACACGCGTTTTGCCGCGCCACCCCCGCGGCTAGCGCTGCCAGCGCTGCAGGTACTCCCGGTGCTGCGGGGACAGCCGCACCAGCTTCTGCTCGTCGATGTCGAACGCCGCCAGCTGCGATTCGGCGAGCACCGCCGGCTTGGAGTCCGGGTCGGCGTTGACCGAGCGCACCTCGTAGCCCAGGGTGAAGTCCACCGCGCGCAGCCGCTGCACCCAGATCGTCACCTGCAGCGGCGAATCCATCAGCCGCAGTTGCCCTTTGTAGGCGACCCGCACCTCGGCGATCAGCAGGCCGGTGGTGATGATCTCGCCACCGAAAACCGGTGCCAAAAACGGCACCCGGGCCTCTTCGAGGATGGTGACCATGGTGGCGTGGTTGACGTGCTGGTACATGTCGATGTCCGACCAGCGCACCGGGACCGGGGTGACAAACCCGACCGAGCTCACCGGCCGGATCCCCGGCCGCTGGTCCGCGTCATGCTGCGGATCTGCCGGGCCGCCACCGACAGCGCGGCCAGGTCCCGCTCGTCGGACGCGTAGATTTCGGTGAGCGTGCGGCGCGCCCGCTCCACCCGGGACCCGTTGATGTGCTCCCACTCGGCGATCTTTTGCACCCCATCCTCATCGGGCTCGCCGACGGCGAGCACGTCCAAACACAGCGACCGCAGCGAGCCGTAGATGTCGTCGCGAATCGCCAACCGCGCCAACGCATGCCAGCGGTCGTCGCGGGGCAGCGCGGACACCGCGGTGAGCAGCCCGTCGGTGCCGAGCCGATCCATCAGCGCGAAGTAAGTGTCGGCGACCTCGGCTTCGTCGCGGTCGATGATGTCGGCGATGTCGATGATGTCGAGCAGGCTGTACTGGTACAGGCCGGTGGCCACCCGCAGCGCCAAATCCTCTGGGGCGCCGCGCGACACGAACTCGGCCGTCTGTTTGGCGACGATGGCCTTGTCGTCGCCGCGCAACCATTCCGACATCCGCGGGGTCAGCGCCTTGACCTTCTTGGCGAACCGGTTGATCTCGGCGCCGACGGCCAACGGCTGCGGACGGTAGTTGAGCAGCCACCGCCCGGCCCGGTCGATCAGCCGGCGCAGGTCCAGCGTCATCCGGTCCGAGGCCGCCACCGGCATCCCGTCGGCGGCCGCCCGGATCCGCCGCCACACCTCGCCGACCCCGAAGATCTCGTCGGTGGCGACGTAGGTGCGCACCGCGTCGACCAGCCCGACACCGACATCCTCGGTGATCCGGTAGGCGTAGGTGATGCCGGCGGTGTCGACCAGGTCGTTGATCAACATGGTGGTCACGATCTCGCGGCGCAGCTGATGGGAACGGATCTCCGGGCCGAACCGCTCGGCCAGCACCGTCGGGAAGTACCGCGGCAGCCGGGCGGCGAACACGTCCTGATCGGGCAGGTCGGTGGCCAGCACGTCGGCTTTGAGCCCCAGCTTGACGTGCGCCATCAGCGTGGCCAGCTCCGGGGAGGTCAAACCCAGCCCGGCCTCGGCGCGCCGCTCGATCTCTTTTTCCGACGGCAGCGCCTCCAGCTCGCGGTTCAGGCCGCGGTCGGCCACCAGATGTTTGATCTGCATGGCGTGCACGGTCAGCAGGCTGGGCGCGTTGGCCCGGCTGGTGCCCAGCAGATCGTTCTGGTCGGCGTTGTCGACCAGCACCAGCCGGCCCACCTCGTCGGTCATCGACAGCAGCAGCGCGGTGCGGTCGGCGGGATCGACCTTGCCGGCGGTGACCAGCGCGTCGATGAGGATCTTGATGTTGACCTCGTGGTCGGAGCAGTCCACCCCGGCGGAGTTGTCCAGCGCGTCGGTGTTGATCCGGCCGCCGCACAGGTCGAACTCGACCCGGCCCCGCGAGGTGACGCCCAGGTTGCCACCCTCGCCGATCACCTTGGCACGCACCTGGTTTGCGTTGACCCGCACGATGTCGTTAGCCCGGTCGCCGACGTCGGCGTCGGATTCGGTTTCAGCCTTGATGTAGGTGCCGATGCCGCCGTTCCACAGCAGGTCCACCGGTGCCCGCAGGATCGCCCGGATCAGGTTGGGCGGGGTCATCTCGGTGACGTCGTCGTCGATGCCCAACGCGGCCCGCACCTGCGGGCTGACCGCGATGGACTTCTGGCCGCGGGCGAACACCCCGCCGCCCGCGCTGATCAACGACTTGTCGTAGTCGTCCCAGCTGGATCGCGGCAGCTCGAACATCCGCTGCCGCTCGGTGAAGGACCGCGCGGCGTCCGGGTCGGGGTCTAAGAAGATGTGCCGGTGGTCGAAGGCGGCGATCAGCCGGATGTGCTCCGAGAGCAGCATCCCGTTGCCGAACACGTCCCCGCTCATATCGCCGATGCCGACCACGGTGAAGTCCTCGGTCTGGGTGTCGACGCCCATCTCCCGGAAGTGCCGCTTGACCGCCTCCCAGCCGCCCTTGGCGGTGATCCCCATCGCCTTGTGGTCGTAGCCCACCGAACCACCCGAGGCGAACGCGTCACCCAGCCAAAACCCGTAGGACTGGGCGACGTCGTTGGCGATGTCGGAGAAGCTGGCGGTGCCCTTGTCGGCGGCCACCACCAGGTAGGCGTCGTCGCCGTCGCGACGCACCACCTGCGGCGGCGGGTTCACCGCGCCGGTGGCGTGGTCGACGTTGTCGGTGACGTCGAGCAGCCCGGAGATGAACAGCCGGTAGCAGGCGACGCCCTCGGCGCGGGTGGCGTCGCGGTCGGCGGCGGGGTCCCCGGTGGGCAGCGGCGGGGTTTTGACCACGAACCCGCCCTTGGCGCCGACCGGGACGATGACGGCGTTTTTGACCTCCTGCGCCTTGACCAGACCCAGGATTTCGGTGCGGTAGTCCTCCCGGCGGTCCGACCAGCGCAGCCCGCCGCGCGACACATAGCCGAACCGCAGGTGCACCCCTTCCACCCGCGGCGAGTAGACGAAGATCTCGAACTCGGGCCGCGGCAGCGGCAGCTCCTCGATCAGCTGCGAGCGGAGCTTGAACGCCAAAATATTCTGGCTGCGTGCCGAGTTTTCGCGGGTGACAAAGTAGTTGGTCCGCAGCGTGGCCTGGATCAGCGACGCGAACGCCCGCAGCACCCGGTCGGTGTCCAGGCTCACCAGCGCGTCGATGTCCGCGGTCACCGCGGCGGCGGCGGCTTGCGCATTGCGGCTCTTGGCTTCACCCGATGGCCGCGGGTCGAACAGCGCCTCGAACAACGCCACCAAGGATCGCGCGGTGTGCGGATAGTCGTTGAGCACCGAGGCGATGTGGGTCTGGCTGTACGGAAACCGGGCTTGCCGCAGGTATTTCGCGTAGCCGCGCAGGATCACCACCTGCTGCCAGGTCAGTTCGGCCCGCAGCACCAGTTCGTTGAACCGGTCGATCTCGTTGCGGCCCTGCCAGATCGCGGTGACGGCGTCGGCGAACCGCCGCGCGATGACGTCGCGCTCCGGGCCGGCCGACGGGATCTCGATGGTCGGATGCGGTGAGACCTTGAACTGGTAGATCCACACCGCGAGCCCGTCCGGCCGGGTGACGGTGAACGGCCGCTCCTCGAGCACCACCACACCCATGCTCTGCAGCATCGGCAGCAGCTGGCTCAGCGAGGCCCCGTGCCCGCCCAGATACCAGGTCAGCTTGGCGATGCGGTCCTCGTCACGGTCGGCCAGCACCAGCCTCACCGAATCATCGGTCAGCTCTTCGATGATGGCGATGTCGTCGATCGCCTCGGCGGGGGTGACGGCCTGTTTGTAGACCTCGGGGAAGGCGGCCGCGTAGTGTTCGGCGTCGCGCGGCGGGACCGCAGTCGCCGCCACCGCGCCCAGCAGCCGGTCGGCCCAGGTGCGGGCGGCTTCGGTCAGCAGCCCCTGGATCCGCACCCGGTTGTTCTCCGAGGTGTCCACCGCCGACGCGCCGGCGCCGTCCGGCAGCCGGACCACGAAATACAGCAGCGCCCACGGTGCTTCACTGACCCGCGCGGTGTATTCCAGGCTGGTGCCGCCGAATTCGCGGACCAGGATGTCTTGCATCGCCAACCGGACCGCGGTGGTGTAGCGGTCGCGGGGCAGATACACCAGGCACGACACGAAGCGTCCCAGGCGGTCGGCGCGCGGAAACAGCAGCGCCCGTCGCCGCGACCCCAGGTCGGCCACCGCCATCGCCATGGTCAGCAGCCGTTCGGCGCTCATCGCGAACAGCTCGGGGCGCGGCACGGTTTGGATGATGTCGAGCAGCAGCTGCCCGGGATGGCTGGGGTCGCGCTCGGACAACGCCAGCGCCTGCTGCACGGTGCGCGAGATCATCGGGATCTCCTGCACATTGGCGTTCATGGCGGCCACGGTGAACAGCCCGACGAAGCGGTGCTCGATGAGGCTGGTGGGCGTGTTTTCCCGGAGCACCACGATGTAGGTGTAGGAACCGAACCGCATGTAGCTGGGCACGGTGGCCTGGGCCAACACCAGCAGCCCGTTGCGGTCGGTGAGCCGGGAGTGCGACGCCTTACGCAGCCGCATCACCCCCAGCCGGGCCGCTTCGTCCACCGCCACCTGCCCGTCGTGCACCGGCCCGCGTTGGTAGCCCAGCAGCACGAAATGCCCGTCGGCCAGCCAGCGCAGCAGCGCCGCGGCGTCGCCGCGGTCCGGGCTGGTGAAGTGCCCGGCCGGGTCGCGGTCGACGGTGTCGGCCAGTTGCCGCAGGGTGGCGGTCATCGCGGTGGTGTCGGCGGCCACCTGCCGGACGTCGGCCATCACATCGGGCAGCAGCCGCCCGGCCTCGGCCAGGGCGTTGTGGTCGACCGACGGCGCCAGCCGGATGTGGATCCAGGTCTCGGCAACGCCGCCCGGCGCGGCGCCGTCGGTTTTCGGGGCGACGCCGAGCAGCTCCCCGGCCGGGTCGCGGCGCACCGTGAACACCGGGTTCATGATGCCCACATAGGCCACCCCCAGCCGGTGCAGCAGCACCGCCAGGGAATCCATCAGCGGCGCACCGTAGTCGGTGATCACCTGCAGCGCCGGGCCGAAACCCTCCGGGTCGTCGGCGGCGTAGACCGCGACCTTGCTGTCCCCGGCGGGGCGGTGCGCCGCCAGCCGGCAGTGCGCGCGCAGCATCGCCGGTGTCACCGCCGTGACGGCGCTGCGCTGGATGGCGACGGTGTCGTCCGGTTGGGTGTCGGCTTCGGGCGCCTCGCTGTGCGGGCCCCGGTAGGTGGCGGTGTAGGCCAGCGTGACCCAGCGCGGGATGTCCTCGGCCGGGGTGGATGGTGTCCACTGTGCCTCAACCGTCACGCTGACCGTCCCTCCCGCGCACCAGCCCTGTCACCGCGGACCAGATTAGTCCCGGGTCAGCCGCCGGTGGGTGACCCGGTGCGGGCGGGCGGCTTCCACACCCAGACGCTCCACCTTGTTCTCCTCATAGGAGCCGAAGTTGCCCTCGAACCAGAACCACTTCGCCTCGTTGTCGTCGTCACCCTCCCAGGCCAGGATGTGGGTGCAGGTGCGGTCCAAGAACCAGCGGTCGTGGGAGATCACCACCGCGCAGCCGGGGAATTTCTCCAGCGCGTTCTCCAGCGAGCTCAGCGTCTCGACGTCCAGGTCGTTGGTGGGCTCGTCGAGCAGGATCAGGTTGCCGCCCTCCTTGAGGGTCAGCGCCAGGTTGAGCCGGTTGCGTTCCCCACCGGAGAGCACCCCGGCCGGCTTTTGCTGATCGGGGCCCTTGAACCCGAACGCCGACACGTAGGCCCGCGACGGGATCTCGTTCTGGCCGACCTGAATGTGGTCGAGCCCGTCGGAGACCACCTCCCAGACCGTCTTCTTCGGGTCGATGCCGGCCCGGCTCTGGTCGACGTAGCTGAGCTTGACGGTCTCGCCGACCTTGACGGTGCCGCTGTCCGGCTGCTCGAGCCCGACGATGGTCTTGAACAGCGTGGTCTTGCCGACCCCGTTGGGGCCGATCACGCCGACGATGCCGTTACGCGGCAGGGTGAAGGACAGATCCTTGATCAGGGTGCGGCCGCCGAAACCCTTGTCGAGGTGCTCGACCTCCACCACCTGGTTGCCCAGCCGCGGCCCGGTCGGGATCTGGATCTCCTCGAAGTCGAGTTTGCGGGTCTTCTCGGCCTCGGCGGCCATCTCCTCGTAGCGCTGCAACCGGGCCTTGTTCTTGGCTTGCCGGGCCTTAGCGCCCGACCGCACCCAGGCCAGCTCCTCTTGCAGCCGCTTTTGCAGCTTGGCGTCCTTGCGGCCCTGCACGGCCAACCGATCGGCCTTCTTCTCCAGGTAGGTGGAGTAGTTGCCCTCATACGGGTAGGCGCGGCCCCGGTCGAGCTCCAAAATCCACTCGGCCACGTTGTCGAGGAAGTACCGGTCGTGGGTGACCGCCAGGATCGCCCCCGGGTAGGCGGCCAGGTGCGCCTCCAGCCACTGCACGCTCTCGGCGTCGAGGTGGTTGGTGGGTTCGTCCAGCAACAACAGGTCGGGCTTGCTCAACAGCAGCTTGCACAGCGCCACCCGGCGGCGCTCCCCGCCGGACAGGTTGGTGACCGGTTCGTCGGGCGGCGGGCAGCGCAGCGCGTCCATCGCCTGCTCGAGCTGGGAGTCGATGTCCCAGGCGTTGGCGTGGTCGAGCTGCTCCTGCAGCCGCCCCATTTCCTCCATCAGCTCGTCGGTGTAGTCGGTGGCCATCAGCTCGGCGACCTCGTTGAACCGGTCCAGCTTGACCTTGATGTCGCCCAGGCCCTCCTCGACGTTGCCGCGGACGGTCTTGTCCTCGTTCAGCGGCGGCTCCTGCTGCAGGATGCCCACGGTGGCGTCGTTGGCCAAAAACGCGTCGCCGTTATTGGCCTTGTCCAGGCCGGCCATGATCCGCAAGACGCTCGACTTGCCGGCCCCGTTGGGGCCCACCACGCCGATCTTGGCTCCAGGCAGGAAGCTCAGCGTGACGTCGTCAAGGATGACCTTGTCGCCGTGCGCCTTGCGGACCTTCCGCATCGTGTAGATGTATTCAGCCATTGCCGCGGTGTTGCCTTCCCGATGGTCGATTGCTCCCGAACCATCCTAGGGGCTCGGCCCGGCACGGCTGCCCGGCGCTACGCCGTCAGCGACAGGCCCGTCTCGGAGTCGTCGCTCACGGCGTGATCCGCCTCACCGGTGTCGCCGTCCTCGGTGCTGGCGACCGGTTCGGCGGGGCCCGCCGGCACGCCGTCGGGTCCCGCGGCGACCATCTTCTGCACCCGGGCGATGCAGCGCGACAGGTCGGGGCCCACGCAGCTGGCCCGCAGTTCCATCGTGGAGCGGCGGATGCCCTCGCGGTCCTCGTATTCGCTGGTGTAGACGTGGCCGACCACCACCACCGGCGAGCCCTTGCGCAGCGACGCGCCCACCCCGGTAACCAGGCGGCCCCAGCAGTTGACGGTGACGAACAGCGAGTTGCCCGGCTCCCAGGTCCCGTCGGCGCCGCGGCGCCGCGAATTGCTGGCGACCCGGAACTTCATCACTTCCTGATCCCCCACCCCACGGCGAATGGGGTCGTTGACAATGTTGCCGACCACGGCAATCGGAGTTTCGAACATGGCTCAATTCCTTCCTGGGTGCGGCGGGCGGTCCCGCCGGTGCTGCCCTCATTGAGCCCCGAACTCCCGACACCGCGGTCGGGGCGGCCGCCCGAACCGGCCGCCGCTGTGGAAGAAATGTCGACTGGGGATAACCCGAGCGGTGATTACATCCGGTCGACAATGTCGAGGGCGATGCGGGTGGCGGCGGTGTTGCTGGCGTGGTCGTCGAGATCGAGGTCGCCCATCATCGACAGACTCCAGCTGATCGCCAAAAGTGCCTGGCGGGCGTGGAAGACGCTCAGCGGTGTTCGATCGGGCGCGGCCATCAAGTCGGCGAGCACGCGGAACTGGTAGCGCAAGCTGGTGCCGATCCCCAAATCACGGAACGCCGGTTGGTTCTCGGCCCAAAACCGGACCATGTCCTTGCCCAGTCCGTGCAGCAGCGTGCCGTACCGGGTGACGATCTGTTGGGCGCGGTCTCGACCCGGCGGTGTTGATTCTGCCCAGCCGACGATGTCGTCGATGCCACGCCGCAGGTCTTCCGACAGGCTCGCGACGATGTCTTCCTTGGTGCGGAAGTGGTAGTACAGCGCCGCCTTGGTGACACCCAGCTGCTCGGCGATGTCCCGCAGGGAGGTGGTTGCATAGCCGCGCTCGGTGAACAGTTCCATCGCCACCGAGCGAATCCGTTCCCTGGTGTCGGTGCGGCGCCGATCCTCGGCACGACGTTCCTCCATCACGTTCCCCATCTTGCTTGACGACCGGCTAGTAAAAGCCTAACTTGACATCGAAGATACCTAGCCGGTCGACAAGCTAAATAAGGAGCCAGGATGCCCGAAGACATCCCGAACGTGCCCATCGACGGGGTTGCCATCACCGCGATCGGTGTCGCCGTCATCCGCGCCCGCGAAACGAACCGCGATGACCGGCTCTATGCCGACCCGCTCGCCCAGGCATTCGTCGACGCGGCGCGCACCGGCTTTACCGCAGAGCGGTGGGCGCACCTGGACGCGCTGGCGGACCGGTTTTTCGACGGCCGCACCCTCGGAGTGCGGTTGGTCGATGACCGCGTGCGCGACGCACTTGAGGCCGGCATCGCTCAGATCGTGCTGCTCGGGGCGGGGCTGGACACCCGGGCGTTTCGGATGGGGTTGCCGCCGCATGTCGCGGTGTTTGAGATCGACCTACCCGAACTGTTCGCGTTCAAGGAAGCGGTCCTGAACCGGGGCACAGCGGAGCCGAGCTGCCAACGGCACGTGGTGGCCGCCGACCTGCGCGATGACTGGGTCACCCCGCTGCACGCCAGTGGGTTCTGCGACGACGAACCGACCTACTGGGTCGACGAAGGCACGCTCGGTTTCCTGACCCAGGAGTGGAACCAGCACGTCGTGCGGACCCTGACCCAACTGTCCGCCCGGGGCAGCCTGTTCGGCGCGGGCCGGTTCATCAGCGACCCCGACGACACCCGGTATCGGGACCTGCGGACGCTGGTCGGCACCGACATGCAAACCCACCCCGGGTCACCGGTGGTCGGAGCCGACTTCGACGTCGAACAATGGCTCAACGATCTCGGGTGGGACACCGAATTCCGCAGCTGGAACGACCAGATCGCCCCGTTCGGCCGAGACGTCAGCGTTGCCGACCCCCGCGTCGGCAACATTGCGGCACGGCGACGTTGACGCGGGTCAGCGGGTCACGGTCCGGTGGGCGGTTTGTCGACGCTGACCGGCGCGTTCCAGTTGGACAGCACCATCTCGATCGCCTTGTCCTTGCTGGGCTCCAGCTTGACCTTGACCAGCTGATGGTCACCGCTCTCCTGGATCCACACCGTCGTCGACATCTTTTTGCTGGCGTCCAGCGGCACGATCTTGTTCACCGCGTCGGCCGTGACCTTGCCGCTGACCCGAATGGTCTCCTGGCCGTCGACGGTTTCGCGGGCCTCGGCCTTGGGGTCGATGAAATCGGAGAGCAGGTTGGCCAACCCGGTGTCCGGGTTCAGGATCGCGGCCACGTCGTAGACCGTGGAGGTGGGCCCGTAATCACGCCACGGACCCCCGGGCAGCGACGCGTACATGCGGCGGTCGAACTCGACGAATTTGATGCCGACGTCGGCGCCCATGATGGTGATCTTGGCGTCGCCCTGGGCCGCGGCGCTGGGCTGGGTGGTCAGGTCGCCATTGAGCGTTTTGACTGGCATCTCCGCGATCGTGCCGGTCACCGACAGCGCCAGGTGTGCGCTCTTGAGGTCTTTGGTGCTCTTGCTGGCCTCCTTGAGCAAGGCCGCCGGGTCCGGCAGTGGGTCGTCGGCCTGCTTCGACGACGACGACGGGGAGGATGACGACGAGGTCGTCGCCGACGGCGAGGATGCGGACGACGGCGCCGCGGACGACGTGGACGAGGACCGCGACGACGATGACGGCGGCGGCGAGGAGGTCGAGGAGCAACCGGCGATGACGGCGACGACGACGCCCACCACAGCGGGGACGGCCATAAGCCTGCGCATCCCGACATCGTAGAGGGCGCCGCCACACCGCGCGGAGGCCGATGTGCTCGATGCGGTATTCGGCTGCCACGTCGAGGAATTGGGGCCAGCGGTTCGCCGCAGCGTCAGCACCGCAAAAATGACGTGCCGAGGACGGCTGTGGGCAATTGGTACCGTCGAGCGGTGGCTACCACAAGCCGACGGGACAGCGATGACCCCACTCACCGACGGATGTGGACCCGCGACGAGATCCGGGTTTCTGATCCGGCGGCCATGCGTCGCTCGATCGCGGGCACCGCGATCGGCAACTTCATGGAGTGGTACGACTTCGGCATCTACGGCTTTTTGGCCACCACGATCGCCCAGGTCTTCTACCCGTCGGACAGTTCCAGCGCCGTCGGCTTGATCGCCACCTTCGGCACGCTGGCGGCGGCGTTCGCGGTGCGGCCGTTCGGCGGAATCGTCTTCGGTTCGCTCGGCGACCGCATCGGCCGCAAAAAGGTGTTGGTCATGACGGTCACCCTGATGGCGATCGGCACCACGGTGACCGGGTTGCTGCCCGGCTACGAGAGCATCGGCCTCTGGGCGCCGGTTCTGCTCATCGTCACCCGCGTCCTGCAGGGCTTCTCCACCGGCGGGGAGTACGTCGGCGCGATGACCTACGTCAGCGAACACGCCCCCGACCGCAGCCGCGGCGCCATGGCCGGGTTTTTGCCGCTGGGCACGCTCAGCGGCTATGTGGTGGGTGCGGCGGTGGTGACCGGGCTGCAGACCCAGGTGCCCATCGCCGACATGCTCAGCTGGGGTTGGCGGATCCCGTACCTGCTGGGGGTCCCGCTGGCCTTGATCGCGCTGTATATGCGGCTGCGGATCGAGGAATCGCCGGCCTACGAGCAAATGAGCGAGAGCGAGCAGGAGCCCAGTCACGGCGGCTGGCGGCAGTTCGAGCAGACGATTGTGCGGCAGCGCACGGCCCTGCTGATCACCATGGGCTTGGTGCTGGCCGAAAACGTCACCAACTACATGCTCACCGGGTATCTGCCGACGTACTTCAAACAAGTCGGTCGCATCAGCGGCAGCACCGGCTTGCTGATGATCGTGGTGGTGCTGGCCCTGATGTTGGTGACGGTGGTGTGGCTGGCGAAGTTGTCCGACCACATCGGCCGCAAACCGATCCTGTGGACCGGTTGTGCGCTGCTCGTCGCCGGCTCGGTGCCAGCGTTCCTGCTGATCCGCCACGGCGCCGGCCACTCGGCGAAGTTCGCCGGGGTGCTGCTGATCGGGGCGACGCTGCTGTGCTTCAACTGCACGACGCCGTCCACGCTGCCGGCGCTGTTCCCCACCAACGTGCGCAACTTCGCGGTGGCCATCGGGTTCAACATCTCGGTGTCGGCGTTCGGCGGGACCACCCCGCTGATCGCCGAGGCGCTGGTGTCGGGCACCGGCAACGTGATGGTGCCGGCCTACATCCTGATGGCCGCCGGCCTGGTTGGTGCGGTCACGGTGTGGTTCACCCCCGAGGTGGCCGGCAAGCGGCTGCCCGGTTCGGGGCCGTCGGTGGCCACCGAGGAGGAAGCCCGCGAGATCGTCGAAGCCGGGCAGTCCGTCTAGCGCTGGCTGGGGTCCTCTACCAGCTCGAAGATCGGGATGGTGCGCGTGGTTTTTGACTGGTAATTCGCGTAGGCGAACGCAGGCACGGTGGCGTTGATCTTGGGAATGACCGCCTGGCGTTCGGACGGGCTGAGCTCGCGCGCGACGACATCGAACGAGCCGGTGGCGACCTCAACGTGCGCCCGCGGGGTGGCTCGCAGGTTGTGCACCCACGCCGGATTGACCTCGGCCCCGCCGAAACCGGCGACGATCAGCAGCTTGCCGTCGATGCGAAACACCACCAGCGGCGCGACGCGCGGCTCGCCGGATTTCGCGCCCGTCGTAGTAAGTAGCAACAGCTCATTGCCTGCGAATCGCCCCCCGACCTTGCCGGCGTTGGCGCGAAACTCGTCGACGATATCGCCGTTCAGCGCCCTTAGCGTCTCGGGATCGGGTTTCTGAGCCACTCCAAACAGAGCTACCCGGTAGCGCGGACTATTCCCAATTGGCGGCAGTTGTTGTGTCCAGCTTCGCTGTCGTCTCGACATCGGTGGCGACATCGCGGTTTCAGGGACCATGTTGACGCTGCTTACTTGACCTTCTACGCTGGCGTGAGCACTGCTAACATTTCCCCCCGGAGGTCCCGATGCCCGTCACAGTCTTCAGCCCGTTGACCCTGCCGAACGGGGCGGTCATCGGAAACCGGCTGGCCAAGGCCGCGATGGAGGAGAACATGGCCGGTGCCGGGCAACTCCCCGATGAGCCGCTGTTTCGGCTGTATCGGCGATGGAGCGCGGGCGGGGCCGGGCTGATCATCACCGGCAACGTGATGGTGCACGCCGAGGCCCTGACCGGGCCGGCGGGCGTCGTGCTCGACGCGCACTCGCCGCTGGAGCCGTTCCGGCAATGGGCGGCCGCCGCGCACAGCGGCGGCGCGCGGGTGTGGATGCAGATCAACCACCCGGGCCGGCAGGTGATGGCGAACATGCCCGGCGTCGCGTGGGGCCCCTCGGCGATCCGCGTCGACATCGGTCGCAACAGCAAGCGGCTGGCGCAGCCGGTCGAGATGACCGCCGAGCAGATCGCGGCGACCGTGGCGCGCTTCGCCGAGACCGCGCGGCGCGCCGAGCTGGCCGGGTTCGACGGCGTGGAAATCCACGCCGCGCACGGCTATTTGCTGTCGCAGTTCCTGTCCCCGCTGTCCAACCGGCGCACCGACCGGTGGGGCGGCACCCTCGAGAACCGGGCACGCCTGCTGCTTGACATCGTCGGCGCCGTTAGGGCCGCGGTGGCGCCGGGGTTCACCGTGGCCGTCAAGCTCAACTCGGCCGACTTCCAGCGCGGGGGCTTCGACGCCGACGACGCCCGGCGGGTGATCGGGCTGCTGGCGCCGCTCGGGGTCGACCTGGTCGAGCTCTCCGGCGGCAGCTACGAAAGCCCCGCTATGACCGGCCACTCCCCCGTCGACGGACGGACCCGGGCCCGCGAGGCGTACTTCCTCACCCTGGCCGAGGAACTGGCCGCGTCCAGTCCGCTGCCGCTGATGCTGACCGGCGGCATCGTGCGCCGACCGGTCGCCGAAGACGTCCTGGCCGGCGGCATCGACCTGGTCGGCATGGGCACCGCGCTGGCCGTCGATCCCGATCTGCCGAACAAATGGCGCGACGGAGCCGACGCCGCGGTCACGCTCGCGCCGGTCGCGATCAAGGACAAGGCCGCCGCGTCGGCGGTCGGCATGGCCCGCGTCCGCTATCAGCTGCGCCGCCTGGGCAGGGGCCGACGCACCCGCCCCGGGGTTCCGCCGCTGGCCGCCTACGCCCAGGAAGCCCTGCTGCGACGCCGCGCCCTGCGCCGCTACCAGACCTGGCTGCAAGCTCGCAGCGCCCGACCCGCCGTGCCGTTCGGCTCAGTCCAGGCCGACCAGATCGGCGGAGACCGCCCATAACCCGTCGATGAGCCGGGGATCGTGGGCTTGCCGGTTCTCCGGGCCATGGGCGCGGTGCCGGGAGAAGTAGACGCCGTTGATCGCGGGGTCGGCGCCGCGCCGGGCCAGTTCGATCAGCGGCGCGGCCCCCTGTTCCGGGGTGATCGCTGCCAGGTGGCGCAACGGGGTGCGGTACAGCAGGCCGACGAAGCGGGAGTCCCGACCGAAGCTCGTCGCGACCGGACCGGGATGCACCGCGGCCGAGACGATCCCGTCGTCAGCCCACCGTTGGGCGATGCCGCGGGTGAACAGAATGTTCATCAGCTTGCTGGACCCGTAGGCGCGCATCTCGAACGGGTGCCGCCGCCGATAGTCCAGATCGTCCAGGTCGATACGCCCAAACAGGTTGCCGATGCTGGAGGTGTTCAGCACCAAGGCGCGGTCGGCGGCGACCAGCCGGTCCCGCAGCAGGTTGGTGAGCAAAAACGGCGCCAGGTGGTTGATCTGGAAATTGGGTTCGTGACCGTCGACGGTCCGCAGCCGCGGCGCGAACGTGCCGCCCGCGTTGTTCATCAAGGTGTCGATCGTGCCGACCCGCTCGCGGATCTGTTGGGCCAGCGCACGAACCTCGTCGAGGCGTGCGAAGTCCGCGGTCAGCGCGGTGGCCCCGGTGTCGGCGGCAACCGGGGCGAGTTTCTGAGCTGAGCGGCCGACGACAACGAGGTCGACCTCCGGTCCGGCCAGGGCGCGTGCGGCCACGGCGCCGATGCCGTCACTGGCACCGGTGATCACGATCGTTCGGGCTGAGGTCATGGATGGTCTCCTTGCCGTTCGAGATGTTAGCGCCGCTCACTCGTAGCTGCTGCTAACATTAGGGGTCCATGTAAGCAGCGTCAACACAAGGCTGTCCCACGATGTCCACGTCGACCGCGCCGTATCACCACGGCGACCTGCCCGGTGCGCTGGTGCGGGCCGCGGTGGAGTTGCTCGAAGAGGGCGGGGCGACCGAATTGTCGGTGCGTGCCGCCGCCCGGCGCGCCGGCGTGTCCACCGCCGCACCCTACCGCCATTTCGCCGACCGCACCGCCCTGCTGTCGGCCGTCGCCGCGGTGGGCTATCGGGAGTTGGCCACCGATCTGGTTGCGGCGCACCCGCAGCCGAGCACCGCAGACGACCTCGCGGCCGTCGCGGTCGCCTACGTCGAGTTCGCGCTGCGGCGCCCGGGCCTGTTCCGGGTGATGTTCACCGAGCGGTGTGATCCGGCCAGCACCGAGCGGGCGGCGGCGGTGGAGACGATCCACGGCTACCTCAAAGCCACCGTGCAGCGGGTGTTCCCGGCCGCCAATCCGGAACCGATGGCGACCGCGGCGTGGGGCCTGGTGCACGGCTTGGCGTTCCTGCACCTGGACGGGAAGCTCGACGCCTCGTCCGCCCCGGCGGTCGCCGACCGGGTGCGCGCGGCGGTGCGCGCGCTGCTCGCTCCGAGCGGCTAGCGCGGCCCGGTGGCGTCGCGGCGGGCCAGTTCGGCCAGCATCGCGTTGTAGGCGGCCAGCTCGGCGTCGTCGTCGCGGTCGGCGGCGCGGTCCAGCCGGGTGGCGGTGCGTTGATCGCTGCGCCGCCACTGCACCAGCAGCGCCACCATCACGATCACCAGCGGGATTTCGCCGGCCGCCCACGCGATTCCGCCACCGAGCCGCTGATCCCCCATCAGGTCGGTGTGCCAGCTCAGCTGCAGTGAGCGGTAAAAGTTCTCGGCGAGCACGCTTTTCGTGCCCATCAGCACCACCCCGAAGAAGGCGTGCAGCGGCAGCGACGCGAACACCACCCCCACCTTGGCCACCGGCGGGATGGGCCGCGGGGTGGGGTCCACCCCGATCACCACCCAGTAGAACAGGTAGCCGCTGAGCAAGAAGTGCACGTTCATCGCGAGGTGCCCGACGTGGCTGCCGGCGGCCGCGTCGAACAGCCCGCTGAAATACAGGCCGTAGAACCCGGCGACGAACAGCACCGTGGCGATCACCGGGTTGGTGAAGAACTTCGAGACCCGGCTGTGCAGCGCGGCCAGCAGCCACTCCCGCATCCCCGGGGGCTGCCCGCGCCCGGCCGCCGGCAGCGCCCGCAGCGCCAGGGTGACCGGGGCGCCGAGCACCAGCAGGATCGGCACCAGCATCGACAGCAGCATGTGGGCGCTCATGTGGATGCTGAACATGGCCGGCATGTACCGGCCCAGCCCCGAGGAGGTGGCGAACAGCAGGCTCGCGCAGCCCAGCAGCCAGGCCACCGTGCGTCCCGGCGGCCAGTGATCGCCGCGGCGGCGCAGCCGCCACACCCCGGCGGCGTACACCGCGGCGAACACCAGCGCGGCGGTGCCGAAGACCAGGTCGAACCGCCAGTCGAACAGGATCCGCGCCACCGTCGGCGGGCCGGCGAAGTCGTAGCCGATCTTCACCTCCGGGATCGACGGGCGCAGGATCGGCGGGGGCGGCGGCGGGGTGCGGCCCAGCGCGACGGCCACCCCGAAGGTGACGCCGAACACCGCGGCCTCGGTCAGCGCCAACCGGATCAGCGCGCCGCGGGCATCCGGATCGGCTTGCAGCGCCGCCACGCCGCGGCGCCGCTGCCGCCAGCCCAGCACCCCCAGCACGGCCAACGCGACGATCTTGCCCAGCACCAGCCGGCCGTAGGCGGTGGTCAGGATGTCCGACGGCAGCACCCGGACCAGGGCGTTGATGACGCCGCTGTATCCCATCGCCACGAAACACCACAGCGCCAGCAGGGAGAACCGCCGCGCGGCCAGATCGGCGTGCCGCCCGCCGCGCACCGCGTGCACCAGCAGCGCCAGCAGCCCGCCGGCCCACAGACCCGCGGTGAACAGGTGGATCAGCAAGCTGTTGGTGGCCAGGTCGTGCGCGCCGCCGGCCGACGAGTGACCGGTCAAACCCAGCGGGACCAGGGTGCCCAGCGCGGCGGCCAGCAGCGCCGGGGTCCACGCCCAGCGCAGCACCGCCAGGCTGGCCAGCATCACCGCCGCGGCCAGCAGGGCGGTCCACCGCCACGCGGTGGCGATGTCGATCAGGCTGGCCAGCGACCACACCGTCACCGGGTTGAGGTGGTTGACCAGCGGCTGGCCGGATACGTCGGAGATGGTCAGCGGCACCAGCAGCGCCGCGCACACCGCCCACACCCCGGAGGCGACGCTGCCCAGCCGCAGCGCCCGGTAGCCGGCGACATCGAGCACCCCGTTGTCCTGCGGCGGCACCAGAAACGCGGCGAACAAAAACGATCCGACCGCCAGCACCGCCGCGACCTCGCCGGCCGCCCGGATAAACGGCAGCCCCAGCGTGGTGGCCGGCCCCGGGTCGGGCAGGCCGGTGGCGGTCAGCGCATCGGCCAGCGACAACGCGGCCAGCCCGGCCGCCACACACCCGGCCAGCACCGCGACGCCGACCAGCATCGGCCATACCGTCGCGTGTTTGCCGGAAGTCATGGGGCGCCGTTCCTCCTCATCGCCGCGCGCTGCATCGTCGCCGCCGCGGGTCATCCCCCCAGCGTATGGGCCTAGACGCGCGGCGCCGGAGCCGGGCCGCGCGGTTCAGGAGCCGCGCTGGCGCCGCTCGGCTTCGCGGGCGACGAACTGCGCCCGGCCGATCTTGTCGACGTGGTTGATTTCGCGCAGGATGTCCCGCAGCTCGCGCCGAAACGCCGCCCGTCGCTGCATCAGGTCGGCCAGATCGTCGGCGGGCTGCAGCAGCTCCTGGTCGGCGGCCACCTGTCGTGCGGTCGCGAACAGCAGGGTGGACACCGACTCGCTGCTGCGCACCCGGCCCTGCGCGACGTACTGGCGGCCGACCCCGAGCGCGACCTGGGTCAGGTCGTGGTCGCCGATCTCGGCCGGGGCGCTGCGCAGCACGTCGGCGACGATCTCGTAGGCCTCGAAGAACACCCGCAGCATCGAGCCCGCCATCAGCGGCCGCTTGGCGTACAGCATGGCGTCGATCTCGTCGCCGCCGGCGGCGACCCGGGTTTCCCAGTCGCCGTGCCAGGCCATCTCTTCGGCGATGTTGTCCCGAAACGCCGCCGAGTCGGCGAAGTAGAAATCGAACTTCAGCAGGTCACGCAGCCGCATCGCCTGGTCCCAGAACGCCTGCAGCCGGTCGGCGTCGACCCGCCGGACGTGCGCCAGCGCCAGCTCGACGATGGAGGTTTCCAAGAAGGCGTGGATCACCGAATTGCGGTAGAACGCCGCGGCGTGCTCGTTTTCGGGGGCGATGCGCCACACCGGTTCTCGGCCGCCGTCCACCCGGGTGATGGGATGGCCGTTGGACAGCGCGTCGACGGCCGCGCGCACCCCCTCGGGGGTGCGCAGCCGCAGCGCACTGGTGGACACCGGGGTTTGCTTGCGGTCCAGGTAGTCCAGCGAATCCTGCAGGGTGTGGTGCAGCTGGTCGAGGGTCAGCGCCAGCCCGCGGGTGGTCAGCAGCAGCGCCGACACCAGCCCGGTGGCGGTGATCGGGGTGGCCCGCAGGATCCGCCAGGCCACCTCGAACGCCATCTTCTGCAGCGCCAGCCGCCGGGCGGCGTCGTCGGTGGCGACCTCCCCGCCGGGGTCACCCAGGTGCTGGCGCATGGACACCGCTTCGGGGAAGCGGACGTAGATCTTGCCGTAGTTGCGTTCGCCCTGGGCCTTGATGAAGTTGTACAGCCAGCCGAAGCTCTCCGGGGTCTTCTCCCCGCCGCGCGCGTAGGCGGCGTACTCGGCGATCTCGTGCAGCTGGTCGAAGCTGATCGACACCGGTTGCAGCAGAATGTCGTCGGCGCGCCCGTCCAGGTAGGCGTTGGCGACATAGCTCATCAGGCCCAGCTTGGGCGGCAACATTTTCCCGGTCCGCGACCGGGTGCCCTCGATGGACCAGCTCAGGTTGAACCGTTTCTCGACGACGTAGCCGACGTACTCCTTGAGCACGTATTTGTACAGCGCGGTGTCGATGCTGCGCCGGATGAAGATGACCCCGGAGCGCCGCATCAGCGGGCCCATCACCCCGAACGCCAGGTTGATCCCGGCGAACACGTGCACCGGCGGCAGCCGGTTCTCCTGCATCGCCACCGGCACCACCGCGCCGTCGATGTAGGACCGGTGGCTGAACAGCAGCACCGCGGGGTGGGCTTCCAGCGCGGCGCGCATCGCCGCGATCTGATATTCGTCGTAGTCGAGGTCGGGGTCGAAGCCGCGGCTGAGCAGCCGGCCCAGCACCGACACCAGGTCGATCGACACCCGACTCCAGCCGGTGGCCAGTTCGTCGAGCATCTTGCCGGCTTCGTCCAGGGTGGCGCCCGGGATCTTCTCCAGGCCGGCGCGGAATCGGCTGGACGCCAAGATCTCCGGCTTGACCAGCCGCGGCGACTTGTATTGCGGCCCGAGGATCCGGTACTCGGCGCGTTCCATCGCCAACAGTGCCCGCCGGGTGACGAAGTGGGCGAAATCGCGGGGGCTGTCCCCCACCGTCTGGTCGCGCCACTGTTGGCGCAGCTCGGACACCTTCGCCGATTCACCGGCCACCACCCGGACCCGGGAGGGCTCGGTGTGCACGATCCGCCGCTGCTGACGCTCGTTGGGGTGGTAGGGATCCCGGCCCGGCAGCACCGCCGCCAGCCGGGATGCCGCCGACGCGCCGGCCCGCGGCATCCAGAACACCCGCACCGGAACCACCGAGCGGTCCTCGTCGGCTTCGAGTTGCTCCACCAGCTGAGCCAGTGCCGCCGGGGCGGCGTCGCGGGCCGGCAGCTCCACCACGTCGATCTTGGTCTGCGGGTGCTCGGCCCGGTGCCGCCGCAGCCAGCTCTTCACCAGGTCGGCCTCCACCGCCGAGCTCACCGAGGCCAACACCAGCGCGTCCTCGGTGGTGGTGAAGCTGACCGGATCCGCTGTCGTCATGACCGCCCCCTCGGTTTGGGGTTGGCCGCTTTGGGCGCGGCTTTTTTGGCGGCCGCCTTTTTGGCCGCCTTGCGCGGCGCGGCCTTCTTGGCGGCCTTCCGGGTGACCGGTTTGCGATACAGCCCCGGCTCGGGCAGCTCGCCGTCCGGCCAGCTGGCCAGGGTATCCAGATACAGTTGGCGCACCGCGGCGATCCGGTCGTCCAGGTTGTCCACCGTCCAGTCGTCGACGGAAATCGGCGGAAACACAGCGATATCCACCGTGCCGGGGTTGATGCTGACCGAATCCCGGGCAGCGACGACCTCGGCGTTGCGGATCACGATCGGCACGATCGGGATCCCGGCCGCCATCGCGATCCGAAACGGCCCCTTCTTGAACGGCCCCACCCCGGTGGTGTCCACCCGGGTGCCTTCCGGGGCGATCATCACCGACAAGCCCTTCTTGGCGCGCTCCTCGACTTGCTGCAGCGTCTCCACCGCGGCGGTGGGATTGTCTCGGTCGATGAACGCGGTGTCGGTCAGCCGGCCCAGGGTGCCCGCGATGGGGTCGCGTTCAAGTTCCTTCTTGCCCACGCTGATCCAGTTGTCCCGCACCAGCGCGGCGGCGATGACCGGGTCCACCTGGTTGCGGTGGTTGAAGATGAACACCGCCGGCCGCTGCGCGGTCAGGTTCTCCTTGCCGAGCACGTGCAGCCGCACCCCGTTGATCCCCAACAGCAGCTGCGGAAAGTTCGCGGTGAAGAAGTTCACCCCGCGGCGCCGGCTGCGGGTCAGCAGCCCCCAGCCCACCGCGCCGGCGCCGACCGGGACCAGCGACCCCAGGCCGGCGACCGTCCGCAACTGCCCGAACAACCCGCCGCTGCCGCGGCTGGAAAATTTCAGGATCGGCCAGCCGCGTCGGCGCGCGACCGCGGCCATCTTGCCTTCGGGGTTGGTCGGTCGCGGGTTGCCGACCAGGTACATCAACGCCACGTCCTCGTCGCCGTCGGCGTAGAAGTAGCTGTCGGCCAAGTCGATATCGTGTTCGGCGGCGAACCGTTGCACGGCGGCGGCCTTACCCGGTCCCCATAGGATCGGGTTCACCACCGCGCCGGTGAGCACCCCGTTCTCGTCGGTCTCGAACCGGTTGGTCAAGGTGTTGGTGATGCCGAGAAAGCGGGCCACCGGTTCGACCTGGATGGTCAACGCCGAGGAGCTGAGCACCACCGTGTGGCCGCGGGCCAGATGCGCGCGGACCAACTCCCGCATCTCCGGGTAGATCCGCGACGCGATCTTCTGCACGAACAGCCGCTCGCCGATCTCCTCCAGGTCACTCAGCGAGCGTCCGCGCAGCGCCGACGACGCGGTGGTGATGAGTTGCTCGAATTCGATGCGGCCCAACTGGTGGTTGAGGCCGGCCTGCACCATGGTGATCAGCTCGCCCACGCCCATGTCGCGGCGCCGGAACCGCTCCTGGGTGAGGATGACCGCGGTGAAGCCCGCCACCAACGTGCCGTCCAGGTCGAAGAACGCGCCGATCTTCGGCCCCGGTGGGCTGGCGGCGATCTCGGCGACCGACCCGGGCAGCCGCAAGTCGCGCGGCGAGGGTGCTTGGGTGTCGGTCATGAGCCCACCGCCGACGGCGACGACGCCAGCGTGCAGTGCGGGGCGGGGTCACCGGCCAGGGCCAGCACCTCGTCGAACCCCTCCACCAGGCAGCGGGTGAACAGCGACGCGTCGCGGACCGCGGCCCGGTCGTAGCGCACCGTGATCGTGCAGCACCCGCCCCGGGAGATCAGCACCACCATCATCGCCACCCCCGGCAACGGACCAAGACCGTAGTGCCGCAACACTTTTGTCCCGGCGATGTAGGTGTCACCCGGATAGAACGGCACATTGCTGGCCTGCACGTCGGAGGCGACGACCGAGCCGGTCACCATCTCCAGCACCGATGTCGGCAGCACGCTGAGCACCGGGGCCACCGAGCCGATCATGTCCAGGGCGGGTTCCTCGCGGCGCTGCGTCATCTGCGCGCGGATCCGCTTCATCCGCTCCACCGGGTCGGCGACGCCGACCGGGGCGGCCAGGTTCACGCCGGTGAAGCGGTTGCCGCCGGCGGGGTCGGCTTCGGCGCGCAGGTTGACCGGCACCGCCATCGGCAGCGTGGCGATCGGCACGCCCAGGGCCTCGTGGTAGCGGCCCAGCGCACCGGACAGCCCGGCCAGGTAGGCGTCGTTGACCGAACCGCCCCCACCCTTGGCGGCCCGGTACAGGTCGGACAGCGGGACGTCGAGGGCGATGCTGCGGGTCGCCAGGCTGCGGCGCCGCAGCAGCGGCGACGGCTCGGCGGCTTGGCTGATCACCCGCGCGCCCGAGCGGGCGTACCCGAGCACGCCGGCCACCGCCGAACCCGGGTTGCGCACCGTCCGGCCCACCACCGACAGCGCGCCGACCAGCACGTCGCGGGCACCGCCCACCACGGCGCCGGGCAGCTGGTTAATGCCTTCGCGCATCAGGTCGTTGGGGGATAGATCCTGCGGCACCGGCTGCGGCGGCGTCGGCCGCTCGGGCGGGTTGCGCTCCAGATCGTAGATCTGGCCGAACATTTCGGCGCCGCCCACCCCGTCGGTGACGGCGTGGCTGATGTGCAGCATGGTCGCGGCCCGCCCGTCGGCCAGGCCTTCGACCAGCGTCACCGTCCACAGCGGCCGGGAGATGTCCAACGGCGATTGCAGGATCACTTCGGCGAGATCGAGCACCTCGCGCAGGGTGCCGGGTTCCGGGGCCCGCACCCGCCGCACATGGAAGTCCAGGTTGAAGTCGGGATCGACCACCCAGCGCGGCGCCGCCGTCGGCAGGGTCGGGACGACCACCTTCTGCCGCAGCCGCAGCACCCGCCGGGACACGTTTTCGAAGCGGGCCCGGAATCGGTCCCAGTCGGGGGTGGCGTCCAGCAGCTCCACCCCCATGATCCCCGACCGGGTCCGTGGGTTGGCTTCGCCGCGGTGCAGCAGATAGTCGACCGCCCCCAGCTCGACCGGTAATCCGGCGGTATCGACGAAATCAGCCACGGCCGCCTCCCAACCCCTTCGCCCGGTTCTACATATCAACCCAACGCTAACCCGGTGAACGCGGCAGCGAGAGCCGATTGTACGGATCGGTGCACGCCGCCGCCGATCGCGAACGAAATCACATGCCAATCTGTCGATTTGAAATTTTCGCCGGCGCCGGCGACCCGTTGACCGCGGCGTGAGACGGTGCGGCGCAGCCGGTTCGGGGCGGCGCGCCTCCACCCATCCCGCCGCCGCGTCACGCTGTTCTCCAAAACCGGCAGCAAGATTTCCGACGGGTGCGGCAGCACCCGGCTGCCCGGTTCCCCGTTGGATAGACTGACCAGCGCATTGCCCCCGTAGCTCAGCTGGATAGAGCACATGATTTCTAATCTTGGGGTCGCAGGTTCGAGTCCTGCCGGGGGCGCCCACCGAGACTGTGTAGCACTCGTCCCGTAGCGTTGTTCGCGCTCATTCGCCGACTCCCGCCGGAGGTGCCCGATGACCCAAGCCGACCTGGTCCGCTACCACGCGGCCGATCGCGTCGCGCTGATCACCGTCAACGACCCGGAGCGGCGCAACGCGGTCACCGCCGCGATGTCGGCGCAGCTGCGTGCCGCCGTGCAGCGGGCCGAGGCCGACCCGGCGGTGCACGCCGTCGTGGTCACCGGGGCGGGCAAGGCGTTTTGCGCTGGCGCGGACCTGAGCGCGCTGGGGGTGGCCGCCGAGCAGGGGCTGCTGGAGCTCTACGACGGTTTCATGGCGGTGGGCGCCTGCTCGCTGCCGACGATCGCGGCGGTCAACGGCGCCGCCGTGGGCGCCGGGCTGAACCTGGCGCTGGCCGCCGACGTGCGCATCGCCGGGCCGGCCGCGCTGTTCGACGCCCGGTTCCAGAAGTTGGGGCTGCACCCCGGCGGCGGCGCCACCTGGATGCTGCAGCGGGCGGTCGGACCGCAGGCCGCCCGGGCCGCGCTGTTGTTCGGTCTGCGGTTTGACGCCGAGGCCGCGGTCCGGCACGGGCTGGCCCTGGCCGCCGCCGACGACCCGGTCGCCGCCGCCCTGGAGCTGGCCGCCGGCCCGGCGGCGGCGCCGCGCGAGGTGGTGCTGGCCACCAAGGCCACCATGCGCGCCACCGCCAGCCCGGGCGCGCTGGACACCGACCAGCACGAGGCGGCGATGCGCACCGAACTCGGCCCGCAGGCCACCTCGGCGCAATCCCCGGAGTTCGCCGCCCGGCTGGCCGCCGCGCGGCGCAAGTAACCGACCCCCTCCCGGCCCCGTCGCCGAGATCGACGCCAGCGCGGAAAAGTCCGAGTAAACACCGCGGTGGTGTCGATCTCGACGCGAAACCCCGCGCTAGCTCGACGCAATAACCCCGCGCTACAGGTCCAGCAGCGCGATCTCGGGCGATTCGATGAGCCCCCGCAGCTCGCTCAGGAAGCCGGCCACCTGCGCGCCGTCGGCGATCCGGTGATCAAACGCGCAGGTCAGCGTCATCTGGGGGCGGATGACGACCGCGTCGTCGACGACCACCGGCCGCGGTTTGAGCGAGCCGATCCCCACGATGGCGGCCTCTGGGGGGTTGATCACCGGCACCCCCTCGTCCATCCCGAGGGCACCGAAATTGGACACGGTGAACGTCGAGCCGCGCAGGTCGGCGGGGGTCAGGGTGCCGGCGTGGGCGTCGCGGATCAGCCGGTCCACGCACGCGGCGAGTTCGCGGGTGGTCTTGGTGTGCGCGTCGGGGACCACCGGCACCAGCAGCCCGCGGGGTGCGGCCACCGCGACACCCAGGTGCACCCCGTGATGGCGGTGCACCCGGGGGCCATCGGCGGTCTCCACCCAGCTGGAGTTGAGGACCTTGTGATGGGTCAGCGCGATGACCAGTAGCCGCAGCGTGAGCACGAACGGGGTGATCGCGGCGTCACCGGCGGCCGCGCCCAGCCGATCCCGCAGCGCCAGCAGTTGGGCGCCGTCGACCTGCACACTGGCGTGCGCGTCCGGGATCTGGCGGCGCGACGCCGTCATCCGCTCGGCCATCGCCGCCTGCACCGCGCCGACCGCCACAATGTCGTAGCCGGCGTCGGGCGCTGCGCCCTGGGCGGCACCGAGCACGGCGTCGCGGGTGATCACCCCGTCCGGGCCGGGCGCCACATCGGCCAGGTCGACACCCAATTCGGCGGCCAGTTTCCGCACCGGGGGCTTGGCCTTGGGCCGCCCGGCCCGGGTGCGGCGGCTGGTGTCGACCGCATCGTCGGCGCCGTAGCCCACCAGCACCGGTCGACGGGTCGGGGTCTTGCCGTTGGGCGCCGCGGGCTGCGGTCCGGTGTCGATGCGGGCCAGCAGGGCGCCGACCGGCAGCACCGCGCCTTCGCCGCCGCCGAGTTCGACGATTCGGCCCGCGTGCGGGCTGGGGATCTCCACGGCGGCTTTCGCGGTCTCCACGGTGCACAGCGTCTGGTTGAGCTGCACCTCATCGCCGACGGCGACGTTCCAGCTCGACACGGTCACCTCGTCGAGGCCCTCACCCAGGTCGGGCACCAAAAATGGTTTGACCCGGTCGGTCTCGGGGGTCACGGCAACTCCAGCGCGCGTTGCACACAGTCCAGCAGCCGATCCGGGCCCGGCAGCCACAGCCGCTCCAGCCGCGCCGGCGGGTACGGGGTGTCAAATCCGCAGGCCCGCAACACCGGTGCCTCCAGCTCGTAGAACAGCTCCTCTTGGATGCGGGCGGCCAGCTCGGCGCCGTAGCCCAGGCTGCGGGGGCCTTCATGCAGCACCACGCACCGGCCGGTGCGCCGGATCGACGCGGCGACGGTGTCAAAGTCCAGCGGCACCAGCGATCTCAGGTCGACGACCTCCAGGTTCCACCCGTGCTGTTCGGCAGCGAGTTCGGCCGCCGACAGGGCGGTGCCGACCAGCGCACCGTAGGTCAACACGGTGACGTCGGCGCCGGCCCGGCGCACCGCCGCCCGCCCGATCGGCGGCGCCGGCCGGCTGAAGTCGACGACGTCGCGGGCCCAGTAGCGGCGCTTGGGCTCCAAAAACATCACCGGGTCCGGGCAGGCGATGGCATGCTGCAACAGCCAGTAGGCGTCCGACGGGGTCGCCGGCACCACCACCTTCAACCCGGCGGTGTGCGTCCAATACGACTCGGTGGACTCCGAATGATGCTCGGCGGCACCGATTCCCCCGAATGACGGGACACGGACCGTGATCGGCATGTCGATCTGGCCGCGGGTGCGGGTCCGGTATTTGGCCACGTGGCTGACCAGCTGGTCGAACGCCGGATAGGTGAATCCGTCGAACTGGATTTCGGGCACCGGCACCAGGCCGCGCAGCGCCATTCCGACCGCGATGCCGATCAGCGCGGACTCCGCCAGTGGGGTGTCGAAACAGCGCTGCTCGCCGAAGGTTTCGGCCAACCCCTCGGTGACCCGGAACACCCCGCCCTGGGCGGCGACGTCGGTGCCGAAGACCAGCACCTTTTCGTCGCCGGCCATCGCGTCGTGCAGCGCCCGGTTCAGCGCCGCCACCATGGTCACCGACTCGGTCGGCGCGCGCACCGTCGTTGCCCGGGTGGGGGGTTCGGCGATCTGGGTCATGCGCGCACCTCCCTCAATCCGCCTGCGCCAGTTCGGCGCGCAGCGCTCGCCGCTGTTCCTCGAGCGCGGGGGTGGTCTCGGCGAACACCGTGGTGAACAGTTCGTCGACGTCGATATCGGGTCCCTCCACCACCGCCGTTCGCAGCTCGGTGCGCAGCCGGTTCACCCGGGCCGCAACGCGGTCCTCCAGCCGCTGGGTCCACAGCCCCTGGCCCTGCAAGTAGGTGCGGTAGCGCGGGATCGGGTCCAGCGCCGTCCAGCGGTCGAATTCGTCCTGGGGGCGGTACCGGGTGGGGTCGTCGGAGGTGGTGTGCGGGCCGAGCCGGTAGGTGACCGCCTCGATCAAGGTGGGTCCGCCGCCGGCCCGGGCCCGCTCGGCGGCCTCGGCCATCACCGCGTAGCAGGCCAGCGGATCGTTGCCGTCGACCCGAATGCCGGGCATGCCATAGCCGATGGCCTTGTGCGCGATCGAGGGGGCGGCGGTCTGGTGGGCGACCGGCACCGAGATCGCCCACTGGTTGTTTTGCACGTAGAACACGCACGGCGCACCGAACACCGCCGCGAAGTTCAGCGCCTCGTGCGCGTCGCCCTCGCTGGTGCCGCCGTCGCCGAGGAAGGCCACCGTGACCGAGTCCTCGCCGAGGCGTTGCGCGGCCATCGCGGCGCCGACCGCGTGCAAGGTCTGGGTGCCCACCGGAACCGAGATCGGGGCGCAGTACTTGTCGGTGAAGCCCAGCCCACCGTTCCAGGTGCCCCGCCAGGCGGCGGCCACGTGGGCGGCCGGGATGCCGCGCACCAAAAACACGCCCAACTCCCGGTACTGGGGGAACAGCCAGTCCGTTTTCCGCAGGCAGGCCGCGGCACCGATCTGGGCGGCCTCCTGTCCGCGGCTGGACGCGAACAGCGCCAGCTCGCCCTGGCGCTGCAGGTTGATCAGTTCGGTGTCCAGCTCGCGGGTGACCACCATCATCTCGTAGAGCCAGCACAGCGTCTCGGGGGGCAGCTCCCGGCGGTAGCGGTCGTCGGTGGTGGGGCGCCCGTCCGCGTCGATCAGCGCCACCGGGTCGAGGTCGATGGCCATCGGTGTCTGACGATTCTCGGCCATACCCGCCTCCTTGGGGCGCTTCTGTCAATTATGCCAGCGAATCCCGAGGGACCGTGCGCACGTTGCGCCGGGCTGTGGACGTGTCGCGGCAGCTCTTGCCAGGCACGCCCAGCAAGCATATGGTTGGACAATCCAAGTGATTGATTGGACGGGCGTCGGATGGCCGACAGTACGCGGGACCGCATCCTCAACGAAGCACTGCGCCTGTTCGCCGACCACGGATATGCCGGCACGTCGGTCGCATCGATCGAAGAGGCCGCCGGGCTGTCACCGCGCTCGGGAGCGCTGTACACCCATTTCGGATCAAAGGAACAGGTGTTGGCCGCCGCCGTCGAGCGCGCCATCCAGACCGCCGACATCAGCTTCACCCTCGCGCCGATGCTGTCGCTGGGTAATTTGGCGGCCGAGCTGACCCTGGTGGCGCGCGGCTCACTGGTGCTGATGACGAACTGGCGTGACCTGATCCGGGTGATGGCCAAAGAGGGCGACCGCTTCCCGGCGGTGATGGCCGAAGCCCGGGACCGGCTGTTCGCCCGGTCGCGTCAGTTCCTGGCTAAGTGGCTCGAAGATAAAGCGCCGCAAGACGGTTCAGTCGAGCGTGACTTTGAGGCCATTACCGCCATTTGGCTCGGGGCGATCGAAAACTATTGGATCGCCGCGTATCTGCACGATGACCGCCCGTTCGGGATCGATGAGGACCGCTTCGTTCGGCAATGGGTCCACACCCTGATGACCGCGATCGGAGCACCGACATGACACCAATCCCCTTCGATTTGAACGACCCAACGGTCATTGCGGACCCCTACCCGCACTATGCACGGCTACGGGACGCGCATCCGGTGTATCACTGCCCGGATCCGGATCTGTGGATCCTCAGCCGCTACGACGACGTGGCGGTCGCGGTCCGCGACGCGACGCGGTTCTCCTCCGACCTGTGCAACGCATCGCGCTTCGCCGACAACCCGTTCAACCCCACTATGAAGGTCCCCGGCCTGCTCGCCCGACTCCTCGGCCGCGTGGCGCCGATCCGCACCCTGCTGACCAGCGATCCGCCGCAGCACACCGAGTTGCGCCGCAAAGTAAGCCGCGCGTTCACCCCGCGACGAATCGCCGCCTGGGAACCCCGGATCCAAGACATCGCCGACCGCCTGGTCGGCGACATCGCCGCCAAGCCCGACGGCGCCCCGATCGATCTCGTCACCGACCTGGCCTCCCCGCTGCCGACGATCGTCATCGCCGAGATGATGGGCATTCCCGCCGAGCGCCACGACGACTTCAAACGCTGGTCGGACAATCTGGTCAACGGGCTGCTCACCGACGGCAGCAAGACCAAGATGGTGGCCAGCGCGGTCGCAATCGCATGGTTTTTCGCCCGCACGGTGCGCACCCGCCGCCGCAACCCGGGCGACGACCTGGTCAGCTTGCTGGTCACCGGCGATCGCGACACCGAGGCGCTGAGCCTGGCCGAACTGATCAATTTCTGTGTGCTGCTGTTGGTCGCCGGCAACGAGACGACCACCAACCTGATCTCCAACGCGATGCTGGCGCTCTTGGACCGGCCGACTGTATGGCAGCAGCTCAGCGCCGAACCATCCTTGGCCGCGGCCGCGGTGGAAGAGACGCTGCGCTTTGACGGGCCCGGGCAAGGCCTGCTCCGCATCGCCACCGCCGACATCATGATCGCCGGCACCACCATCCCCGCCGGCGCCCGGGTGCTGCCCCTGATCGGGTCCGCGAACCGCGACCCCCGCCGTTGGGACAACCCGGACGAGTTCCGCCTCGACCGAAAACCCGGCGAGCACATCGCGTTTGGTTCCGGCATCCACTTTTGCCTCGGCAATGCGCTGGCTCGCATGGAAAGCCGCGCAGCGATCGAGACGCTGGCGCGACGGCTGCCGCACCTGGCCCGCGCCGGCGTGCCGACCCGGATCGGCAGCCCCGTGCTGCGCGGACACCGGTCACTGCCGGTCGCCGTCGAACACCGCTCGCAGGCCGCGGTCACGCGGAGCGGCGGTTAGGCGTCGAACTCAACATCAGCTTCGAGGTCGCTGATTTTTCGCACCATGCGCATCGAAGCCTGGGCCGGTACGCGACTAAAGCCGTAGTGTTCGTAGAAGCCAACGGCCGCATCGTCGATGGCGTCGACCACGAGGTAGCGCGCGGCGACGATGCGCGTCGCGGCCAGCACGCGAAGGTAGGCGTCGAACAGTAACTGCCCGCCCAGCCCCTGGCCGTGCAATCGCCGGTCCAACGCCAGCTTGCCAAGCAGCACCGCGGGCATCCGCTCCGGCATACCCCGGGACAGCCGCCGTAGTAGGTCGGTCGCGACGATCTCGTGCGCTGACAGCGTGAAGTAGCCCAGCACTACGGGGTCGCCAGACTCCGTCCATACGAACACTTGCGTGGTGCGTTTGGCTTGTGCGGTTCTCGCATGCCGGGTCAACCACGCACTGAGCACCGTGTTCCCGCAGTCGAACTCCTCAGTGGCGAATCGTTCGTCGTACCTCGAGCAGACGAACACCGGGCCGGCTCACTCGTGCTGGGAGACCCGCGCCGAGCGGGCGATTCGTCGCATCGCCGCATTAGGGCGTGGCGGCTCAGACAGCGCATCGAACATCGCATCGAAGAAGTCGGCCGGGACAGTCGTCTGCCGGGACAGGACCGCGTCCGCTCGTTCCTCGGCGGCAGAGAGCACAAACTCGGTCAGCGTTTCGCGCTCTAGTTCCGCTGCCGAGCGCAGCCGCGCCTGCGTGTCGGCGCGAACCCTGAAATGGAGCCGTTCGGTGCTTGTCATGTCAGTTCGCCTCTGTACGCCAACTGTACATACAACATGGCTGAACTCGCTACCGCCGTTGCCGGACCAAGACCTGCGCTACTCCGCACGGCGCAGGATCGCCTCGGCGTGCCGCAGCACCGGGGAGTCCACCATCTGGCCTTCGAACGCGAACACGCCGCGCTCGTGCTGGGCGGCGGCCAGCACCCGACGCGCCCAGTCGACCTTGTCCGGCGCCGGGCGGTAAGCGTTGCGCACCACCGGGATCTGGCTGGGGTGGATGCACACGGTGGCGTCGAACCCCACCGCCGCACCGTCAAGTGCCTCGGCCTCCAAACCGGCCAGATCCGCGATGTCCAGGTGCACGGCGTCCAACGCCATCCGCCCGAACGCCGAGGCGGCCAGCAGCGCCGTGGAGCGCACGTGGCGGGCCACATCCCGGTAGCCGCCGTCGGCGCGCCGGCTGGACCCGCCGCCCAGCGCGGCCACCAGGTCTTCGGCGCCCCACATCAACGCCACGGTGGCCTCGGCGGCGGCGATTTCGGTGGCGAACACCGCCGCGCGCGGGGTCTCGATCAACGCGATCACCGCGCGCGGCGCCAGCGCGGTGACCTGGGCGCCAGATTCGGTTTTGGCCAGCATCACCGTGGTGTAGCCGGTGTGCGCCAGCGCCTCCAGGTCGCGGGCCTGATCCTCGGTGCCGGCCGGGTTGACCCGCACCACGGTGCGCGCCGGGTCCAGCGGGGTGTCGAGCAGCGCCTTGCGGGCGGCGGGCCGGTCGGCGGCCGCAACCCCGTCTTCGAGGTCAAGGATCACCACGTCGGCGGCCGCGGCGGCCTTGGCGAACCGCTCCGGACGGTCGGCCGGGCAAAACAACCACGCCGGGCCGGCCGCACGCAGGCTACTCATGCCGGGACCTCGGCGGGCCGCTTGCGCACCAGGGTGGTGCGCACCGCGCGCGCCACCACCTCACCGTCCTGGTTGCGTCCGATGTGCTCGAGGGTGACGATGCCCTCCCCGGGGCGGCTTTTGGATTCCCGCTTGTCGGTGCACACGGTCTCGGCGTACAGGGTGTCGCCGTGGAACACCGGTTTGGGGAAGGACACCTCGGTGAAACCCAGGTTCGCCACGATGGTGCCCAACGTCAGCTGCGCCACCGACAGTCCCACCAGCGTGGACAGCGTCAGCATCGAATTCACCAGCCGCTCCCCCCGAAAACCGGGCTGCTGCCCGGCCCACGCCGCATCCAGGTGCAGCGACTGGGTGTTCATCGTCAACGTGGTGAACAACACGTTGTCGGCTTCGGTCAGCGTGCGCCCGGGCCGATGCGCGTAGGTGGTGCCGATCTCGTATTCCTCGAACCACAGCCCACGCTGCTCGACGGTTTTTCCCGCGCCGAGTGGCATTCCTGCGACGCGACGCGCCGACGAACCGTCGTCAGATTGGCGCTCGCGGGCGGTCACGCGAGCCCCAATGATCGCGCGATAAGCATGAGTTGCACCTCCGTTGTGCCCTCTCCGATCTCAAGGATCTTGGAATCCCGGTAGTGCCGCGCCACCGGGTACTCGTTCATGAAACCGTAGCCGCCGTGAATCTGGGTGGCGTCGCGGGCGTTGTCCATCGCCGCCTCCGAGCTCACCATCTTGGCGATCGCCGCCTCCTTCTTGAACGGCTGGCCCGCCAGCATCTTGGCCGCCGCATCGTAGTAGGCGGTGCGCGCGACGTGGGCCCGCGCCTCCATCCGGGCGATCTTGAAGCTGATCGCTTGATACGACCCGATCGGCTGGCCGAACGATTCCCGTTCGCCGGCGTACTTCACGCTTTCGTCGACGCAGCCCTGCGCCACCCCGGTGGCCAGCGCCGCGATCGCGATGCGGCCCTCGTCGAGGATGGACAGGAAGTTCGCATACCCGGTGCCGCGGGCGCCCAGCAGGTTCTCCTCGGGCACCCGGGCGTCGGCGAACGTCAACGGGTGGGTGTCCGAGGCGTTCCAGCCGACCTTGTTGTAGGTCGGCTCCACGGTGAATCCCGGTGTGCCGGACGGGACGATGATCGTGGAGATCTCTTTCTTGCCGTCGGCGCGGGTTCCGGTGACCGCGGTGACGGTGACCGCGGAGGTGATGTCGGTGCCCGAGTTGGTGATGAACTGCTTGGACCCGTTGATCACCCACTCCCCGCCGTCCAGCCGGGCGGTGGTGCGGGTACCGCCGGCGTCGGAGCCCGCCCCCGGTTCGGTGAGCCCGAACGCCGCCAGCGCGGTGCCGGCGGTCAGCGCCGGCAGCCACTGCTGTTTTTGCCGCTCGGTGCCGAACCGGTAGATCGGCATCGCGCCCAGGCTGACCCCGGCTTCCAGCGTGATCGCCACCGACTGGTCGACCTTGCCGAGTTCCTCCAGCGCCAGCGCCAGCGCGAAGTAGTCGCCGCCCATGCCGCCGTACTGTTCGGGGAACGGCAGGCCGAACAGCCCCATCTCCCCCATCTTGGCGATGACCTGGTACGGGAAGCTGTGCTCCTCATCGTGTTTGGCCGCCACCGGCGCGACCACGGTGCGCGCGAAGTCGGCCACCGTGTCGCGTAGTTCCTGGTATTCGTTGGGCAGTGTGGCCGTGGTGATGCTCGTCGTCATGGCTTCTCGTCCTCTTCCGCGTTCTCCGGGATCAGTCGCGCCAACACCTGGTCCACCGTGACCTGGTCGCCGACCGACACCAGCACGTCGACCCGGCCGGCGATCGGCGCGGTCAGCGTGTGTTCCATCTTCATCGCCTCGACCACCACCACCGCGGCCCCGTCGGGGATCTCGGCGCCCGAGGTGACGTGCACGGCGATCACGCTGCCGGGCATCGGGCTGACGATCTCGGCCTGCCGCGGGCCAACGGACCGGACCACGGTGCTCTCCTCGGCCTCCCGCAGCTGCCAGGTGCCCCGCTCGTCGGCGATCCACAGGTGCCGGTCCGCCTCGGCCACCGCGAAGCACCGGCGCACCCCGTCCAGCGTGACACTCAGCTGACCGTCGCGCAGTTGCGCGCTGGCGCAGCCGATCTCACCGTCGCCGACCTGTACCCGCGCCGACTCCGGCAGCCCCCACACCGAGACCGTCTCGGTGCGCAGCGGAGTCTGCATGGCGGTGCGCACCGGTGCGGCGTCGCCGACCCGCCACCCGCTGGGCGCCGCCCACAGGTTTCCGCCCGCCCGGCGCGCCAGCGCGCACTGGCGATACAGGCCGCCGGCGGCCAGCACGTCGTCGGGCGCCGGCGTCGGCGCGAAGTCGGCCAGCCGCTGATCCAGCAATCCGGTGTCCAGGTCCCCGGCGGTCACCCGCGCGTCGGCCAGCAGGAAACGCAGAAACTCGATGTTGGTCTGCACCCCGAGCACCGCGGTCTGGGCCAGCGCCGCATCCAGCCGTGCCAGCGCTTCGGCGCGGTCGGCGCCGTGCGCGATCACCTTGGCCAGCATCGGGTCGTAGTCGCTGCCCACCACGGTGCCCGGCTGCAGCGACGAGTCCACCCGCACCCCGGGCCCGCCGGGGTCGACGACGTCGAGCACCCGCCCGCCGGTGGGCAGGAATTCGCGCGCCGGGTCCTCGGCGTAGACCCGGGCTTCGATGGCGTGGCCGCGCAGCTCGATGTCGTCCTGGGTGAACGGCAGCTTCTCCCCGGCCGCCACCCGCAGCTGCCACTCCACCAGGTCCAGGCCGGTGACGGCCTCGGTGACCGGATGCTCGACCTGCAGCCGGGTGTTCATCTCCATGAAGAAAAACTCGTCGGGGCGGTCAGCGGAGACGATGAACTCCACCGTGCCGGCGCCCAGGTAGTCGACGCTGCGGGCGGTGTTGCAGGCCGCCGCGCCGATCCGCGCCCGGGTGCCCGGGTCCAGCAGCGGCGACGGCGCCTCTTCGATGACCTTCTGGTGGCGGCGCTGCAGGCTGCATTCGCGCTCCCCCAGGTGCACCACATTGCCCTGGGCGTCGGCGAGCACCTGCACCTCGATATGCCTGGGGCGCAGCACGAACCGCTCCACAAACAGCGTGTCGTCGCCGAACGACGACGCCGCCTCCCGCCGCGCCCCGACCAGGGCCGGCCGCAGCTGCGCGGGGTCCTCGACCAGCCGCATGCCCTTGCCGCCGCCGCCGGCCGACGGTTTGACCAGCACCGGATAACCCACCTGCTCGGCCGCGGCGACCAGGTCGTCGTCGGTCAGGCCGGGCCGCGCCACCCCGGGCACCACCGGCACATCGAAGGCCGCGACGGCGTTCTTGGCGGCGATCTTGTCGCCCATCACCTCGATGGCGCGCGCCGACGGGCCCAAAAAGACCACCCCGGCGCGCTCGCAGGCCGCGGCGAAATCCGCGTTCTCCGAGAGGAACCCGTAGCCGGGGTGGATGGCCTGCGCGCCGGCTCGCGCGGCGGCGTCGAGCACCTTGTCGATGTGCAGGTAGCTTTCGCGGGCCGGGGCCGGCCCCAGCCGCACCGCGGTGTCGGCCTCGCACACGTGCCGGGCGCCGGCGTCGGCGTCGCTGTAGACCGCCACCGACCTGATGCCCAGTCGCCGCAACGTGGCGATCACCCGCACCGCGATCTCGCCGCGGTTGGCCACCAACACCGTATTGAACATGCCGCTCACATCCGGAAAACGCCGTAGGAAACCGGGTCCAGCGGCGCGTTCGCGCACACCGAAAGCGCAAGGCCCACCACGGTTCTGGTCTGGGCCGGGTCGATGATGCCGTCGTCCCACAGCCGCGCGGTCGAATAGTACGGGTTGCCTTGGGCTTCATATTGGTCGCGGATGGGCGCCTTGAACTGCTCTTGCTGCTCGGCGGTCCACGGGGTGCCGGCCGCGTCGAGCTGGTCGCCGCGCACCGTGGCCAGCACCGACGCGGCCTGCTCACCGCCCATCACCGAGATCCGGGCGTTGGGCCACATCCACAGAAACCGCGGCGAATACGCCCGCCCGCACATCGAGTAGTTGCCCGCGCCGTAGGAGCCGCCGATCACCACGGTCAGCTTCGGCACCCGGGCGCAGGCCACCGCGGTGACCATCTTGGCGCCGTGTTTGGCGATGCCGCCGGCCTCGTAGTCGCGGCCCACCATGAACCCGGCGATGTTCTGCAGGAACAGCAGCGGGGTGCGGCGTTTGTCGCACAGCTGGATGAAATGCGCGCCCTTGACGGCGGATTCGCCGAACAGCACCCCGTTGTTGGCGATGATGCCGACCGGATGACCGTGGATGCGGGCGAAGCCGGTCACCAGCGTCTTGCCGTATTCGGCCTTGAACTCGGCGAATTCGCTGCCGTCGACCAGCCGGGTGATCACCTCGTGCACGTCGTAGGGCACCCGCGGGTCCGGCGGCACCACGTCGTACAGCTCGGTCGCCGGGTGCTGCGGTTCTCGCGTGCGGGTCACCTCCCAGGGGGTGGGTTCGCGCGGCCCGAAGGTGTTCACGATCCGGCGCACGATGCGCAGCGCGTGCTCGTCGTCGTCGGCCAGGTGGTCGGTGACCCCGGAGACCCGGGAGTGCAACTCGCCGCCGCCGAGTTCTTCGGCGGTGACGATCTCGCCGGTGGCGGCCTTGACCAGCGGCGGGCCGCCCAAAAAGATCGTGCCCTGCTCGCGGACGATGACGGCTTCGTCGCTCATCGCCGGCACGTAGGCGCCGCCGGCGGTGCACGAGCCGAGCACCGCGGCCACCTGCGGGATGCCCCGGGCGCTCATCGTGGCCTGGTTGTAGAAGATCCGCCCGAAGTGCTCGCGGTCCGGGAACACCTCGTCTTGGCGGGGCAAAAACGCGCCGCCGGAGTCCACCAAATACAGGCACGGCAGCCGGTTGCCCAGCGCCACCTCCTGGGCGCGCAGGTGCTTTTTGACGGTCATCGGGTAGTAGGTGCCGCCCTTGACCGTCGCGTCATTGGCGACGATCACGCATTCCCGCCCCGACACCCGCCCGATGCCGGTGATGATGCCGGCACCGGGGCATTCGTCGTCGTACATGCCGCCGGCGGCCAGCGGCGCCAGCTCCAGAAACGGGCTGCCCGCATCCAGCAGCCGGTCCACCCGGTCGCGGGGCAACAACTTGCCGCGCGCGACGTGACGCGCCCGGGCCTTCTCGCTGCCGCCGCGGGCCGCGGACGCGAGCTTGGCGTTTAGCTCGGCCACCAGCCGACGGTGCTCGTCGGCGAACGACTCGACTGCCACCGTTGTCATGGTGTGGCCGGAAGCGTCAGCGGCGGTTCGGTTTTGGCGATGACCTCGTCGACGGACACCCCGGGCGCGGTCTCCACCAGGTGCAGACCGTGGTCGCCGACGTCGATGACGGCCAGGTCGGTGATGATGCGGTTCACGCAGCGCGCCCCGGTCAGCGGCAGGCTGCAGTGTTCGACGATCTTGGGGTTGCCGTCATTCGTGTGCTCCATCATCACGATCACCCGCCGCGCCCCGTGCACCAGGTCCATCGCCCCGCCCATGCCCTTGATCATCTTGCCCGGGATCATCCAGTTGGCCAGGTCGCCGACGGCCGAGACCTGCATGGCGCCCAGCACCGCGACGTCGAGGTGCCCGCCGCGGATGATCCCGAACGAGGCCGACGACGAGAAGAACGACGCGCCGGGCCGGGTCGTCACCGTTTCCTTGCCGGCGTTGATCAGGTCCGCGTCCAAATCTTCGCGGCGCGGATACGGCCCCACACCCAGGATGCCGTTCTCCGAATGCAAGACGACGGTCACCCCGGCCGGAATGTGGTTGGGGATCAGCGTGGGCAGGCCGATGCCAAGGTTGACGTACTGCCCGTCGCGCAGCTCGGCGGCCACCCGCGCGGCCAGCTCATCACGGCTCCAACCCGTCATGATCGCACCGTCTCCTTTTCGATTCGCTTCACCGGGTTGGGCACATGCACCACCCGGTGCACGTGAATACCCGGGGTGTGCACCTGCGCGGGGTCGATCTCGCCGGGCTCGACGAGGTGCTCGACCTCGGCGATGGTGATCCGGCCCGCCGCCGCACAGTCCGGGTTGAAGTTGGCCGCCGCTTCGCGGTAGACCAGGTTGCCGTGCCGGTCGCCCTGGAAGGCGTGCACCAGGGCGAAGTCGGTGCGGATCGCGTGCTCCAGAACGTAAGTGCGCCCGTCGAATTCCCGGGTCTCCTTGGCGGGCGAGGGCACCGCCACCGCACCGGAGGAATCGTAACGCCACGGCAAGCCGCCGTCGGCGACCTGCGTGCCGACCCCGCTGGGGGTATAGAACGCCGGGATGCCGACCCCACCGGCGCGCAGCCGCTCGGCCAGCGTGCCCTGCGGGGTCAACTCCACCTCGAGCTCACCGGACAAAAACTGCCGGGCGAATTCCTTGTTCTCACCGACATAGGAGCTGACCGTGCGCCGGATCCGTTTGTGCTCCAACAGCAGGCCCAGGCCGATCCCGTCGACACCGCAGTTGTTCGACACCGTCTCCAGATCGCGGACGCCCAACTCCAGCAGCGCCGCGATCAGCGCCTCGGGGACGCCGCACAGCCCGAACCCGCCGACGGCCAGCGACGACCCGTCGGTCACATCGGCGACGGCCTCCGCCGCCGTGGCCACGACCTTGTCCATCGCCACCCGCCTCTCGATTTCAGTTAATAATCATTAACTGACAGTGACAATAGCATTCCCGCGCCCCGCTGTCAGCCGCTCAGGTACTCGACGGCCTGGGCGCGCATCAGGTCTTTGCGGATTTTCCCGGTGACCGTCATCGGGAACTCGTCGACCACGCGCAGGTAGCGCGGGATCTTGAAGTGCGCGAGCCGCCCGGTGCAGAACGCGCGCAGCCCCTCGACCGTCAGCTCCGGGGCCCCGTCCCGCAGTGTGACCACCGCCATCAGCTCCTCCCCGTACACCGCGTCGGGCACCCCGATGACCTGGGCGTCCACCACGTCGGGATGGGTGTAGAGGAACTCCTCGATCTCGCGGGGGTAGATGTTCTCCCCGCCCCGGATCACCATGTCCTTGATCCGGCCGGTGATCTGCACATAGCCGTCGTCATCCATGGTCGCCAGATCCCCGCTGTGCATCCAGCCGTCGGCGTCGATGACCTGCGCGGTCTTGTCCGGCTCGTTCCAATAGCCGGTCATCACCGAATAGCCGCGGGTGCAGAACTCGCCCACCGCTCCGCGCGGCACCCTCGCCCCGGTGTCCGGGTCGATCACCTTGATCTCCAGGTGTGGGCACACCCGCCCGACGGTGCTCACCCGCCGCGCCAGCGAGTCATCGGCCCGGGTTTGGGTGGACACCGGCGCGGTTTCGGTCATGCCGTAACAGATGGCCACCTCGGCCATGTGCATGCGTTCGATCACGGTGCGCATCACCGTCTCCGGGCACGGCGAGCCGGCCATGATCCCGGTGCGCAAGCTGGTCAGGTCGTAGCCGGCGAAATCCGGCGCGCCCAGCTCGGCGATGAACATCGTCGGCACCCCGTACAGGCTGGTGCACCGCTCGTCGTGCACCGCGCGCAACGTGGCGACCGGATCGAAACCCGGTCCCGGAATCACCATGGCCGCACCGTGACTGGTGGCCGCCAGATTGCCCAGCACCATCCCGAAGCAGTGATAGAACGGCACCGGGATGCACACCCGGTCGGCCTCGGTGTAGCCCAGCAGCTCCCCCACCAAATAACCGTTGTTGAGGATGTTGCGGTGGCTCAGCGTCGCGCCCTTCGGGTATCCCGTTGTGCCCGAGGTGTACTGGATGTTGATCGGATCGCGCGCAGCCAGCCGTGACGCGATCTGCGCCAACATCGGCGGGTCGGCTTGGGCACCGGATAGCTCATCCCAGCGGCGGCTGTCGAAAAACACCACCTCCCCCAGCTCCGGGCACCGCGGCGCCACCTCGGCCAGCATCGCAACGTAGTCGGAGCCCTTGAAGCCGGGGGCCGCGATCACCATCGCCGGACCGGACTGGCGCAGCGCGTATTCCAGCTCATGACCCCGGTAGGCCGGGTTGATCGTCACCAGCAGCGCGCCGATCTCGGCGGTCGCGTACTGCACCAGCACCCATTCCCACCGGTTCGGCGCCCAGATCCCCACCCGGTCACCGGGTCCGATCCCGGCGTGCACCAGCCCGGTGGCCAACCGGCGCACCTCGGCGAGCAGCTCGGCGTAACTCCACCGGCGCCCGGCCGCCACGTCGACCAGCGCCGCCCGCTGCGGGAACCGCGCCGCGGTGGCCGCCAGGTTGGCGCCGATCGTCGTCTCCAGCAACGCCGGGTGGGTCTGCCCGCGGGCGTAGGAATCCGCCGCCACGTCGTCCTCCACCGGATCGCGAAGGTCAAGGTCACCAGGACTAACGCGTGTTACGTTAGTGACGATTAACCGAAGTGTCTAGGAGCCGTGATGGCAGCGTCCGCCCCCACCGGCCGCGGTAGCGACGCGGAGGTACCCAGTCGCCGAAGCCAGCTGAAATCCGATCGGCGCGGCCAGTTGTTGTCGGCCGCCGAGCGGCTGTTCGCCGAGCGCGGGTTCCAGGCGGTGCGGCTGGAGGACATCGGTGCCGCCGCCGGCGTCAGCGGCCCGGCCATCTACCGCCACTTCCCCAATAAGGAGTCGCTGCTGGTGGAGTTGCTGGCGGGGATCAGTACCCGGCTGTTGACCGGTGCCCAGCGGATCCGGGCGCAGGGATCCGGTGCGGCGACAACGATGGGCCAGCTGATCGACTTCCACCTGGACTTCGTCTTCGGGGAGCCGGATCTCATCCGCATTCAGGACCGTGACCTCGCGTATCTGCCTGCGCCCGCCGAACGGCAGGTGCGGCACGCCCAACGCCGATACGTGGAGATCTGGGTCGAGGTGCTGCGCGAGGGCGATCCCACGCTGGCCGAGTCCGACGCCCGGCTGATGGCGCACGCCGCGTTCGGCCTGCTGAACTCGACGCCGCACAGCATCAAGCCCGCCGGCGGCCGGCCGACGCCGTCGGCGCGTTCGCGGGCGCTGATGCGGGCGATGACCCTGGCCGCGCTGCACGTGACCGGTGACGATGAGCACCGGATCGGCGCGCAGGTACCCTGCAAGCCATGAGGTGTGCATGAGCGATCCGTATCGACCCGGGCAGTCGGGCTGGCAGGGAGCTGACCCGACGGACCCGGCCACCTACCGCTATCCGTCGTACACCGATCCGGCCTACGCGGGTCAAACCCCGACGTATGGCCCCGGCTACGAATCCGCCTACCCGCCGGGCCCGACCGAGCCGGCCGCCCAGCAGTGGGGGCAGGCCGAACCGCAGCCGACCGGCAGTGAGCCCCCGCCGCCGGAGCCGCCGAAATCACCGAAGTGGTTGTGGCTGGCCGCCGGCGCGGCGGTGCTGCTGGTGGTGGGGCTGGTCATCGCGCTGGTGATCGCCAACGGGTCGGCCAACAAGTCCGCCACGGTCACGCCGTTTCCCGGCACGCCCAGCACCAAGGCCGGCACCCGCAGCCCGGTCCCGACCACCAGCGGCCGGTCCCCGGCCACCACGACCACCGAGCCGGGCACCGGCGGCACCCCGCCCACCACGACGTCCGGCTCGGGCGCACCCCAGACCGTGGTCTACAGCGTCACCGGGTCGGGGCGGGCGATGAGCATCATCTACACCGACGCCGACGGCGTGGTGCAAAACGAGTTCAACGTGCCGCTGCCGTGGAGCAAGGAAGTCACCCTGGACTCCTCGACGCCGGCCAGCGTGACCGTGGCCAACATCGGTGAGGAAGTCACCTGCACGATCACCGTCGATGGCTCGCAGGTGTCCCAGCGCACCGGGTCGGTGCTGACGGTCTGCCTGTCCAACGGCGGCTAACCGGCTTTACGCGGTGGAGTGCAGCAGCTCGTCGATTTTCGCGAGCCGCTGCGCGGCCAGCGCCTGATTGTCGATGGAGCGATCCGGCGAGCAGGTGACCAGCTCGGCGATCACGTTGGCCTTGGCGATCACCGAAAATTCGCAGATCCACTGCTCGCCAGCCAGATTCGTTGACCAGTGCGCGATCTCGGGTGCGCTTTCGGTCAACGGCGTCGGGTCCACCGTCCACCGCTTCTCGTCGTCGCCCCACGCGCTGACCGGGTGTTGGCATCGGGTGACCGTGTCGCGCACCGATGTCAGGAATCCCGTCGCATCGAAGTCGCTGGGGTAGGTCGCCGACGCTTCCAGCAGTTGGTGCTGGTCGGCGGAGTTGTCGACCTGGGTGCGGGCCTCGCGGCCGGTGTAGTCGGTCGGGAACAGCGGGAATCGACCGAACCCCACCACCCCGTGGCAGTCCGCCGGGTCGGCGGCGATGAAGATCGCCGCCTGCATGTTGGTCTCGAACAGCGGGCTGCCCGGGACCACCGCCAGCGAATCCGACGGGGTCAGCAATTGGTCGAGTTGGGCCGGTTGGATGGGGCCGCCGGGCGCGGCACCACCCCGGTCGGCGGCGTGCGGGCTGCCGGCGACGACGCTGCTGCACGCGGCGGGGGTCAGGCACAGCGCCAGCGCCAGCCATCGGAGGCGGTTCACGGTGCTAAACGCTACCGGCTGCGGCGCGGGTGACGATGCGGCGGAACGCGCACCGCCAGCATCGCCGCCAGCCCCAGGACCAGCACCGTGCACAGCCCGCCCATGCCGGCGCGGTCGGCGTGAAATGCATCGACGAACACCGAGAACAGCCACGGCGCCAGGAACGACACGGCGCGGCCGGTCATCGTGTACAGGCCGAAGGCCACCCCCTCCTTGCCGTCGGACACCATCTGCAGCAGCAGGGTCCGCGCCGAGGACTGCGCCGGGCCGATGAACAGCGACAGCGCCAGCCCGCAGACCCAGAAGGCCAGCGGACCCGACAACGCCATCAGGGCCAGACCCGCCCCGATGATGGCGGCCAGCGATCCGACGATCACCGCCTTGGATCCGAGGCGGCCGTCGAGGAATCCGCCCACCACCGCCCCGAGCGCGGCCACCACGCAGGCCGCCATCCCGAAGATCAGCACGTCGGCCTTCGACACCTGGTAGACGCTGACCCCGAGCACCGCGCCGAAGGTGAACACCCCTGTCAGGCCGTCCCGGAAGACGGCGCTGGCCAGCAGGTAGTAGGCCAGGTTGCGGTCGCGGCGCCACTCCGCGGTGATGTCCGACCACAGCTGGCGGTAGCCGTCCAGCAGGCCGGCCACCGGGCGCGGCGGTTCGGCCGGGGCGGGCAGCCGGTGCGCGGTGCGCAGCAGCGGCAGCGCGAACAGCGCCATCCACGCCGCGGTCAGCAGCATCGCGGCCCGCACGTTGACGCCGTCGTCGACCGGCAACCCCAGCCAGCCCCGGGTGTCGCCGTCGCCGACCATGAACCCCAGGTAGACCACCAGCAGCAGCGCCACGTCCCCGGTGTAGCCGGCCGCATAGCCCAGCCCGGAGATCCGACCGGAGGTGGCCGGGGTGGACAGCTGCCGCAGCATCGCGTTGTAGGGGACGGTGGCCAAATCGCCGCAGGCCGCGGTCGCCGCCAGCAACGCCAGCCCCGGCCACAGGTAGCCCGGCTGGTCCCGGATCAGGATCATCGCGCAGGTCAGCGCCACCGCGAGTCCGGTGAAGGTGGCCAGCGCCAGCCGCCGCCGGCGCGGGGCCGCCACCCACACCCCGATCACCGGCGCCAGCACCGCGACGGTCAACCCGGCCACCGCGAGGGATCGGCCCAGCCAGCTGGCCGGCGAGGCGCCGCCGGGCATGTCCTCGCCCACGCTGCTGGTCAGGTACACCGAGAACACGAAGGTCACCACGACCGCGCCCAGGCCGCTGGAGCCGCAGTCCCACAGCACCCACGCCACTACCGGGGATCGCCGCAAACCCCATGCACGTACGGCCCACGCCGGCACCCGGGATCGCTCGGATGTGCGCGAACCCGATCCCGGGTCACCCATGCTTGGCACTCTACGATTGGCGCATGCCGGTCCCCGCCCCCAGCCCCGATGCTCGTGCCGTCGTCACCGGCGCCTCCCAAAACATCGGTGAGGCCCTGGCCACCGAGCTGGCCGCCCGCGGCCACCACCTGATCATCACCGCCCGCCGCGAAGACGTGCTCAACGAGGTGGCCGCCCGGCTGACCGAGAAGTACGGCGTGGCCGTCGAAGTGCGGCCGGTCGATCTCGCCGACCCGCCGGCGCGGGCCAAGCTGTGCGAGGAGTTGGCTGGCCGCAATATCTCGATCCTGTGCGCCAACGCGGGCACCGCCACGTTCGGCCCGGTGTCGGGCCTGGACCCGGCCGGCGAGCAGGCCCAGGTGCAGCTCAACGCCGTGGCCGTGCACGACCTCACGTTGGCGGTGCTGCCGGGCATGATCGAGCGCAAGGCCGGCGGCATCCTGATTTCCGGTTCGGCCGCGGGGAATTCACCGATCCCCAACAACGCCACCTATGCCGCCACCAAGGCGTTCGCCAACACCTTCAGCGAGTCGCTGCGCGGCGAGCTACGCGGCGCTGGCGTGCACGTCACCCTGCTGGCGCCGGGCCCGGTGCGTGGCGAGGCGCCCGATCCGGCCGAGGCGTCGCTGGTGGACAAGCTGATCCCGGATTTCCTGTGGATCTCCACCGAGCACACCGCGCGGATGTCGTTGGATGCGTTGGCGCGCAACAAGATGCGGGTGGTGCCGGGGGTGACCTCCAAAGCGATGTCGGTGGCCAGCCAGTACGCGCCGCGCGCCATCGTCACGCCGATCACCGGCCTCATCTACAAGAAGCTGGGCGGCGGGTAACCGTTTACCGGCGCCGCCGCCCGGTGCCCATCATGCCGCGGGTGATTTCGCGGCCCATCGCGGTGCCGGCCGAGCGCGCGAAACTCTTCGCGGCCGGGCTGGCGAACAGGCCCTTGAACCAGCGCCCGAACCGCCGCCACCAGCTCAGCTTCTGCTCCGGCTCCGGGGGCGTCTCTTTTCCCTCACCCGGCTCCGATTCCGCGTCGGCCGGCGCGTACTTGGCGGCCAAGATTTCGTAGGCCGACTCCCGGTCAATGGTCTCGCCGTAGCGGGCCTGCAGCGGGCTGGCCTTCGCGGCGGCGCTAATCGCGTCGGCGCCGATCGCGCCCATCAGCGACCGCGGCGCCCGCAGCCGGGTCCACGCCACCGGCGTCGGGGCCCCCTTCTCGGAGAGCACGGTGACGATGGCTTCCCCGATGCCCAGCGAGGTCAGCGCCGACTCCAGGTCGTAGACCTGGGTTTTCGGGTAGGTGCGCACCGTTTTGGTGAGCGCTTTTTGGTCGTCGGGGGTAAACGCGCGCAACGCGTGCTGGATCCGGGCGCCCAGCTGGGACAGCACCGCGTTGGGCACGTCGGTGGGCAACTGGGTGCAAAAGAACACGCCGACGCCCTTGGAGCGGATCAGCTTGACGGTCTGTTCGACCTGGTCCAGGAACGCCTTGGAGGCGTCGGTGAACAGCAGGTGGGCTTCGTCGAAGAAGAACACCAGCTTGGGCTTGTCCACGTCGCCGACCTCGGGCAGCAGGGTGAACAGGTCGGCCAGCACCCACATCAAGAAGGTGGAGAACAGCACCGGGCGGGCCGCTTGATCGCCCAGCTCCAGCAGCGAAATGACCCCGCGGCCTTGCGAATCGACGTTCAGCAGATCCTTGGGGTCCAGTTCGGGCTCGCCGAAGAAGGTGTCGCCGCCCTCGGCTTCCAAATTCACCAGGGCGCGCAAGATGACGCCGGCCGTCGCCGCCGACACCCCGCCGATCGACTTGAGTTCGGCCTTGCCCTCGTCGCTGGTGAGCCGGCTGATCACCGAGCGCAGGTCCTTCAGGTCCAGCAGCGGCAGCGCCTGCTGGTCGGCCCAGTGGAAAATCAGTCCCAGCGTCGACTCCTGGGTAGCGTTGAGCCCCAGCACCTTTGACAGCAGGACCGGCCCGAAGCTGGAGATGGTGGCCCGCACCGGCACCCCGATTCCGCCGGTGCCCAGGGACAGGAACTCGACCGGGAACGCGGTCGGTGTCCAGTCGTCGCCGGTGTCCTTGGCGCGTTCGGCGGTCTTGTCGTTGGCTTCGCCGGCGCGGGCGAGGCCGGACAGGTCGCCCTTGACGTCGGCCATCAGCACCGGCACGCCGGCCGCCGAGAGCTGCTCGGCGACCGTCTGCAGCGTCTTGGTTTTCCCGGTGCCGGTGGCGCCGGCCACCAGGCCGTGCCGGTTGATGGTCGCCAGCGGAATGCGGATCTGCGCGCTCGGGTCGACGGCGCCGTCGACGACGACGGTGCCCAGCTCCAGGGCCTGGCCGCCGACGGCGTAGCCGCTGGCGATCTGCTGTGCGGGGGTCCCGGTGGATTCTGGGCTCATACGACATGAGACTACTTGGCACGGGCTGACCTTTGCTGCGGAAGGTGCCCCAGCGGCCAGCCTCGCCGCGGCGGGCGCGATCACATCACCGTCGATATTGATGCCGTGGTCGGAGACGTTCTGCCATACCACGGGGGTGTCAGTGGGTGGTGGGATGCTGCGTAGCGATGAGTCGCCACACTACGTTTAAGTTCTGCCTCGACCCCACGGTCGAGCAGCAGCATGCGCTGGCTCGGCATGCCGGGGCGTCTCGGTTCGCGTTCAACCAGTGTCTGCGTATGGTCAAGGTCGGGCTCACCGCGCGCAAGTCCAACCCTGCCATTGAGGTCCCGTGGACTGGTTTTGATCTGATCAATGCGTTCAACGGGTGGAAGAAGACCGAAGACGCCGGCAGAGTATTCGCCGTAGATGCCGTTGGCACGGCACAGACGATCGTGACAGGTCTGTCGTGGCGTACCGAGGTGTGTCAGCAGGTGTTCGAGGAAGCCGCCGTCGACCTGGGCAATGGACTCAAAGCGTGGTCTGCCTCGCGTTGCGGGAAGCGTAGGGGCAAACGTGTCGGCTTCCCGAAGTTCAAGAAGAAGGCCAACACCCGCCCGTCGTTTCGTCTGCGTAATAAGCACCGCAAGGACGGCCGGGCAGCGATCCGCATCGGCGATGGCCGTCGGCCCCGTTCGGTCACGCTGCCTGGCATCGGACATGTCGGGGTGTTTGATGACACCCGCCGGCTGCGCCGGATGCTTGCCAAAGACCGGGCCGCCGTTTTGTTCGCCACCATCTCCCACCACGCCGGACGCTGGTGGGTGTCGCTGAACGTGCAGGCCGCCGACCTACACCCCGCCGCTCAGCACTCGGCTCGTGATCCAGGCGACGCCAGCGGTTGGGTTGGCGTCGACCGCGGCCTATCGGCCTTTGCGGTCGCCGCCGACGCGGCCGGCCACGAAGTCGCCCGCATCACCGGAGCTCCCAAAGCACTCGCCGTCAGAATGCGCAAGCAGCGCCGACTGGCCAGGTCGTTGTCCCGCAAGAAGGAGGGATCACACACCCGACGAAGTGCCGCAGCCAAGCTGGCCCGGCACCACAATCACGTCGCCAACATGCGTCGCCATTTCGCCCATCAAGTCTCCAACCAGCTGGTCAAGACCCACGACCGGCTCGTCATCGAAGACCTGAATGTGTCAGGGATGCTGAGCAACCACCACCTGGCGCGCGGCATCTCCGATGCCGGCTGGGCTGAATTTGGCCGCCTGCTGCACTACAAGCAGGCATGGCGCGGCGGCCAGGTCTTGGTCGCTGACCGCTGGTACCCGTCCAGCAAGCGCTGTGCGGCGTGCGGGGCTATCGACCGCGATCTAACCCTGGCGGACCGGGTATTCAGGTGCGAATGCGGATACTCAGCCGACCGGGACCTCAACGCCGCGGTGAATCTGGCCCGCTGGGGCGAAACCCATCACGCCGCCCACCGATCCCCGGACCCCCAAGCAGGAGGCCGGGCCACCAACGCCCACCGACGAGACGGCTCTGACCAGGATCCTTCGTGTCCTGGCGAAACCGACCCGAATGACGTGGGAACCGACGTTCACACCGCTCCAGCGGTCTGAACCGACGACGCCCGAGAACGGCGGTGCCGACCCAACTCCAGCGAGTTATTCGACACGCTTTAACGTGGGCTCATTGTGAGCGCTGCGCGAGACGAACTGGTGTGGATCGACTGCGAGATGACCGGGCTCGACCTGGGCTCGGACAAGCTGATCGAGATTGCGGCCCTGGTCACCGACGGTGACCTCAACATTCTCGGTGAGGGTGTCGACGTGGTGATCCACGCCGAGGACGCCGCCCTGTCGTCGATGATCGACGTCGTCACCCAGATGCACACCCGGTCGGGCCTGATCGACGAGGTGCGGGCGTCCACGGTCGATGTGGCGACCGCCGAGACGATCGTGCTCGACTACATCCGCGAACACGTCAAGCAGGCTAAGACGGTGCCGCTGGCCGGCAATTCGATCGCCACCGACCGGGGCTTTTTGGCCCGCGACATGCCCCTGCTGGACGCCTACCTGCACTACCGGATGGTCGACGTCAGCTCGATCAAGGAGCTGTGCCGGCGCTGGTATCCGCGGATCTACTTCGGCCAGCCCGCCAAGGGGCTGGCGCACCGCGCCCTGGCCGACATCCACGAGTCGATCCGGGAACTGAAGTTTTATCGCAGCACCGCCTTCGTCCCGCCGCCCGGGCCTCCTACCAGCGATATTGCCGCGGTCGCCGCGGAGTTGGGGCCGCCGGGGGACGCGCCGCAGGGAAACGATTCGGCCGCGGAGCGCCCCAGCGGTTAGTATCGACGTCGCCGCCGCTACGGCTCCGCTCGTCGGACCGGTTAGGTGGCGATGGTGGCTGTAGTTCAGCTGGTAGAGCACCAGGTTGTGATCCTGGGTGTCGCGGGTTCGAGTCCCGTCAGCCACCCCGAGTAGAAATGCCGCCTCACCTGCGAATATGCGGGTGAGGCGGTGTTCGTTTCGCCGGCAATGCGTTAATGTCTCGCAAACGCGGTTTCTGGGCCATCCGCTGCACTTCCGATACTTTCTCCAAACTCCGGGAACAAGGTGCTGCGGCTAACGAGCGTGGGCATCAGCGCCGCCGATGCCCACGTGGTGCAGGAAGTGTGAGCAATCCGTCATTGCACATAACTCCGGGGTTATACTAACCTCATGGCTTGGACAGTCGTCCTCGTCGAGGAGGTGGACGAGTGGTTCTGCAACCTTGACCCGGACGACGCCGAGGTGGTGGCAGCCGCCATCGACCGTCTAGAGGAGCACGGGCCGTTCCTCGGGCGTCCAACCGTAGACAAACTGCATCATTCCAAGCTTCACAACTTGAAAGAGTTGCGACCAGCAGGCTCCAGCATCCGCATTCTGTTCATCTTCGACCCGTGGCGCCAGGCTGTTCTTTTGGTCGGCGGTGAGAAGGCTGGAAAGTGGAATGCGTGGTACGACGACAATATTCCGAAAGCAGAAGAACGGTACCAGCGATGGCTAAGTGAGGAGGGTAAGAGAAATGGCTAGGAATTGGAAAGATGTCCGGGCAGAAGTCATCAAATCTGGCCGGATCACTGAGGCTGGCATCGCCAAGGCTCGTCGTCGCGCCGAGGTCATCGACCACGCTTACAAGTTGTCTGAAGTCCGCAAGACCTTGGGCTTCTTCCGTCAGGTGGACGTGGCTGAGGTGCTTGGCGTGTCGCAGGCCCGCGTGTCCAAGCTGGAGAGCGGCGACCTCAACCACATCGAAATAGGCACACTCCAAGCCTACATCGAGGCTCTTGGTGGATCACTTGCCATCACAGCGGTTTTCGGTGACGAGCGATTGGAGCTAGGCGATTTCCGTGGACTATCCAACCCGAAGGACACCGACTCACTCACCGCCGATTTGACCTAAAAAAGACTGTACGCGAGACCCGGGAACTACCGAAGGACTTGCATACAGTCTTGTTTCATACCGCTCGGGTCAGCGGTTTGTTCTGACCACTCACTGCTGACCTTCCAGCGCCCGACCAATGATGTCGCTGGCAACACCGACAGCACGAGGGTCACCGTCATCGAGAAGGTCTATCGCAGCGACTATTTCCGCGGCGTTGTGCTTGTCGTGGGGATTGCGCGGCACCGCACCCAGGTTCTCCACCACCCATACGACCGCATTCGGAAGCTTGCGCCGGTCCTCGACTCTACGCAGCTCGTAGTCAGCGGCCAGGTCGTCGACGTCGGCGGCGCTGGCGTAGACGCAGAGCCGACCGATCGGTTCCAGGTCGGCGATAGCGTTGTCGCCGCTGACCACCACGCGGTGGTCGTCTTGCAACTCCTCCAGAGCGGGCTTGAACGCCCATGCGCGCATGGGCTTTCCGCGAGCGGCCAGCCAGGAGCGAAGCTGTTGCGGAGCGCTGTCGGGATTCATCTTCCGCAGGCGAAACTCCATCCGCGATTGCAGTTTGTTGCCGTTCGCCAGGTGGTTCATCACCGACCACGCCGACTGCTCGGACATGGGGCGCCCAGCGGACTTCGCCTTGTACGCGGCGACCGCTTGCGCGGGGATCGCCCACCGACCCATCAGTCGTTGAGCTGGGAGCTGCCCATCAGCGATGATCGCGCGAACGCGACGTTCACTGACGCCGAGGTGTTCGGCAACCTCGGGACCACTCATGACTTCGTCCATGTGCACAATCGTACCGATAGCGGAATAGTTGTGCAATAACGGCTGGTAGTTGTGGATAGTCCGGAAACCCTATACAGAAACGGCCTTGTGGTTGAGGGTTTCCTACGCCGCGTTCGCGGGGTCGGCATCATCAGCGGTGCCCACCTGCTTCGCTTGGCACCGATGAGAGCACGCAATTCCGAACTAGCCGCGCCGCGGCAGCTCACCCTGTGGGCAAGATGAAACCCGTGGGACTGTCCTGGCGAATGCTGACGCCGCTGCTGCTGGCGGCGGCACTCGCAACCGGCTGCACCGTGGTGCGCGACGGCGCGCCACGGCCGGCACCCGATCTGGCACCGCGACCGGTCACCGGCGAAGCCATCAAACAAGTGCTTCCGGATCGGCAACAGCTCGAGAAGCTACTCGATCACCCGCTGACCGCCAGCCACCTGTTCCCGCCGAAATTCGGTGGGATCGATGAGATGCCCGTCGGGGTGTTGTCCGACCCCAAAACCTCACCGCGGGAGTGCGCCGGGGTGGTGGCCCAGGCGCAGCAAGGCAGCTACCGGGGCGCGCCGGTGCAAAGCTTCGCCTCGGTGCACTTCGGGCCCCCGACCGTCTCGATGAAACTAGTTGGGGTGGACGCGGCCGCGGTAGGTCTGGCGACCACGGCCGACGCCCAGGCGTTGTTCACCACGTTTGCCCAGCAGTGGTCGCACTGCGACGGCACCACCGTGACCGTCTTCGGCGGCAACGGCGATGCGCCGCAGGAAACCCGGGCGATCAGCGGCGTCAAGACCACCGATGCGCTGCTCACCGCCTCGGTGCGCGCGACCAATCTCGGCCAGCAGGTGACGATCCTTCGCCACCGGGCCCTCGGGGTCCGGGTGAACTGCATCGTCGAGGTCAACGTCGACGTGGATCCCTATCTGCTCGAAGAGCGCGGCGAGTTTGACGGCAGCGCCGCCGGTATCGCGCGGCTGATGATGGACAACGTCGCGGCGGGAGGCCGGTGACGCATGCTCGCCGTGGGGTCCGTGGTCGCCGGGTATCGGGTGCAGCGGGTGCTCGGTACCGGCGGGATGGGCACCGTGTACGTGGTGGCCAACCCGGAGTTGCCGCGGCTGGACGCGTTGAAGGTGCTCAGCGCGGAGTTGTCCCGCGACCCCGAGTTCCGGTCGCGGTTCCTCCGGGAGGCCGAGGTGGCGTCCCGGCTGGATCACCCCAACATCGTGTCCATCTATCGGCGCGGCGAAACCGACGACGGGCAACTGTGGATGGCGATGCAGTTCGTCGACGGCACCGACGCCGACGAGGCGCTGCGCCGCGGTCAGATGACCCCGCAGCGGGCCATCCACATCGCCGCCGAGGTCGCCAAAGCGCTGGACTACGCCCATCGACACCAGGTGATACACCGCGACGTCAAACCCGCGAACCTGTTGCTGTCGGGCCCGGTCGGCGCCGAGGAACGGGTGCTGCTGGGCGATTTCGGTATCGCCCGGGCGCTCGATGACGTCAGCTTGACCGGGACGGGCGCGGTGATGGCCACCCTGTCGTACGCGGCGCCGGAGATCATCGCCGGCGACCCGCCGGATGGGCGCGCGGATCTGTATTCGTTGGCCTGCAGCCTGTTTCGGTTGCTGACCGGCAAGACCCCGTTCGCCGACGCGCACGGGGCGGCGGCGATGATGATGGCCCACCTGCAGCAGCCGCCGCCCCGGGTCACCGCTGTGGCGCCCTGGCTGCCGGCGGGGCTCGATGACGTGATCGCGACCGCGATGGCCAAGGATCCGGCGCGCCGGTTCGCCACCGGCGCCGAATTCGCCGCGGCCGCCGCCGCGGCCCTGCACCAGCCCGGCTATCGCCACCCCGCACCTGCCCCGGACCGGTCGCCCGCACCCCGTGGCCGCCACCGTGCCAAGATCGTTGGGGCGCTGGCGGCGGTGGGCGTGTTGGCGATCGGGGCCGTCGCGGCGATCACCTGGAAATCGCACGGCGGCCGGTCCCCCGACCAGCACACCACCATCAGCGGCACCGCAGCGCCAACGAGCACCACCGCCGCGGCGGTGGCCGCGACCGCGCTCCCTGGCCTGTTGCTCAGCCCCGACGACCTCGGCGCCATCATGGCCGTGCCGCTGCAGGCGGGCCCGGTCAGCGACGTCATCGCCGAGGACCGCGACTGGATTTCCGAACCAGGCTGTGCCGGCGCGTTTTGGCCGGCCGAGGCGGCCGCCTACGACCACAGCGGCTGGACCGCGCTGCGGGCCCAGCAGCTCACCCAGCAGCCCTCCGGGGCCGCGACGGTGGTGCAGGCCGTTGTCGCGTTCCCGTCGCTGAGCCGAGCCCGTGACCTGTTCGTCAAGCAGGAAGGCCAGTGGCTAACCTGCTCGAGCCGCGCATTCACCGTCACCAAGGCGGGGCCCGCCCACGCCTGGACGTTCGGCGGGCTCAACCACCAGGGGGATGTGGACACCATGTCGGCAGCCCAAGTGGGCGGCGACATTTCGTGTGCACGGGCCATGACCCTGCGCGGCAACGTCGTCGTCGACGTGTCCGCCTGCCGCCCCGGTGCCAGCACCCAAGCCGTCGTCGACATCGCCGACCGGATCGCGGCCAACGTGCCCGGTTAGTCGTTGGCGTTGCCGGCCTTCCACTGCGCCCAGGGGATATTCCAGTCACCGAGGCCCTCGGTGCCCGGCAGCGTCGGCCCCACCGTGTTGACGATCTCCACGACGTCGCCGCGTTTGGTGTGGTCGTAGAACCATTCCGCGTTGCTGTTGCTGACGTTCAGGCAGCCGTGGCTGGTGTTGCTGTGGCCCTGGGCGCCCACCGACCACGGCGCGGCGTGCACGAAGATCCCGCTGTAGGAGATCTGCGTCGCCCAGTCGACGTCGGTGCGATACCCGTTGGGCGAGTTGACCGGAACCCCGTAGGTCGAGGAGTCCATGATGATGTGTTTGAACCGTTCCCCTACCAGGTAGATGCCGTTGTTGGTCGGGGTGCTGTCCTTGCCCATCGAGGTCGGGATCACCTTGGCGACCTCGCCGTTGATCCGCACGGTGATCATCTTGGTGGTGTCGTCGACGGTGGCGATGACCTCGTCGCCGATGGAAAAGTGGGTGGTCACGTTGTCCTGGCCGAACACCCCGTTGCCGAGGTCGACGCCGTAGGTGTTGACCGCCACCTCGATCGTCGTGCCGGGCTTCCAGAAATGCTCTGGACGCCACCGCACTTCGCGGTTGTTCAGCCAGTAGAAGGCGCCCTCCACCGGCGGGTTGGCCGTGATTTTGATCGCCTTCTGCGCGGCCAGGCGGTTGGCGATGTTCTCGTCGAACCGGATCGCCACCGGTTGGCCGACGCCGACCACCTCCCCGTCCTGGGGCATCACGTAGGGCATGGTCAGGTTCTCGGGCGAATGGGTTTGGAAGCTCATCTGCTTGGTCGTGACCCCACCCAGACCCAGGGCTTTCGCGTTGAGCGTGTAGCGCCGGTTGAAGCCCAGCGGCTCGGTGGTCTGCCAGGTCAGGCTGTCCGGGCTGAGCTGCCCGCTGACCGCTCTGCCGTTCTCGTTGACCATGGTGACCGCGCCCAACACGCCGTCCTCGGCGGTCACCGTCACCGGGGCGTCCACCGCGACGCCGACCGCGCCGTCGGTCACCGACGCGGTCAGCTTCGGCACCAGCAGATCGGTGTACGGGGTGCCCTTATCGGTGATGGCCTGCGAGGGCTCCGGGGCGTCACTGCTGCCGCAGGCGCTCAGGCCAAACACCACGGTGGGGACCATCAGCGCAGCCGCCCACCAGGGTCGACGCCCACAGACGCGGGCCATCGATCCGACCTGCCACATACCGTCCCCACCTCGCACCCGGACCAAACTTTGGCAATAGTCTAAAGGTCGCCGAAGGGTGCTGCGACCAATCAGCCAACAGCGGACACGACGCGGCGCTTGTGCTGCCAATTCGCCAGCCGGTGCCAAGCCTGTTATCCTCGCTCTCGCGGTCAAGGCCGCGTCGCGCCGTTAGCTCAGTTGGTAGAGCAGCTGACTCTTAATCAGCGGGTCCGGGGTTCGAAACCCTGACGGCGCACTTAGTGAGCTAGTGACCGGCGCCGACGCGCGCCGACGGGTTCGAGCAGCCCACCCCGTTGCCGGGCCGGCGGTTGGGCAAATTTCCGTAGACTCGTAGAGCCACCCAAACGCTTCAGCTGCGTTCGAGCGAGCCGGCCGGCGTTAGCCAGCTTCAAGGGAGAAAGCATGCCCGCTCAGCAAGGCCGCCGTTCGGCCATCCGAGAACTGTTCGCTGCGACCACCATCGGTTTGCTTACTGGCGTGGTCGCCTGCTCGGTTGCCCCGTCCGCCAAGGGGCTTCCCGGCCACCGGCCGAGCATCGAAGCGCCGCCATCGCAAAAGCCCGACATCACACAGTTGACCGAGTCCATGTTGGTCGACCAGTCCTCATTTCCGAATATTCCGGGTTCAAAATTCGTTCGCTCTATCAGCGGGAATACGGTAGATGTCGAAGTTTCTCCGTCCGAATGCTCACCTCTAGTCGTGGGTGACAGCACACCGCAAAGTGGCTATGCCGGTGTCGTAGGGGTGGGCGGAATGGACGTTCACCTCACCGTGACTTCGGATCCACCCGACATCCGGACTCTGTTGGACAACTGTGGCACGGTCAGCGGGTCCGGCCCGACAGTCCCCTTAGTAACCTGGCACATAACACCGATCGATGTCGCCGGAGTACCCAGCTGGGCGGGGGCGGTAGACATGAGCGGGAACGCCACGGTTTTCGGTACGTACCGTGGCGTATTTGTCAAATCTAATGCTGATCGAGATCGAGAAAACGATGCAGTGAAAGTCTTTAATGACCAGGTGGCGAAACTAGCGGCCGTCTGAGCCGGGTGGCCTCGCGGTACAACGGTGCGCTCGGCTACGCGAAGATCGGAGCGACAACGTTGGTCAGGTAATTGACCATCGGGGTGATGTCGTAATCGTAGTGATCGGCCGCCGCGCCAGCCCCAAGAAACCTTAATCCGTTGGCGATGGCCTCGGCGTCGGCGAGCGGCATGCCGACGTCGGCGGCGACCTGTTCAATCGTGCCGAGGCTGGGATCGTACACGGCGTTGTAGACCGTGGTTTCCACGTAGCCGGGAGGGGCTTCAGCGGTCCACGGGTTCGGCCCAACCGGACAGCTGCTGTAGAGCTCTGTCGCCCCGCCATCAGAGCCCAGCCAGACGAAATCCAGCCAGTTCGACGGGGTTTGGGCCGGGGTCAGGTCATCTGGGCCCGCGATACCGCCCGTCAGAACACCGTCAACCTGCCCCGGCATCCCCCAGCCGGCGTAGGCGTTGCCGTTCGCGAAACCGGGTGAGCGGCACGGGTTTCCCCACATCAAGCCAGCGGGCACACGGCTAGTCAGGTTGTTGGCGAGAATGTAGTCACGCCACCAGTGGCTGCCACAAATCGCTCCCTCCGAATAGCCGAGCGGGATGATCAGGTTGTCCGGCCACACCTGGGTCGCGAGCCGAACACCCTCGTTGTAACCGTCATCGACCGACTGACCCAAAGACGGGTTCACTATCGATGCCGGGTAGTTGCCGACCGGCTGCCAGTAAAAAACTTGCGGGAACGCTGTGGCCGCGGCTAACCCGACGGCCGCCGGCTGGGGCGGGGTTGTGTCCCACATGCTCACCCCGGCGCCCGACCACGTCAGCAGAACGATCGGCAGGGTGCCCGAATACTGCGGCGGGTAATACAGCCCGTCGAGCTTGTCGGAAACGTCCGACCATGTTGTGGCCACGTCAGCCCGCGGCCTTCTTCTGCGCCAGCACCCACTCGAGGATCGTCATCAAAGCGTCGAACTCGTTGTAAGTATTGCCGTCCGATGCTTGATAGGTGGCGGTGTGGATCTTGCCGAGCGTGGTGGTGACGTCGAGAACAGACGTGGTGGTTTGCTTTGGTGTTTCGGGATAAGGAGCGCTGGAGGCTAGGCCGAAGATCGCCATCGGGGCGAGTTGATCCACTTCCCGGTAGCTCAGCGGGCCCGACGGGCCGACGCCGTCGAGCTTGTCGGAAACGGATTGCGCGGTGGCCCCCACGTTAGGGCTTGTCATGAGCTTTCTTACCTCCCTAGTTGGCGTACTTGATCTAAGGTTTCGACGCTCAGGCTCGTGCGCGACCGGCGGCTGGCAACCGATGGCCGGCTACAGCGGGGGCGACGGCGGTGTTGAGGCATTCTTTCGCGTAGCCGTTAAAACCTTATCCCCTTTCACAATTAGCCGCCGGCTTTTAGCTTGCCTCGGTGACGAGCGGCGCGATTTGGCTGCGGTCAACCCAGCCTTGCCACCACGGCCGCGGCCCCGGCCCCACGGACTCGGTAGTCGTGACCAAAATGTGACCCAGGCTTCATCGCGCCGTTTCCGCGCACCGGTCAGCACAGCCCTAACATCGACCGTCGGCGGCGACAATTTCCACCCGAGAGGTGATTCGAAGCGATGCGGGCGGTGGTTCGGCCGGTTCTTGTCCTAGCCGTGATCGTGGGCGCCGTGGTCGCAGCCCCGCCCGACGTGCGTCCGGCGGCGGTTGAGCTGCCGCCCGACCTCACCATCACCTCGGTGCTGCCCGCCAGCGGCGCGGTGGTGGGGGTCGCGCACCCGGTGGTGGTGACGTTCAGCGCACCGGTCACCAACCGTCGGGCCGCCGAGCGCGCCGTGCACGTGACGTCGACGCCCGCGATGACCGGCAGGTTCGACTGGCTGGACAGCAACGTCGTGCAGTGGGTGCCGGACCGATTCTGGCCGGCGCACAGCGCGGTGGCGCTCTCGGTGGGCAACCTGGCTCTCGACTTCAAAACCGGACCCGCCGTCTTGGGAGTCGCCAGCATCTCGGAGCACACATTCACCGTCAGCATCGACAGCGACGACGCCGGGACGGCACCTCGGCTGCCCGCACCGCACCATCGGCCCCGCTGGGGAGAAGAAGGGGTGCTGCCGGCGTCACTGGGTAAACCGGAATTCCCGACGCCGGTCGGCACCTACGCCGTTATCTCCAAGGACCGCAACGTGATCATGGATTCCAGCAGCGTCGGCGTTCCGGTCACCGACCCCGAGGGCTACCGTCTCTCGGTGGATTACGCCGTCCGCATCACCCACCGCGGTCTGTACGTGCATTCGGCGCCGTGGGCGCTGCAAGCACTCGGGGTGGACAACATCAGCCACGGCTGCATCAGCCTGAGCCCCGCCGACGCGGAGTGGTACTTCAACGCGGTCAACGTCGGCGACCCGGTCATCGTGCAGGAATAGCGCCACCTTTGCGCTCCGGTGAAATACGTTCTGCGCGAGCCTATTTGCCGCAGGACCCCGCTCCCGGCGCCATCCCGCCGCATACCGGGGCCGGACCGGCAACCGCCAGGCCGGGAAGCACCGCCGGCCCCCCGCCCACCGGCGCTCCCGCCGGCCCGGGCGCGGCCGGCAGCCCAGCAACCGGAGCCACCGGCACCACCGGCACGGGTGCTCCCGCCGGCAGCGGCACCCCGGCGACCGGCACCACCGGCGCCCCGGCAGGCGCCGGCGCGGCCGCTCCCGTCAGTGCCGCCGCACAGGCCGGCGCGCCGGCCGCGGGCATCTCGGTGCAGGTCGGGCCGCCGGTGGGCCGCGGGAAGGCCGCCGCGTCGGCGCTAAACGCCAACGCGGCCCCGCACAACCCGACGCCGGCAACTGTTGCGATGTTGAATCGGCTCAAGATTTCCAACGCTCATTCCCATGAGTCGGCTATTCACGTATCCGCGCTCAGCTGGTTCCGCTCATCACTCAGCGCAGCGAAACCGTAACGCGGTGACGCAACCGTGCCTAGACGCGGAACGAAATGGGTGTGGGATCGAGACACAATGCGCGCCATACCGTGACCGCATCATTTCCCGATCGTGACGGCGCCCTGTCAGAAGGTGTTGTCGGTCCCGAACCGGGCGACCGGGTCCGCGGTGGCTAGCGGTTGCGGATCTTGCGGATGACCAGCACCACGCCCAGCGCCCCCAGGCCGGCCAGCGACATCGCCACCGCCGGTTTCTTGACAAAGCCGAGCACCCGCGCCTTGGCGTCATCGGCGAGTCGGCGGGGATTGGCCCGCTCGGCGAGCGAATCGACGGCGGTGGCCAACCGATCGCGGGCCTCGTCGATCTCCTTTTTGATGGTGTCGGGATCCCGGTCCGCCACGCTCGTCCTCCATGTCCTCCCGCACCGGCCGCTGGGTGGGCTCGGTCCTTGAGTTGCTGCCTTGTCGCATACCCTAGAGCAGCCGGCGCCCGTCCCGGTGCTCCGGTGAGCAGAAAGGGATGTTCGTTGACCGACACCGCGCGCCTGCAGCCCGGCGACACCGCGCCCGCGTTCAGCCTCCCCGACGCCGACGGCAACCCGGTGTCGTTGGCCGACTACCGGGGACGCCGGGTGGTCGTCTACTTCTACCCGGCGGCCTCCACCCCCGGGTGCACCAAGCAGGCCTGCGACTTCCGCGACAACCTGCGCGACCTGGGCGACGCCGGGCTCGACGTGGTCGGCATCTCCCCGGACAAGCCGGCCAAACTGGCCAAATTCCGTGACGCCGAAGGGTTGACGTTTCCGCTGCTGTCCGACCCGGAGCGCAGCGTGCTGACCGCGTGGGGCGCCTACGGCGAGAAGAAGATGTACGGCAAGACCGTGCAGGGCGTGATCCGCTCGACGTTCGTCGTCGACGAGCAGGGCAAGATCGCCGTCGCGCAGTACAACGTCAAGGCCACCGGGCATGTCGCCAAACTGCGGCGGGATCTGGGCGTCTAAGTCCGCCGCCGCGCGCCGAAAGTGCGCGCACGCAGGTGCCCACTCGCGCTTTCGCTGCGTGAACGCACTTTCACGGCCCGGGCTTCTTAAGTGCCGGCCAGCGAGCCCAGCAGCAGCGCCTCGCTGATCGCGGCGCGCTCCAGCACACCCAGGTGCAGGCTTTCGTTGACGCTGTGTGCCTGGGTGGCGGGGTCTTCGACCCCGGTGACCAGGATCGTCGCCTGCGGATAGGCCGCGGCGAATTCGGCGATGAACGGGATCGAGCCGCCCATGCCCATCTCCACCGGGTCGGTGCCCCAGCCCTGCCGGAACGCGGCCCGCGCGGCGTCGTAGACCGGGCCGCTGACGTCGATGGCGTAGGGCTGACCGACATCGCCGGGGATGACACTCACCCGAGCCCCCCACGGCGCATGCTGTTCGAGGTGTCGAGTCAGCGCCTGCAGATGCGCGGCCGCGTCGCCGCCGGGGGCGACCCGCATGCTGATCTTGGCGCGGGCGCGCGGGATCAGCGTGTTCGACGACGCCGCGATCGAGGTGGTGTCGATGCCGATCACGGTGAGCGCGGGTTTGGCCCACAGCCGTTGCGGCACCGACCCCGAACCGATTTCGCGTACCCCGTCCAGCAGCCCGGATTCGGCGCGCACCCGCTCGTCGGGGTAGTCCACCGCCGCGGCGGTGCCCTCGTGCAGCCCGGCCACCGCCACGTTGCCGTCGTCGTCGTGCAGGCTGGCCAACAGCCGTACCAGCACGCTCAGCGCGTCGGGCACCACCCCACCCCACAGCCCGGAGTGCAGCCCGTGATCCAGGGTGGCGACTTCCACGACGCAGTCGGCCAGCCCGCGCAGCGACACCGTCAGCGCGGGCACGTCCACGCTCCAGTTGTCCGAGTCGGCGATGACGATGACGTCGGCGGTCAGCTTGTCGCGGTGGGCGGCCAGCAGCGCCCCCAGCGACGGCGACCCGGACTCCTCCTCCCCCTCGACGAACACCGTCACCCCCACCGGCGGCCGGCCGTCGTGCGCCCGGAACGCCGCCAAATGCGTTGCGATGCCGGCCTTGTCGTCGGCACTGCCCCGCCCGTACAGCCGGCCGTCGCGTTCGGTCGGCTCGAACGGCGGCGACGCCCACTGCCCGGCGTCACCCTCGGGTTGCACATCGTGGTGGGCGTACAGCAGCACCGTCGGCGCGCCGGGCGGGGCCGGATAGCGGGCGATCACCGCCGGGGCGCCGCCCTCGGCGACGATCCGAACCTGCGGAAAGCCCGCCTGCGACAGCAGATCCGCGACCACCTGGGCGCTGCGATGCACCTCGGGTCGGCGCTGCGGGTCGGCCCACACCGATTCGATGCGGACCAGATTCTCCAGGTCGCGCCGCACCGACGGCAACACGTCGCGCACCCGCTGCACCAGATCGCTCATGCGGCGACAGTAACCCGCTGGCGACACCGAGATCGACACCAGCGCGGAAAAATGCGAGTGGAGCCCGCGCTAACGTCGATCTCGACGCCGCCAGGACGCCAGGTAATCACACCTCCAGGATGGCCACGGCGGCGGCGGTGTCGGCCTCGTGGGTCAGCGACACGTGGATCGTCACGTCGGCCAGATGCTCGGCGATGGCGCCGGTCAACCGGACCCGCGGCCGGCCCCACATGTCGGTGACCACCTCGATGTCGCGGTGGATGCCTTCGGGCAGCACCGGCCGCTGCGCGAACCGCGACCCCGACCAGGCCTTGATCACCGCCTCCTTGGCCGCCCACCGGGCCGCCAGGTGCCGGGCCGCCGACGAACTCTTATCGCTGGCGTCCCGGCGTTCCCCGGGGGTGAACGTCTCGGCGAACACCGTCCCGGGCTGGTCGACCTGATCGGCGAAGTCCGGGATCGACACCAGATCGATCCCCACCCCAACGATGCTCATCGGGCCTACCGCAGGTAGACGTCGTCGTCGCCGAGCCGGGCGTCCGGGTTGAGCAGCATCGCGGCTTCCTGACGCTTCTCGGACAGCTCGTGGTCGAAGCGCCGGTCGGCGGGCCGCTCATACATCGGCCGGCCACCGGCGATCGCCGACGCCAACCGACGCTGCCCGGCCAGCAGCCGCGCATCGGCCTGCCGGCGGTACTCCTCCCGTTGAGCGGGGTCCAGCGCGGCCAGGAACGCCTGCGGATGCACCAGCGCGATCAGCCCCGACACGTGACCGAAGCCGAGGCTGGTCACCAGCCCGGCCTTGAGCGGGAACTTCTCGCCGAGCCGCAGCGTGTCGCGCACCCACACGAAATGCCCGGAGGAGGCCAGCTCGTCGTCCACGCAGTCCAGGCTGCGGTTGGGCGGAATGACCCCGTCGCGCAGGATCTGGCACAACCCCAGCATCTGGAACACCGCCGCCCCGCCCTTGGCGTGCCCGGTCAGGCTCTTCTGGCTCACCACGAACAGCGGCGCGCCGTCGGAGCGCCCCATCGAGTCGGCCAGCCGCTCGTGCAGCTCGGTCTCGTTAGGGTCGTTGGCCAGCGTCGAGGTGTCGTGCTTGGAGACCACCGCGATGTCGTCGGGCCCCACCCCGAGTTTGGCCAGCGAACGCGCCAGCATCGACTCGCGGCCGCCGCGACCGGCGCCCAGCGCCCCCAGCCCCGGCGCCGGGATCGAGGTGTGCACCCCGTCGGCGAAGCTTTGCGCGTAGCCGACCACCGCCAGCACCGGCAGCCCCATCTTGGCGGCCAAATCCCCGCGGGCCAGCAAGATGGTGCCCCCGCCTTGGGCTTCGACGAAGCCCAGCCGGCGACGGTCGTTGGCGCGGGAGAACTTCGCGTCGGAAATCCCCCTGGCGCGCATCATCTCGGTGTCGGCGGTGGCCGCCATGTCACCGAAGCCGATGATGGCCTCCAGCGTCAGATCGTCGTAGCCACCGGTGACCACCAGCTCGGCCTTGCCCAACCGGATCTTGTCGACGCCCTCTTCGACCGACACCGCCGCGGTGGCGCAGGCGGCCACCGGGTGGATCATCGCCCCGTAGGACCCGACGTAGGACTGCACCACGTGCGCGGCAACAACGTTGGGCAGCACCTCTTGCAGAATGTCGTTCGGTTTGTTCCGGCCCAACAGGTTGCCGTGGTACATGGTCTGCATCGAGGTCATGCCGCCCATCCCGGTGCCCTGGGTGCTGGCCACCAGCGACGGGTGCACCCAGCGCAGCAATTCGGTCGGGGTGAAGCCGGCCGACAGGAACGCATCGACGGTGGCGACGATGTTCCACAGCGCCACCCGGTCGATCGAGGTGGCCATGTCCTGGCTGATCCCCCACACCGTGGGGTCGAACCCGGTCGGGATCTGACCGCCGACCGTCCGGGACAGCTTGGTCTTGCGCGGCACCCGGATCTCGGTGCCCGCCTTGCGGATCACCTCCCAGTCCGACGAATCGGGCACCGGCCGGGCGACGGTGTGCTCCGGGTCGAACTGCACGAACGCCCGGGCGTCGGCCTCCGACGACACCACGAACGAGAAGTCCTTGTCCAGGAACACACTGACCAAAAGCGGCGAGGCGTGATCGGGGTCGATCGCACCGTCATCGACGAACTCGCGGATCCCGACCCGCTCCACCACGGTGTCGTGGTAGCGCTCGACCAGCTCCGACTCGTCGACCAGCTCCCCGGTGCCGGTGTCGTACCAGCCGGGGGTCGGGTCGTCCTCCCACTTGATCAGCCCGGTGGTCCAGGCCAGCTCCAGCACGCCGGCCGCCGACAGCTCGCCGGAGACCTCCATCTCGAAGCGGGTGCGCGACGAGCCCAGCGGGCCCAGTTCGGCACCGCCGACGATGACCACCAAGTCGGCCGGGTCGACGTCCAGGTCGTCCCAGACCGGCGGCGGCGCCGGGGTGTAGCCGCGCGGCGGGCTCGGCAGCGCCGCGATGGTCCCCTCGGCCGGCTCGTCGTCGGACGCGGCCTCGCTGACCATCTCCTCGCGGGCCTTGGCGGCCAGCTCGGCCATGTCCAGTTCGACGTCGGCCAGCCCGCCGGTCAAATCGGCGGTGATCGGGGTGTGCGCGGCGGCCACCTTGGACTCCACATCGCACAGGCCCAGCAGCATCGCCGCCATCTGCTCGGTGGAGTAGGTGGTGACCCCGGCCCGTTCCACCGCGGACACGATGGCGTCGTTGTGGCCCATCAGCCCGGTGCCGCGGGTCCAGCCGATCAGCGCGTGCGCGAGGCTAACCCGCTCGGCCCACGACGATTCGGCGCTCCACCGGGTCACCACCGCGTCCAGCGCGGCCTTGGCCTCGCCGTAGGCGCCGTCCCCGCCGAACATGCCGCGGTTGGGCGAGCCGGGCAGCACCACGTGCAGCCGCGACGCGATGTCGCGTTCGGCGCCGATCTTCGACAGCCCGCCGATCAGCCGCTGCACGGCCCACAGCAGCACCTTCATCTCCATCTCCGAGCGCGCCCCGGCCTCGGACAGGTCGCCGGCCACCCGGGGTGCCGCGAACGGGAACAGCAGCGTCGGCGTCTGCGCGTCCTTGATGTGAATCGACTGCGGCCCAAGGCTTTCGGACTGGTCGCTGCCGACCCACTGCACCAACGCGTCGATGTCGGCGTAGGACGCCATGTTCGCCGGCACCACCCACAGCGCGGCGTCGAAGCGGGCGTGGTCGCGGTACAGGCCGCGGTAGAACGCCAGCCGCTCGTCGTCCAGCCGGGAGGTGGTGGCGATGACGGTGGCGCCGCCGTCGAGCAGCTGCCCCACCACCGACGCGGCGATCGAGCCCTTCGACGCGCCGGTCACCACCGCGACCTCGTCGCTGTGGCGGCCCTTGCCCGGGTTCTCCGCCCCGGCCGCGATCCGGCCGAACAGCGAGGCGTGCACGGTGCGCCCGGCGGCCAGCGCCTTGCCCTGCCACCAGCTGGCCTGGGTCGCCACCACATGCCCGGCGCCCTCGAAGCGTTCGGACAGCCGCTGCCAGTCGGCGTCGATGTCGCCCTCATCGGCCAGCCACAGCTTGACCAGATCCTCGCGGGCGCTGGCCCACCGGTCGTCGAAGACGACGGCCTTGCGGGCGTCGAACACCGGCGCCACCAGCCGCGGCCAGTCGGCGCCCAGCTCGGTGGTCACCAAGTCGATCAGCTCGGCGTCGGTGGCGGTCTCCGGGGTGACGACCGCGTCGTCGAGGCCCAGCTGGCTCAGCACCAGCCGCGCCGCCGAGGCCAGCACCCCGTCGCGGCCGGTGATCTGCTCGGTGAACTCGCCCAACGCGGCGGCGTCCACGGTCGCGCCGCCGCCTCCCCCGGATGACGGCAGCGCCACCGCGACGCCCCGGCGGGCGGCCACCGCACCGACCGCGGCGTCGATGACCTTGTCCACGGCGGCGGCGTCGGCCAACGCGCCCTCGTGCAGCCCGCCCAGCGCCCCGCCGCGCACGCTGCTGCCCTCGCGGGTGCCCAGCGCGACCTCGACGGTGACGTGCTTGGCCCAGCCGTCGCCGAGTTCCCAGGTCTTTTTGACCCGTTCGGCGATCGCGGCCGGCCGCTTGCCCGACGGCCCCAGCGCGGTGCGCAGCTGGTCGTTGATCGCGTCGGTCAGCACCGGGCCGTAAGGCTTGTAGGTGCGGGCCAGCTTGGTCACCTGGGTCTTCAACCCGGCCAGGTCGGCTTCGGCGGCGCCGTCGATGGCGCCCAGGTTCAGCTCCGAGCCCAGGTCGACCAGCAGCTGGTTGCGCCGCGACGACGCGCCGTCGGTGATCGATTCGATGGAGTCCAGCGGCTCGATCTGGTCGATGCGCATCTTGGCGCTCAGCGCGATCAGCGCCAGGGTGGCGTCGGCGGCGTCGAACCCGATGTCGTCGGGCCGGGGCCCACCCGACGGAGCGGCCGGGGCGGCCGGCGCCGGGGCGGCGTCCGCCACCGGAGCGGCGTCGGCGGCAGCCTCGACCGGCACCTCCTCTTCGTCCTCGGGCTCGGGGTCGGTGTCGGTGGCGAACAGCACCGCCGCGTCGCGCTCGGAGTTGAGCACTTCCACGGTGGAATGGGCGTATTCGGGCAGCTTCAGCGTGTTGGTGGCCAGGCCGGTGACCGTCGGCGAGGACTTCACCCCGATCTCGACGAACCGCTCCACCCCCAGGCCGCCGGCGGCTTCCTCGATGAACAGCAGATCCTGGGTTTCGATCCAGCGCACCGGGCTGGCGAACTGCCAGGCCAGCAGCTCGATGACGATCTTGCGGCACAGCTCCCGCGGCTTCTCGGTCCGCCAGGTGTCGTAGTCGGCGAGGATCTCGTCGAGCGGCTCGGCGGGCACCAAATCGCGGATCTCCTGGATGAACTCGCGGTCCAGGCTGAACGGCTTGGGCACCAGGTTGGGGATGTAGCGCCCGATGATCAGGTCCGGGTCCTTGTCGCGCGGCATCACCCGTTCCAGCGAACGCCGGAAGTCGTCGACCCCGACCCGGAGCACCCGGGAGTGGAACGGCACATCGATGCCGGGCACCAGGATGAAGGACCGCTTGCCGCCGGTGATTTCGCGGCGCCGCTCCACCTCGGCTTCCAGCTCCTCCAGGCCGCGCACCGTGCCGGCGATCGCGTACTGCGAGCCGCGCAGGTTGAAGTTCACGATCTGCAGGAATTCCCCGGTGCGCTCGGCGATCTCGGCGACGAACGTGGTGACGTCGGCGTCGTCGAGGTCGATCTGCGACGGCCGGATGGCGGCCAGCCGGTAGTTGGACCGGCCCTGCGCGTCCCGCGGCACGATGTCGTGCATCTTGGAGCCGCGGTGGAACACCACCTCCAGCAACGCTTCCAGCTCGTAGACACCGGACACGCAGGCCAGCGCGGTGTACTCGCCGACGGAGTGCCCGCAGGCGATGGCGCCCTCGACGAACGCGCCCTGCTCACGCATCTCGGCGACCTGGGCGGCGGCCACCGTGGCCATCGCGACCTGGGTGAACTGGGTCAAATACAGCACGCCCTCGGGGTGCTGGTAGTGCACGCCGGAGGCGATCAGCGACGTCGGGTTGTCCCGCACCACGTGCAACACCGAGAAGCCCAGCGTGTCCCGGGTGAACTTGTCCGCCGAATCCCACACCTTGCGGGCGGCCTTGGAGCGGGCCCGCACGTCCATGCCCATGCCCTTGTGCTGGATGCCTTGCCCGGGGAAGGCGTAGACGGTTTTGGGGGCGGCCAGCCGTGCGGTCGCCGACATCACCAGATCCGAGCCGACCCGGGCGGCGATCTCCAAAACCTCGGCGCCCAAATCGATGCCGACCCGGTCGACCCGGAAGTCGACGTCGTCGCCGGGCCGCACCATGCCCAAAAAGCGCGCGGTCCAGCCGATCAGCCGGGCCGGGGGCCGGGCTTGGCCGTCGGTGGCGGTGACCACGTGCTGGGCGGCGGCCGACAGCCACATGCCGTGCACGATCGGCGCGTCCAGCCCGGCCAGCAGCGCGGCGGCCCGGTCGGTGTGGATCGGGTTGTGGTCCCCGGACACCACCGCGAACGGCCGCATGTCGGCCGGGGCGGTCAGCGTCACGTCGCGGCGACGCCGGCGCGGGGTGTCGGTGGCGTTGTCGGACACCGCGCCGCCGGCCCGGGCCGGGTCGGTCAGTTCGGCGGCGCCGGTGCGGCCGCGGATCGCGAACCGCTCCTCCAGCCGGGCCAATTCGACCCCGGCGGTGTCGGCGACGGTGACCGACACCGGCACCACCCGGCCGACCTCGGTGTCGGTGGCCGCCGACACCGCTGCGGTGACGGTCAATTCGGCCGCGGCGCCGGGCAGCGGGGCGACCAGGTGCGCGGCGTGGTCCAAGTGCACCAAGCTCAGCAGGCCCTCGACCACCGGGAAACCGGTGTCGGTGGCGGCCGCGCCGATGGCGGCGAACACCGCCGGCCAGCAGCGGCCGACCAACGCATCGGGCACGGTGGTCAGCCCGGGCGCCAACGGGGCGCCGAAGGTGGCGGTGACCCCGGTGTGGTCGGCGACCTGCTCGGGGTTCCAGCCCACCGTCACGGTCGCCACCCCGTCGGTCACCGGCGGCAGCGCGTCGGGTCCGTCGACGCCGGCGGCGATCGCCAGCACCGCGCGCATCGCGGCCGCGGCGTCCTCGGTGCGCACCACCGGGGTGCCGCCGTCGACGGTGACGGCGGGCAGGGTCAGCCGGATGTCGATCCAGGTGCCCGACAGCGGCACGGACAGCACCACGTCCTCGCCGTCGATCTCCAGCCGCGCGCCGGTGGACGGGTGGTTGGCGGTGCGGTTTTCGTGCACCTGCCACTGGTCGGGGGCGGCGATGCGGTGCACCGGGTTGGTGGCGGTGCGCCCGGCCCACAGCACGTCGGGGGCGTCCAGCACGATCGCCAGCGGCCCGGTCACGTCGGTGCGGCCCTGCCGGCGCGCGGTCACCGGCTGCGGCTGCCCGTTACCGGAGGCCACCTCGTCGATCGCGGCCTGCTCGAACCGGTCCAACAGTTCGCCGACGGGCTCGTCGATCCGGGTGATGCCGGCGACCGCCGACGTGCCCGGGATGATGCACACCTGGTCGGCGTTGTAGCGCGCGTCGTGGGCCTGCCACAGCGAGTCGCTGCGCCACCACCGGCGCACATCCTTGTCGATCACCGGCACGAAGTTGACCGGCTTGCCCAGCGTCTTGCACAGCTGGATGAAGAACGGCACGTCGGCCGGGTGCAGGTGCACGGTGTCGGCGTCCGGGTAGTGCGCCAGCAGCGCGGCGATCGCGTCGGCCGGCCGCTCCAGCAGCGCCGGGTCGGCGAACAGGGTCTCGATCGGGCCGAAATCGGCGGCGTGCAAACGGGCTTCGGCGCGCTGCAGCATCGACGCGAACCGGTCCCGCCAGGTGTCGGCCAGCCACGGGCTGCCCGGGGAGGCGGTGTCGGCGGTGGAATCGCCGTCGCCGATGGTCAATTCGACGTAGCGGTCCAGCCACTGCCGGTAGGTCATCTCGGCGACGTCACCGAAATACGGTTTGGCGGTGTTGGCCATCGCCGCGATGATCTCGTCGCGGCGGGCCGCGACCGCCTCGGCGTCGCCGGCGACCTCGTCGAGCAGCCGGCCGCAGCGCGACGCGGTGTTGTCGATCTCGTGGATGTCGGCGCCGAGCTGGCTGCGGCTCGACGCCATGCCGCCCTGGGCTTTTCCGGCGCTGATCCACTGGTCGGTGCCGTGGGTGTCGACCAGCATCTGCTTGACCGACGGCGAGGTGGTGGCCTCCTTGGTGGCCATCGCCGCGGTGCCGACCAGGATGCCGTCCACCGGCATCAGCGGGAAACCGTAGGCCTGGGCCCACCGCCCGGTCAGGTACTCGGCGGCGCGTTCCGGGGTGCCGATGCCGCCGCCGACGCACACGGTGATGTTGGACCGCGACCGCAGCTCGGAGTAGGTGGCCAGCAGCAGGTCGTCGAGGTCTTCCCAGGAGTGGTGGCCGCCGGCCCGGCCGCCTTCGATGTGCATGATGACCGGTTTGGTCGGCACCTCGGCGGCGATGCGGATCACCGAGCGGATCTGTTCGACGGTGCCGGGTTTGAACACCACGTGGCTGATGCCGATGTCGTTGAGCTCGTCGATCAGCTCGACGGCCTCTTCGAGGTCCGGGATGCCGGCGCTGACCACCACCCCGTCGATCGGGGCGCCGGACAGCCGCGCCTTTTGCACCAGCCGCTTGCCGCCGACCTGCAGCTTCCACAGGTACGGGTCCAGGAACAGGGTGTTGAACTGCACGGTGCGGCCCGGCTCCAGCAGGCCGGTCAGCTCCTCGATGCGGGCGGCGAAGATCTCCTCGGTGACCTGCCCACCGCCGGCCAGCTCGGCCCAGTGCCCGGCGTTGGCGGCGGCGGCGACGATGTGCGCGTCGACGGTGGTCGGGGTCATCCCGGCCAGCAGGATCGGCGAGCGGCCGGTCAGCCGGGTGAATTTGGTGGCGAGCTTGGTGCGGCCGTCGGGCAGGGCCACCACCGACGGGGCGTAGCTGGTCCAGGGCCGGGCCACCTCCGGGACGGCGCCGACGGTGAACAGGTTGCGCTGGCCGCCGCGGGTGGCCACCGGCACGATGCCGATCCCCAGCCCGCGGATCACCGGGGCGGTCAGCCGGGTCAGGATGTCGCCGGGACCCAGGTCCAGAATCCAGCGGGCGCCGGCGTCGTGCAGCGCGGTGACCTCGTCGACCCAGTCCACCTGACGCACCAGGATGGCCTCGGTCATCTCCCGGGCCAGCGCCACGTCCAGGCCCACCTGCTCGGCCCAGCCGCCGACCAGGTCGATGCCGTCGGCCAGCCGCGGGGTGTGGAAACCCACCTCCACCGCCACCGGCTCGAACACCGGGGCAAAGACGGCGCCGCCGCGCACCTTGTTCTTGCGGTCGGCGGCCTCCTTCTCGGCGATCTGTTCGCAGTACAGCTCGAAGCGGGACAGTTGCTCGGGGGTGCCGGTGATGACGACCGCGCGCCGGCCGTTGCGGATGGACAGCACCGGCGGCAGCACGGTGCGCACGTCTTGGGCGAACTCTTCGAGCAGTTCGTAGAGCCGCTCGGGGTCGGCGCCCGAGACCGACACCATCGGCGGGCGGTCGCCGAGCACCGAGATGCCGCGCCGACGCGCCACCAGGGTGCCGGCGGCGCCGATCAGCTGGGCCAGGGCCAGCAGCTGCACGTCGGCCGCGCCGGCCGCCTTGAGCGCCTCCACGGCCAGCACACCCTGCGAGTGCCCCGCGACGGCCACCGGCGGGGTCGCCGACAGGTCCATGCCCTGGCGGGCCAGGGCCCGCATCGCCGCGACCTGGGTGAGCAGCACCCCGGGCACCGACACCGCCGCCGAGGTCAGGTGCTTGGCCGCCGGGACCGGGTCCTCGGCGGCCAGGGCCCGCACCCAGCTCAGCGGCTCGAAGCCGATCGGGCGGACCACCACGAGTTCCTTGGCGACCGGCTCCAGCAGCAGTTCGGCCTCACCGACCAGCGTGGTCAGCTCGGATTCGATCCCGGCCGAGGACACCAGCTCCTCGAGGGTCTCCAGCCAGGCGCTGCCCTGGCCCCCGAACGCCACCGCGTACGGCTCCCCGGCGGTCAGACGATCGACCAGCGCGTGGGTGTGCGTCGACTCCGGGGTGGTCCCGTCGTGGTCAGCGGACACCCGGTCGTGCTCGTGGATCGTCACGTTGTTTATCTCCCTGTAGTGCTCGTGTCGCGTGTCCGGCGTGCGCTCCCTGCGGGGGCGGTGGCCGTCGGTGGTGAGTCCTCGTCGACTCCAGCTCAGCTGTCCCGGGTCGGTGTCCGGCGGGTCAAAACGCCGCGGCGGACGTCATCGGCTGCATTAAGGGTGGCATAAGAATCTGGGCCGTTTCGTCGAGAAATCGGTTACTGGTGAGTTCTACGCACGGGTAACCGTGCCCTGGGTAACACCGGGTTGAACGACGGTCAGCGGCCTCCGGGACAAACGTCCTGCATGCGGGTGGTTACGGTCGAGTAGCCACAATAGCGCAGATCAAAGCAGTATTGTTATCGAATCGTTATCTTCGGTTTTCGGCCCGCCAACGGGCGCCGACGCGGCCGGACGACCGCACCGCGGTGCGCGTAAGTTTGCTGGGCCAGACCTCAGCCGACGGCGTCCAGGCCGGCCATGCGGCCCACACCCCAGCTGCGCTGGATGTATCCCACCACCCGGTCCAGTTCGGCCTGGGTGACCGAGGCAAGTTCGCCGGGCTCCAGCGGGTCGAAATGAAAGATGTACAGCCGTGAGGCGAACTGCTCGAACGGCAGCGACGCCTCCCCGGACCGCTCCCCGTTGCCGGCGGTGCTGACCACGACGCCGTCGCCCCAATCCTGGCCGCTGTCGTTGTTCGGGTTGTAGAAGTAGACCCGCATCGTCTCCTCGGGGTCGAGGCTGACGCGCAGCACGGTGATCGCGTGCCACCCGATGAACCGGGCGGCGCTGTCGGTCACCGCCACCCCGGCCGGCTGCGGGTGGATCAGCGGCTGGTTGCCGTTGTAGAACGGGTGATACGCCGCGTAGAAGTGGCGCAAAAACCCGTCGACGTCGACGAGTTCGCCGGTGGCCACGTCGACGTTGATCCGGAATCCGCGCCCGGACCACCAGCCGTGAAATTCCGGGTTGACCCAGCGGTGCGGGTCGCCGTCGCGCCCGACGCAACGCCGGCCCATCTCCGCGTAGATGCGGTCCAGGTGCGGCACCACCAGCAGCGAGACGGGGTCGAGGTCGATCGGCAGCTTGGTCGCCACCCCGGTGTCGACCTCGCGGGAGGAGATCGGCTGCCCCTCGAAGTGCATGACGATCTCGTCGTCGCGGGCCGCCCAGGCGATCGTCTGCAGCAGATAGTCGGGATCGTTGTACGCCCACATCGACAGGGCGCGCGCGGACTGGCAGGTGGGGTTGTCGCCCTGCCCGACGCCCAGCGGCAGCCCCAGCATCGACAGCGTCCCGGCCAGCAGCCAGGTGTGCGCGTCGCGGGCCAGCCCGAACGCCAGCGTCAGCCGCTGCCGGGAGTACTCCGACAGCGGCAGCGCCAGTTGCCGCCACAGCGACGGCGCCACCGGCGGCTGGTAGAGGATGCCGCGCTCCAGCAGCAACGCCAGCCCGTAGATGCATTGGGCGGTGTCGGTGTGCACGGCCGCCGAGATCAGGGCGTGCACCAGGTCGTGGTAGCACAGCAGACAGTCGCGCCCGGTGCTGGACAGGCCCAACGCCTCGCCGAGCAGATAGTCGCTCTTTTCGGCCAGGAAACGCAGCAGCACCGCGTGATACGGCGACACCAGCCCGGTGTCGTGCATCGAGCGGGCGAACCCGGCCGCCTCGTACTGCAGGGTGGGTTCGTCCATCGACTCCAGCCGGCTGCGGTAGACCTCGACGCCGGGGTCCTCCCGGCAGGCCTCGGTGGTGCCGTACAGGCTGGTGATCAGCCGGTCCACCCCCAGCCCGCCGTTGCCCAGGTCGATGTCCGGGTCGCCGCGGGCGATCGAGATCTGGGTGATCATCGCCTTGATCTGGTCGACCTGGATCGGGCGCTGCCGCAGGATCCGCCAGATCTCGTCGACCAGCCGGTCCAGCACGTGCTCGTAGCCGATCTCGTCGGCCAGATACCGGAACAGGTCGCGGGTCACCGCGGCCATCCGGCCCTGCAGCTCGCGTTCGGCCTCGGTCGGCGGGGTGAACAGCAGCGACAGGTTGATCGCCAGCACCTGGGACAGATGGTGGCGGGCCTGCTCGGCGGAGATCAGCGGGTGCAGGTAGTCGCCCTGGGCGACCGCGAGCAGCCGCAGCAGGCTAACCGCCTCCAACACGACGGTGTCCTGGTTGTCGCTGCGCAGCGAGCCGGTGCTCAGCGCGGGCAGCAGGGTCTGCGGGGTCGCCCAGTCGGTGCCGAGGAACAGGCCGGCGGCCTCCAGCTCCTGGGCCCGCGCCCGCACCGCGGCGCAGCCGCCGGGTTGCAGCAGCGCTAGCCGCAGCCCGTCCAGGACGCGACGCAGTTTGCCCGGTTTGCCGACGTCACCGGCCTCCGCCAGGATTCGGGTGGCGTCGCTGAGCCTCGCCAGACGCTTGTCCAACACCGTGCCTTCGCCGTTCCCGTTGCTGCTCGGTGAATTCAACCAGGTTCCTCACGTCTTTGCCGCCGGAGCCGTCAGACGTAGAAGTCGAGTTCTTCTTGCCGCTTGAGCAGGCGCCGCATTTCGTACGGATCCTCCCCGAAGAAGTAGACCAGACCCCAGTGGGTGCCGAACGCGGTGCGCTTGGTCACCGTCTCTTCCAGCGGCGCGGTCAGCTCGTGGGATTCGAAGTACTCGTGGTCCTCGGTCTCCTCGGGCATGGCCAGGGTGCTGACCACCCGGCGCCGCGGATACACCCCGAAGCAGCCCGCGTGGCCCTTGGCGTCGACGACCTCGCGGGGGAAGAAGGCCTCGAGTTCCTCCTCGGTGGTCTTCGGGTCGAAGGCCAGCACCAGGCCCTGGTAGGCGTTGAAGCCGTAGGTGCGTTCCAGCAGTTCGAAGACCTTGAAGCCCGGCGGCCGGTAGGCGACCTCGCCGAAGTACATTTCGCCGTCGCTGGTGACGAAGTATTCCGGGTGCACAAATCCGAAGTCGATGTCGAAGGTCTTGATCAACTTCTCCACCTGGCGGGTGATCTGCTCACGGTAGCGCTCCAGCTCCGGTGAGGCCGGGACGAACACCGAATAGCCCAGCGTCACATATTCGGAGATGTTGAGGAAACGGATCTTGCCGTTGTGCACCCAGGCTTCCACGGCGAATTCCCAGCCATCCAAATGCGATTCCATCAACGCCGGGAATTCCTCATCCGGGATCGAGTCGATGTCATCGGGGGTGCGGATCACCCGGTGCCCCAGGCAGCCGGCCTTGTCGAAGGCCTTGAAGTGGATCGGGTCGTTGGGGTCGCCGTCCAGCTTGAGCAGGGTCTGGTTGACGCGCTTGAGGAAGCGGATGACGTCGTCGCGGTCGTGGGCTTCCTCGAAGATGCCGACCCGGATTCCGCCGAGCTGGGCACGGCGCTTCATCAGCGACTTGTCCCGCAGCAGCATGGCCTGACCCAGCAGCCGCGGATTGTCCATCAGCACCGAGTTGATCGCGCCGGCCCACTCCACGGTCTCCTCGAACAGCGGGATCGCGACGTCGACGCCGCGGTCCTTGAGGGTCTCGGCGATCTCCATAGATCGCTCGTTGAGTCGCTCGAAATTCCAGGCGATGTAGGGGATGTCGTGTTGCTGGCAGTATTCCTCGGCCCAATCCGGCGCGACCACCACATAGCGGCGGTCGAAACGGTCCACCGCATCGATGGCATTCAGGCTCCAGCCCAGCAGCGCGATATAGCCCTTTTCCGGGTTGCGAACCTTGTCCGAATTGCTATTGTCCGGTGCGCCTGCGGAATTCGGCAAAATAATACCCCTCTTATCCCTTCTTCGAACGTGATTTCTCCCCACGTTACCTGCCGCGCGCCGGCGGTGCCCGCGGCACACGGGGCCGGCGGCGCTCGCGCAGGTGGCGGCGCGGGCCGCTCGGTGGGTCCCCGGCCACCGAACACCTCAATTGCATCAGTGGCAACGCTTGTGGCATCGGCCCCAGCCGCATCAGTTCTTGCCGCGGATTCGTCATACCCGGGCACGACCGGGCAGGATTGGACGGCGAAACGAACCCCGAGGAAAGGCCCACCCCCAAGTTGCGTCCCTGGATCGTGTGGTGCACCGGGCTGCTGGCCTACATCGTGGCCGTGCTGGACCGGACCACCTTCGGGGTGTCGGGGCTGGACGCGGCCGACCGGTTCGGGGCGAGCTCCAGCGTGCTGTCGACGTTCGTGGTGCTGCAGATCATCGTCTACGCCGCAACCCAGATCCCCGCGGGGGTGTTGCTGGACCGGTTCGGCCCCAAGGCGATGATCGCCACCGGTTTGGCGATCATCTCCACCGGGCAGCTGACCCTGGGGTTGACCCATTCGCTGCCGACCGCCATCGGCGCCTACGCGCTGGTGGGGTTGGGTGACGCGTTCATCTTCATCTCGGCGATCCGGCTGGTGCCGAACTGGTTCGCTCCGCCGATGGTGCCGTTGGTGACCCAGCTGACCGGGATCTGCGGCCAACTCGGCCAGGTGCTGTCGGCGGTGCCGTTTCTGGCGCTGCTGCTGCACCACGGCTGGACGGTCGCCTACGCCGCGGCGGCGGCGTTGGGCGTGTTGTCGATCGTGTTGACGCTGGCCCTGGTGCGCGACACCCCGCACGGCACCGAAGTCGTTGCCGAGCCCCGGACCGTGCACAGCACCCTGGCCGACATCAAGGCGGTGTGGTCACGGCCGGGGACCCGGCTGGGGTTCTTCACCCACATGGGCACCCAGTTCGCGATGACGGTGTTCGCGCTGATGTGGGGCGTGCCGTATTTGACCAAGGCGCAAGGCCTGACCCCCAGCGTGGCCGGCGGGTTGCTGACGGTGTCGGTGGCGACGTTCGCCGTGGCCGGGGTGGCGATCGGGATCTTCTCCGGGCGTCATCCGCATGCCCGGCCGGCGTTGGTGCTCGGGCTGATCATCGCCAGCGCGACGATCTGGACGGTGGTGCTGGCGCTGCCGTTCCGGGCGCCGGGGTGGCTGCTGGTGCTGCTGGTGGTGGTCATCGCGGTCAGCCAAACCGTGTCGCTGGTCGCGTTCGACTTCGCCCGCACCTACAACCCGCGCACCAGCCTGGGCACCGCCCAGGGCATGGTCAACACCGGCGGGTTCATCGCCTCGCTGCTGGTGATGCAGGCGATGGGCATCATCATCGGCGGCGTGTATTCGTTCGACTCGTTCCGGGCGGCCTGGACCGTCCAGTACGTCGTCTGGGCGGTGGCCGCGGTCGGCGTCGCGCGCAGCGGTCGCCAGGCACGCCACTCCGAACGGCTCGGGGAGCCCGGCGCGCTCACCATTTCCCCCGGCCACTGACCGGACGCCGGCCACGTTTGATGGGCCCACGGGGGTGGTACACCCCAACGCGAAAGGCCCCCACGGTGTTCGAGGTGACGCGTACGTCAATGCGATGTTCGGTTTTGCGTCCGCTCGCGGCCGATCCTGCGCGGACCCAGCGCGGTCCGGCAACCGGAAGTGTGTGGCCATGCCACTGGTGAGTGGCGCGGAGGCGGCTGGCGGTTTCCGGATCATCCGGCTGCTGGGCTGCGGTGGGATGGGTGAGGTTTACCTGGCTGAACATCCCCGGCTGCCACGCCGCGACGCGCTCAAGATTCTGCCGCGGGACGTTTCGGACGACCCGGGGTTTCGCGCCCGGTTCAACCGCGAATCCGAACTGGCCGCCGGGTTGTGGCATCCGCATGTCGTCGGCCTGCACGACCGCGGCGAGTTCGGCGGGCAGCTGTGGCTGTCGATGGACTACGTGGAGGGCACCGACGCGGCGCAGCTGCTGTGCGAGAAATATCCGGCCGGCATGCCCACCGACCTGGTGGTCGAGATCGTCACCGCCATCGCCGACGCGCTCGACTACGCCCACGACCAGGGGTTGCTGCACCGCGACGTCAAACCCGCCAACATCTTGATCAGCCACTCGTCGCCGGGGCCGCAGCGGCGAATCCTGTTGACCGATTTCGGGGTGGCGCGGCGCCTCGACGACGTCAGCGGATTGACCGAGACCAACATGACGGTGGGCACCGTCAGCTATATTGCCCCCGAGCAGCTGGTGGACGGCCCCATCGACGGGCGCGCAGACCAATACGCGTTGGCCGCCACCGCGTTTCACCTGTTGACCGGGTCGCCGCCGTTCGCCGACAAGAACCCCGCCGTGGTGATCACCAAACACCTGCATGCGCCGCCGCCGCCGCTCGGCGATATCCGGCCGGACCTGGCCGGCTGCGACGAACCGTTCATCCGAGCGCTGGCCAAACGCCGGATTGATCGGTTCGGGCGCTGCCAAGACTTCGCCGACGAACTGCGGCGCTGCACCCACTCCGCCTGCGGGGCCCCGGCCGGCGCCACCGCCTCGGCACCCGTCGCCCTGGTTGCGCCGGGCGTGCACACCGACCGACCACCCGTGGCACCCGCCCCCGCTGCTCGGGCGCCCGCCCCGCCGCTTCGACCGGTGGGCAAAACCGCCGGCCTCATCAGCGCCATCTTGGCCATCTTCGCGGTCGGGTTCCTGGTGCTGCTGGCGCTCGGGTTGCCCCGCGAGCGCCAACCGGCGCCGCCCAATATCGACGTACCGTCCGCGACCATCACCGCGCCGCCCGGGCCACCTGAGCCCGAGCCGCCGGTGGTGTCGACGGTGGTGCCAGCGGAGACCGCCACGGAGCCGTCGCCGCCGCAGACCGCGACGCCGACGGAGACGTGGACGCCGCCCCCGACCACCACCACGTGGGTACCGACAACCACCCCGCCGGCGACGTCCACCCGCCCGACCACGACCTCCGTTTCACCGCCGGTCACCACCGCGGTGACCGGCAGTGGCAACAGGCCGGCGGTCGGCTCGGCCTGCACCGCCAGCCAGGTCGGTGCGGTCGCCACCTCGAACACCAACCTGCCCGTTCGGTGCGTAAGCACGCCCAGCGGGTTCACCTGGGTGTCGGGGTCGTAGCCTCGGCCAGCACGGCCGCGGTGCGCCGGTGCCCACCCAGCTCGTAGCCGATCACGACCGCCGTCGGTGCGACCGCGACGATCACCAGGCACACCCCGATCGGCACCCCCGCCGCGGCCAGCCACACCGCCCCGGCCAACACCGCCGCGGCCAGGCACACCAGCAGCGCGTACAGACCGTCCCAGGTCCGCGCCACCGCCAGGTACACCGCGAACAGCGCGCCCAGGTACGCGCCGACCGGGACGGCGACGGCCAGCACGGTCGCCGCCGAACTCAACTGCGAGCGATGGTCGAGGTATTCGGCGGCGGTGTGCAGGCCGGCGCCGGTGGCCACGATCGCACCGAACACCACGATGTGCAGGTAGCCGTAGGAGAACGAGCGCTCGCGGTGGGCGTGCAACAGGTCGCCGAACGGCACCACGAAGTAGACCCACCACAGGCCGAACGTCAATCCGGTTCCGGCCACCGCGACCAGCACGGTGGTGATCGACCAGCCCTGTTCGGCGACCACCGCCGACAGCGACGCGACCGCCCCCACCACACCCTCACCCAGCGCGATGATGGTCAGCAGCCCGTAGCGTTCGGCCATGTGGTGCGCATGCCACGGGGTGCCGCCGATCCGCTTTTCCGCGACCATCGGACCGGCCAACTCGATCGCGGCCATCACCGCGACCAGACCGAACGTCACCGCGACCGAGGTGTGGGCGATGATGACGCCGACCCACCCGATCTGGGCGATGGTGATGGCGGCCGCGTAGGTCAGGCATGCCAACCGCCGCTGCGGATCGTGCCGGGCGGCGCGTAACCATTGACCCACCATGGCAATTCGCATCACCACGTAGCCAGCGACCAACACCCGATTGTCGACGTGGCGGCCGTCGGCGATCGAGGAGAACACCGGCGGAATGCCCAGGGCCAGCAGCAGCACGCCCACCATCTGCAGCATCGTGCTCAACCGATACACCCAGTCGTCGGTGTCATAGGCCGACGCGAACCAGCTGAAGTTGATCCACGCCCAGCACACCGCGAAGGCGGCGAAGGCGAAACCGGCCAGACCCGCGCCGAGGTGGTGGGCGGCCAGCGCGTGGCTGAACTCCGAGGCGGCGACACCGAACGCGATGACGAAGGTCAGGTCGAACAGCAGCTCCAACGGGGACGCCACCCGGTGCCGTTCGTGCGGGTCGCGGCCCGACATCCGGCGCATCCGATGCGCACGCGTCCGCGCCGACAGGGAATCTGCGGTCATCAGCACGGCACTTTCGACGACGCCGGCAACACGATGACGCTGACGGCGGTCAGCCCGCGCCGGGTGACCTCATCGGTCAGCGCGTCGATGAACTCCGCAGCCGCCGGGGTGATCGACGCCGCCCAGGCGTGAAATCCCTGGACGATGACCGGGTCGCGTTCCAGTTGCGGCTGCACGCACCGCAATACCTCGACAACGTCGTCGGGCAGCGGATCGGCCAGCTGCTGGTCGATCCAGCTGTGCGCGAGTTCCTGCGCGGCACCGTCCTTTTCGTCCAGCGCCACCACGTCCCCGGCCAACCGGCGCAGCCGGTCGAACAGCACCTGGCGGCCCGGCGTCGTCGCCATCTGCTCCAGCAGGGTGCTGGCCGCCGGCGGCAACACCATCTGCCCGAATAGCGCGGGAACGGGGAGCTCCCAGTCGTTGAACAACTCGGCGTACATCGCGGCGACCGGAGGAGACAACGGTGCGCTGAGCCGCCCGATCACCCCGATGCTGTCCCGATGCGAGGTGGCCAACCGGCGCAGAATCCGCTCGTCGATGTCGACCTCGGGAGTGTCGATGGCGGCGTCGATGGCGGCCACCAACCGATCCAACCGGTCGCGTTCGGCGAGCAGCAGTTTGCGGTGCTCGTCGAGAATGCCGGCCAGCGTGCTGGGCGGACCGTTCAGCACCCGCTGGATACCTTTGATGCTGACGCCCAGGCTGCGCAGCAGATCGATGCGCAGCAGGTCGAGCACCTGCTCGACGTCGAACACCCGGTAGCCGTTGGCCAGGTGCGTCGCCCGCAGCAATCCGACCTTCTCGTAGTGGCGGATCCGGCCCGACCCGATCCCGGTCAGGGCGGCGACGTCGCCGATCAGCAGCTGTTCAGCCACGCTTTGACCTTACAACCGGTCTAAGGCGTGTACTGGAGCGATGGACCGTGACCAACTCGTCGACCTGACCCGGCGCGCGCTGAAGCTGGCGCGGGATAACACGACCGACCTGGCCCCGGCCGAGCACACCGTCAACGCCGACGACTACACCTCACCGGGGCGGCACGAGATCGACCGGGCGATGCTGCTGGCCAGCCCGCAGCTGGTCGGCTACGCCTCAGAGCTGCCCACGCCCGGCTCCTACTGCACCAAGACCGTGATGGGTCGCTCCATCCTGTTGACCCGCACGGCCGACGGGTCGGTGCACGCGTTCGACAATGTCTGCCTGCACCGGCAGTCCCAGGTGGTGACCGGCTGCGGCACCGCCAAGCGGTTCAGCTGCCCGTACCACGCCTGGACCTACGACAACACCGGGCGCCTGGTGGCGATCCCGGGCCGGGAGGGCTTCCCCGGGGTGGCGGTGAAATCGGCCGGGTTGACCGAGTTGCCGGCCGCGGAGTTCGCCGGGTTCTTATGGGTGGCGCTGGATCCGGCCGCCGGCCTGGACGTCGCCGCCCACCTGGGTGGGCTGGCCGACGAACTGGATTCCTGGGGGATCGGGCGCTGGTGCCCGCTGGGCGAGAAGGTGCTCGACACCCCGATCAATTGGAAGCTGGCGGTCGACACCTTCGCGGAGAACTATCATTTCGCCACCGTGCATCGGCAGACGTTCGCCACCATTGCCCGCAGCAACTGCACGGTGTTCGACGCATTCGGGCCGCATCACCGGTTGGTCTTTCCGCTCAACGGAATTCTGGAACTCGAGGACATCCCCGAAGATCAGTGGGATCCGTTCAAGTACATGGTGGTGATCTACGCGCTGTTCCCCAACATCGTGTTGTCGGTGACGATCGCCAACGGCGAGCTGTTCCGGATCTACCCGGCCGACGGGCCGGGCCGGTCGATCACCGTGCACCAGAATTCGACACCGCTGGATGTCTCCGACGAGTCCGTCGCCGCCGGCGCGCAGGCCGTCTTCGACTACGCGCACGCCACCGTGCGCGACGAGGACTACCGGCTGGTCGAGGCGCTGCAGGCCAACCTGAAGTCTGGGGCCCGCGGGCAGCTGCTGTTCGGCCGCAACGAACCCGGTCTGCAGCATCGCCACCTCTCCTGGGACGCGGCCCTGACCCCCCTCGCGGCTCCCCTCGCCGAGATCGACGTTAGCGCGAAAAAACGCGAGAGCACCCCTCGCTAACGTCGATTTCGGCGCGGGCGGCGCGGGCGGCGCGGCGGCGCCTCAGCTGATCGCGTCGTATTTGTCCGGGCCGAGGAATTCACGCACCTTGTCAATGTGCTCCTCGGCGCCCAATTCCACGGTTTCGGCGGCCAACCCGTAGTCGACGATGGCCACCGCGGCCTGGGCGATGTGCTTGGAGAACGCGCGTTTAGTGGTCTGCAGCGCCCGGGCCGGTTGCGCGGCGAGTTTGGCCGCCAGCGCCCCCGCCTCGGTCATCAGCGTGTCCGCGGTGGTCACCCGATTCGCCAGGCCCAGCTGCACCGCCTCGGCGGCGGGGATACGCGCGCCGGTGTAGATGTACTCCTTGGCCCGGATCATGCTCATCATGTACGGCCACAGCAACGCCCCGCCGTCGCCGGCCGTCAGCCCGATCGAGACGTGCGGATCGCACAGATAGCTGTCCTCGGACATCAGCACCAGGTCACAGCACAGCGCCAGCGAGGCACCCAGCCCGACCGCGGGACCGTTGACCGCCGCCACCACCGGCAGCCGGAAGTTGATCATCGCGTTGAGGATGCCGCCGGCCTGGTGGGACACCGCGTACCGCAGCTCCAGCGACTGGTGCTGCGCCTTGAGGAACGCGAAGTCCCCTCCCCCGCTGAAGGTTTGACCGGCGCCGGTGAGGATCACGCAGCGCGCGTCCGGGTCGCGGTCCAGGTCATGCCACACGTCGAGCAGCTGGTGGTGCAGGGCGGCGTCGATGACGTTTTTGGCCTGCGGACGGTTCAACGTCACGGTCCGCACGCCGCCGTCGGCGGTTACCACAAGTTCGTCGGTCAACGTCGGCCTTCCCGGTCGGTTTTTTTGCTATGTTAGCGGCAATAGCGAAGTTTCCTGCCCCCTGCGCAAGGCGGTGCCCGATGACGCAATGCCTCGACCATCGTTCGTATGACGATCTGTTCATCGCGGGCCGCTGGCAGCGCCCGGCTTCCGGTCGGCGGCTGGCGGTGATCTCGCCGCACACCGAACAGCCAATCGGCGAGGTCCCCGAGGCGGTGCCTGAGGACGTCGACAAGGCGGTGGCGGCCGCCCGGCACGCCTTCGACCACGGTCCGTGGCCGCGGCTGAGCCCGGATGAGCGGATGGCGAAGGTCGAGCAGCTGGCGACGGTGTACGCCCGGCACGTCGACGAGATGGCCGACCTGATCACCGACGAGATGGGTTCCCCGCGCCGCTTTTCCCGGCAGGGACAGGCCAACGGCGCGGCCGCGATGATGCATCTGGGGTTGGCGGTGGGCCGGGAGTTTCCCTGGCTGGAGCGACGCCAAGGGGTACTCGGTGAGGTTCAGCTGCGCCGGGCCCCGGTCGGGGTGGTCGGCGCGATCGTGCCGTGGAACGTCCCGCAGTTCGTCATCATGCCCAAGCTGATCCCCGCCCTGATCGCCGGCTGCACCATCGTCGTCAAGCCCGCGCCCGAAACCCCTTTGGACGCACTGTGGTTGGCCGAGATGCTGGAGGAGATCGAACTTCCGGAAGGGGTGGTGTCCATCCTGCCCGGCGGCCGCGACGTCGGCGAACACCTGGTGCGCCATCCCGGGGTGGACAAGATCGCGTTCACCGGATCGTCGGCGGCCGGCCGGCGGATCGCGGCGATCTGCGGAGAGCAACTCAAACGGGTGAGCCTGGAGTTGGGCGGCAAGTCGGCGGCCATCATCCTCGACGACGCCGATGTGGGTCGCACCGTCGGCGCCCTGAAGAACGCCGGGCTGATGAACAACGGGCAGGCCTGCGTGGCGCAAACCCGGATCCTGGTCAGCGAACGACGCCACGACGAGGTCGTCGACGCGCTCGCGGACATGATGTCGGGCCTGCAGGTCGGTGACCCCACCGACGAGGCCACCGACGTCGGGCCGCTGGTCGCGCAGCGCCAACAGCACCGGGTGCAGGGCTATATCCGGTCCGGCGCCGACGAGGGGGCGCGCATCGTGGTGGGCGGCGACGACGCCCCCGCCGACCGCGGTTGGTATGTGCGGCCCACCCTGTTCGCCGACGCCCGCAACGACATGCGCATCGCCCGCGAAGAGATCTTCGGCCCGGTGCTCACGGTGCTGCGCTACCGCGACGAGGCCGACGCGGTGCGCATCGCCAACGACAGCGACTACGGACTGGCCGGGTCGGTGTGGACCGACGACGTCGCGCACGGCCTTCAGGTCGCCTCGGCGGTGCGGGCCGGCACCTACGGCGTCAACATGTACAACCTCGACATCAGCACCCCGTTCGGCGGCTTCAAGCAATCCGGGATCGGCCGCGAGTTCGGCGCCGAGGGGCTGGCCGAGTACGTCGAGTTGCAGGCGGTGGTGGCCAAGGGGGTCATGCCGCCGCTCGGCGCGGCGGGCTAGTTCGGGTCAGCCAACGTCGGCAGGACCAGGGTGGTCAGCTCGCCGATGAGGGGTCGCAGACCCACCGCGGTCGGGTCTTCGGATCGTGACCGCGTCATCATCGCCAACAGCACCCGCTGACCTTCCGGGCCGTAGGCGATGCCAATGTCGTTGGTGCTGCCGTAGTCCCCTGAGCCGGTCTTGTCGGCGGTTGTCCACCCGGGCGTCAGGCCCGCCCGCATCGACGACGTCTCGTTGGCGCGCATCCAACCCTCGAGCAACTGGCGTTGCTTGGGCGCCAGCGCGTCGCCGCTGAGAAGGGTGCGATACCCGCCGCCGAGCGCCTCGGGGGTACTGGTGTCGCGGGGATCGCCCGGGACCGCCGCGTTCAGCTCGGTCTCCCAGCGGTCCAGTCGGGATTGCTGATCGCCAATGCTGCGGGCGAATGCGGTGACAGCGGGTGGCCCACCGATGATCGTGAGCAACAAGTTCGCCGCGGTGTTGTCGCTCAGCTGAAGCGCCGCACGGCACAGCTCATCGATCGTCATGTCGCCGCCGGCCCGCGGTTGTGTCCGCGGCGAGTTGGCCACGATGGCGGCCGGGTCGACGCGCACGGCGTGGTCCAGCCTCAGCTCTTCCCTCTGCGCCATCTGCAGAACGCGGGCGACGACGTAGACCTTGAACGTTGAGCACATCGCGAATGGTTCGCTGGCGCGGTGGGCCACCGAGCGGCCGGACTTCAGGTTGACGGCGAACACACCGATCGTCGCATCGCAGCGGCGTTCCAGAGCGCCGATCCGGTCCTCGATCGGTGGCGCCACCTCGGTACACGCGGCCAGCCCGGCAAGCGTGACCCCGCCGAGCATCAGCTGCCGCCGGGACAGTCGGCTCATCGGCATTAGGCTACCGTGAGCCGACGATGTGCCTGAATCTGTTGCAACAACGCATTTTTGGGCTGCGTTTCGCGCGTTAGGCTTACGCAATCACAGGATCGGGTCCAGATAAGCCCCGGACAGAGCGCCCAGTCGCACTCCGCGTTTATCCACAGTTGGCATTTGATCGACAGTTCGGCCCTTCTTCGAACATGCGTGTGGCATATGTCACACTTCCTCGCTATAATCGAAGGCATGTTCGATACCATCTTTCCGGAGCTCGAGGAGTTGGCCGATGCCCACGAGAGCATGGTCATCGCCTCGATCACCGGATGGGGCCTGATCGAGGCCGCCGCCTCGGCGCGCCGGTTGGCGGCCATCGCTGAATTGGTACACCGCCGCACCGACAGCGCGGCCCACGCCCAATGGGCCTGCGACGACTGGGATGCCACCGCCGCCGAGGTCGCGGCGGCACTGAACTTGAGCCACGGCAAGGCCTCCGGGCAGATGTATTTAGCCACGGCGTTGCGTGACCGGCTGCCCCATGTTGCCGAGGCGTTCGCCGAAGGCCTGTTGAGCTACCAGGTGGTCTCCACCATCGCGTGGCGCACTCAGCTGATCAAGGACGATGAGGCGTTGGCGTTGGTGGACAAATCCCTGGCCCGCGACGCGGTGCGCTACGGCCCGCTGTCGGCGACCAAAACCGCCCAGGCCATCGATGCAATCATCGATGAATACGATCCCGGCGCGCTGCGCCACACCCGCGCTTCCGCGCGTAGCCGCGAGATGGTGATCGACACCCCCAACACCGAAGGCGGTGTCACTCCGGTATGGGGGCGGCTGTACGCCCATGACGCGGCCGTGCTGGAACGGCGGCTGATGCAGATGGCCCACGAGGTCTGCGACGACGACCCACGCACCATCGCCCAACGCCGTGCCGATGCGATGGGCGTACTGGCGGCCGGCGGGGACCGGCTGGTGTGCGGCTGCGGCGATGCCGACTGCCCGATGGCCAGCGAGGCTTCTTCCTCGGCCAGCGGTGTGCTCGTGCACGTCCTCGCCGAGGAGGCGGCGATGGAGACCCCGGTGGATCCGCACAACAGCGGCGAGCCACCCGCGTCGCGCCCCATCACCCCGGATATGACGTTGGCCGAGGCGTTAGCCCCCGAGCCCGAGCCCGACCCTCCGGCCGTCAAGCCACCGCCGGCACTGATTCTGGGCGAGATGCTCATGCCCGCACCGCTGTTGGCTGAGATGCTCCGCGCGGGCGCCAGGGTCCGGCCGCTGCGCCTGCCCGATCCGGACAACCCGCCCGAACCCGAACCGGGCTATCGGCCGTCGACCGCACTGGCCGACTTCATCCGCTGCCGGGATCTGACCTGCCGGTTCCCCGGTTGTGCCCGGCCGGCGGAGTTCTGCGACATCGACCACACGATTCCCTATGACGCCGGTGGCCTGACCCATCCATCCAACCTGAAGGCACTGTGCCGAAAACACCACCTGCTCAAAACATTTTGGGCCGGTTGGCGCGACCGGCAGTTCCCTGATGGCACCGTCGAGTGGACCTCGCCCAGTGGCCAAATCTACACCACCTATCCGGGCAGCCGCCTCCTGTTCCCGAGGCTGTGCGTACCGACCGGCGAATTGCCCACTCCCCCAACGGCGCAGCCGGATAACGGATACTGCCGCGGACTCGCGATGCCACTGCGAAAACGCACCCGCGCCCAAAACCGCAACCGGCAGATCAGAGCCGAGCGCGCGCTCAACGCCGCCCACATCGCCGAGCGCAACGAACCGCCGCCCTTCTAGCGCCGGTCCAGGCAACGCGCGCGTTGGCGTAGTTGGTCAGCGACCCAGTAGGCGTTGCTTTTGTTCGCGGAATTCGGTGTCCGTGAGCAGTCCTTCATCGCGGAGCTTGGCGAGTTCCCGCAGGTCGGCGGCGAATTCCGTCACCGAGCCGCCCGACGATGCTCGTGACGGTACCGTGCGGTCCTCGGCGCGGGCCGCAAATTTGTCCGCGGGCGAACGGCGGCTTTCCGTGGTTGTGGCGCCCGCTGCGGGTTGGCTGTGGACCGTGTCGTGACCACGTCGTATCGGGCCAGCGAGGGTGCCGGCCACGGCGCGACCAGCCATACCCGCGAGGCCCATCTCGGCGAACGTGGTTGCCGAGCCGGCTTCTAGCGTGTTTGCGGCGACCGAGCCGGCGCCGGCGGGTAGCGCTACCGCCACCGGACGTATCGCCGGGCTGACCGCGGTCCAGGCCGGCGGCACCGACAGGGCACCGATGGTGTTCGCCTGTCCCAGACCGGCCGATAGCACCGTGGGCACCGCGGTGGCGGCCGGAAACGGTGTGCCGGCCAGCGCCGCTGCCTCCGGTATGACGGCCGCCTCCGGAGCGAGCGCGGCCTCCGCCCAGCCACTGACAATGTCGTCGGTGTGGACACCGGTCACAGCGCCGATCGCATCGAGGGGGAACGATGCCACGCTCAACGGAGAAAACGGGGCGTCCTCGAAATAGGCGACCAGGTCCGCCCCGAAGCCCATCAGGTCGGACGGCAGCAGCGTTGGACTAGTTCCGCTGGAGGACGCGAGGCTGCTGAGTTTGTCCGGCACCTGGGAAAACGCCTGGGATATCTGCGAAACCGTGCTTTGCGCAGTACCGGTCGATGTCTGTGACGCTTGGTTGGCCGTTTGATTAGCTGGCCCGTCGGTGATCTGCCGAGGCGAGTTGAACGGGGCCAGGGTGGTTGCCGCCGCCGACGACCCCGCATACTCATACATCGCTGCGGCATCTTGGGCCCACATTTCGGCGTAATGGGTCTCGGTGGCCGAGATCGCGGGAGTGTTTTGTCCGAAAAGGTTGGTGGCCACCAGGGTCGCCAGCAGGCTGCGGTTGGCCGCGATGACCGGCGGGGGCGCCGTTGCGGCAAACGCCACATCGTAGGCAGCCGCGGCCGCTTTGGCTTGACTGGCGGTCTGCTCAGCCTGCGCGGCGGTGCTGCTCATCCACGCCACATGGGGGGCGACCGCGGCCACCATCGAGGCCGCTGCCGGACCCTGCCACGGCCCGGCGGCCAATCCCGCGATTACCGATCCAACCGAGTTAGCCACCGACGACAGTTCGGTGGCCAACTCGTCCCATGCCTGCGCGGCGGCCAACAGAGAACCCGACCCTGGGCCCGCGTACATCCGACCAGAATTCACCTCCGGTGGAAGCGACCCGTAATCCATTGCTGAAAACCTTTACTACCGTTCAATTAGTCTCGGGGGGCGATCGCCACCACGCCGCGATATAGAGCAGCATCGAGACCACCAACGCCACCAGTACCCACAAAACGATCGTGAGATCGATCCAGCTTCCGAACGCCGGCGAGCCAGGAAGCGCGTTTCGCAGCGGTACCACCGCGAACAACATCGCCGCGTACCAGGTTGTCAACGGCGCCTGATACCTCCGTGGGTCGCGCAGTGTCTTGATCGCCACAAACAACCCAAGCGCCCCGATCGCCACGAAGATGCACAGGATGACGATCGCGAATACCATCGTGCTCGCCGAGCGCTGCAATTCGACCACATAGGGCGAGAACGGGTTAGCGTCGTTGACGCGATCCACGCGAATTTTCCAGCCGGTCAGCTGATCGACGAAACTGATATCCGCACGTTCCGGCGTTTGCGCCGCACCGGTGAACACGGTGACCGTGAGCGGCCCGGTGTAGTAGCTGTCGAACGGCCAGCGTTCGACGTTTCGGGCCAGGGTAAGCGGGACAGGGAAAACACCGGGCAACATGCCCTTGGACCAGGTGCGCTTGACCGGCGTCGTGGTGGAGGTGACTGCCACGGTGAGGTCCTGCTTGAGAGCATCGGTCGCAGAATCCAGCAGCTCGGGCCCGGGCCTGACGATGAGGTCGCCGACGAGCTCGCTGTAGGTGTTCTGAATGGTCACCACATTCAGCGTCACAGTTGTCCCGCTGCCGGTGGGCGCCCCATGCGTGGCAACACGTTGCGAGGCGGCGCCATCGTGGTATAGCACGATCGACGTGACCATGGCGCACACCGCGGCGACCAGTACGACAACGCCAGGTCTTATCCGCGATCGCCACGACCGGGTGCTCAGCCCAGACTGCGCACACCCACTGGGCTGCAATGGTGCTGGTCGAATCCGGGAAGCGACTTCAGACACGCGACATTTCCGGGATCGGCGCGGGTGAATTCCGAACCCGCGCACGGTTGTTGATCGCGCGGTAGAGCGGCGCGGTCACCGCAGTGGTCACGATGGCAAGCACACACAGCATCGCAAACGCATAGGGACCGACCAAACGGGATTGCAGTCCCACCGTCGCAATGGCAAGTTCGGTGACGCCGCGGCAGTTCAGCAAGATGCCGAGTTCAGCCGAGGTCGCAAGCGGCCAACGTTGCATCCGGCCGGACACCAGACCGACCGCGATCTTCGAACCAAAAGCAGCGATGGTCAGGGTTAGCAGGCACAGCAGACCGCTCCATCGAAACACATCGTCCAGTACGTGCAGCGGCACAGACAGCGCGCTCGAGACGAAGAACGCCGGAATAAGTACGTCGGCGACCGTGGCTAAGGTCCGCTGTGATGCCTCGTTGAACACCCCCGCGGGGAAGAATAGGCCGGCGATCACGGCACCGATGGCTGGGTGGACGCCTAACGCCTGCGTTGCCGACCCACCGACCAGCACGTAGGCCAATACCGCTACCACAACGGAAGCGCTCTGCTGGGAGTCTCGGAGCCACCGCCGCACAATTCGCGGCAGCACGAACATCACTGCCATCAGTAGCGCGGCGCCCACGCAAAGGGCGGTGATCGAGACCGAGCGCAAGTCGGTGGTCAGCGCGATCAACGCGGTCACCAATGCCCATGCCGTGGCATCGGTGGCAACGGCTATTCGCAGCGCTACCCCCGGGATGGGCGGCGGGACCTTGAGGTCTTGGACGAGGAGCACCAGAACAGGCACGGCGGTGACACTCAGCGCCACACCAACGAACAACCATGCATCGAGCGGATTGCGGCCCGGCCCAACCAGTCGGTGTGCAAAGGGGAAGGCTGCAGCTGCGCAAACGACGATCGGGATCGCCACGGCGGGCACCAATTGCCAGTGCGGTGACCGCGGGCCCGATTTGCCGTAGCTCCGCAGCTCAACTCCTACCAAGAACATCAGCAGCAGGAGGCCCACTTGGCCCACCGCCTCGATGAGAGATTTTGAAGTCGGTGAAAGCAGGGCAGAATTTACGGAATGAGGACTGACGGCCAGGACGACACCCAGCACAAGGCCGAAAAAAAATTACGCCGACGACCGCGGGCTGATTGATCCGGCGGGAGAGGTTGGCGACAAAAACCGAGCCGGCCAAGACTACCGCCAGCATGATTAGCGCTACCAATACATTACCGAGTGGCATCGAATCCCCCTTTCAACCGACCGAAATCGCCTGCGGAACAGTGCGCTCGGCAAGATGCTCCGAGCGCTCCCCCGCGGCTATGTGTACGTCTCTCATGCAAACCGCCCGGCATTGCTGCCGATCCCAGGCCATTCCAAATGTCCCATGCCGCAACCGCATCACGGACAATAGTCCTGTGGGCAGCCTTCACCGAGGCCACCTGCGCACCGGTCATCGCACCGTCGCGACCCACGGCACCGAACGGGGAAATAATAGCCACGTGCGTCTCCTAACGTGAGGATTAGCCTCGCAAGTCCAACTGGCATCACACTGCCGGGCTGCTGGACATCTGCTGAAAGTGCCACGGCCCCTTCGACGTCGTGGGCCATCTTCGCTATCCGGCTAGCGCGCTCCTAGTCGACTGGGCATTCCCAGTTCGGGTCCCGGTCATCCCGGTACCTGCACGGTCAATTCCACCGGGCAACACAGCTCGCCGCGCTGATTGGTCACCTCGATCTGCAGATCCACCAGATACCGTGGCGGGTCGACGCTCACATCGCAGCGCTTGTCCACCGCCCGACCCCGGCCCACCATGGTGTCCCCGGCGTAGATGGAGCCGACCAGCCGCATCTTGCGGCGCACCACCCGGCTGCCCGGGCCGGCCCAGTCGGTCGCGATCCGGTCGGCGAATCCGGCCAGGTGCATGGTGTTGACGAAAATCGTCGGATGGCCCTGGCTTTGGGCGTAGCCGGGGTCGTAGTGGCCGGGAAAGTAATCCCACGTGGCGGCCGCATTGAGCACCACCCGCGAGTAGTCGATCTCGTCGAGCACCGGAGGCAGGTCCACCGGGACGCTCAGCCGTTCCCAGTCCACCATCACGAAGACTCCGGCGTGTAGCGGAACAACGTGTTTCGGTTGCGGGCCACCACCGCACCGTCCTGGCGGCTAAAGGTGTCCAGCGTCTCGACGAAATGGCCGACCCCCAGCCGGGTCCGCTTCTCCGGCGACACCGACAGCACCTCTTCGACGACGGTCAGCCGGTCCCCCTCGACGATGGGCAGCAGAAATTCGGCGTCGTTGGCGGCGTTGATGAACGTCGTGCCCGGCAGCGGCACCCGCAGCGCAATCGACACCGGGCGCTCCCCCGCGCCCGGCTGCCACGGCGGCGGTATCAGCCAGCCCATCAACAGCGCCGGCGGCGCCAGCAGACCGCCCGACCCACCGAACTCGGCATCCCAGTACGCGGGGTTGGCATCGCGAACCAGCGCCGCGAACATTTGGATGCGTGCCGCGCTGACCACCGTGCCCGCGGTACGCGGCTCAGCCGCAACACCGACCATGCACAGCGCGTCGTCGTAGCTGCCGAACGCCAGCTCCATCAAATCGGCGCCGCGTCCCAGTGCAACTCACGGGTGGTGAAGTACCACCCACCCCGCTCGTAGATGAGCGTGTCGCGGTAGGTGCCGGTGGCCCGCAACGTACTTATGCCCCGGTTATCCAAGGCGTACAAGATCGCCACACACCGCTGGGTGGCGTTGATCCCGTCGACGGTGATGTCGTGGTCGACGGTAATCAGCCGTTGTCCGCCACCGCCGTCGAACGCCGCATGCAGGTCGGTGAAGACTTCGGTGTCTTGGGTGAAGCGGGCGCCGGTGTGCCGGAAGGTCGCGATCCAACCGTTGCGGTCGCCGTCGGAGTAGTACCGATTGTGCCGGGCGGTGAGATTCAAGATGGCGTCGCGCCCCGTCGCCGCGTCGAGCAGATGCTGCTGCTGGTAGGTCAGGGTCATCGGGCGTATCTCCCTCTTAGCGGTTCAGGCGGTATCCGTGGCGTTCACGATCCCAGGTGTCCGGGCCGACACCACGGGCCCGCAGCAGGTCTTTGCGCACCCGGCCGATGACGGTCTTCGGGATCTCGTCGACGATGTCGACGTAGCGCGGCACGCAGAAATACGGCATCCGCTCGGCGCAGAAGTCCAGCAGTTCAGCGCAATCCAGGCCGGCCGAGGCACGCGCGACCAGCAAGATGTCGTCCTCTCCCAACTCGCTGGGCACCCCGACCACCGCGGCCTCGGCCACCGCGGGATGGGTCAGCACCGCGGTCTCCACCTCGATCGAGGAAATGTTCTCCCCGCGCCGACGCAGCGAATCGGTGAGCCGATCCACGTAGGTCAGGTTTCCCGCCGCGTCCAGCACGCCCAGGTCTCCGGTGCGAAACCATTCCGGGTGCGCGACGACGCGCCCGTCCTGCCCCAGGTAGCCCTCGCTCATCACGTGTGGATGCCGAGGGCGGCAGGCGATCTCGCCGACTTGCCCGACGGGCAGCGGGTCGCCGCCAGCGTCGAGGATGCGCACCTCGAAGTTGCCGGTGGGTCGGCCCGACGCCCCCGGCACCCCGTCGTCGCCGACGCCGCAGACGGTGATGGGGAACGCTTCGGTCAGCCCGTACATGGTGACAATGCGGCAGCCGTACCGCTGCTCGATCATCCGGTAGTCGGCAGCGGCAATCGGCGCGGCGGAGATGAACCGCAACGGCAACTCCCGATCACCGCCACCCAGGTTCAGCAGCATCGACACCATGGCGCCGGCGCCGGCGAAACCCACGGCGCCGCAAGCGCGGATCTCATCCCAGACCTCGGTGGGGTGGAAGGCCTCGGCCAGCACCGTGGTGCCGCCGACCAGCATCGGCGCCAACACGGTGGGCGCGGCGCTGAGATGAAACAGCGGCATCGCCGTCCACACCGTCTCACCGCCGCCGAACCCCCACGCCGATGCCACGGAGGCCGCCGCCGAGAACAGGTAATGCCAGCTGGTGGCAACGGCTTTGGATGCCCCGGTGGTGCCCGAGGTGAAAAACAGCACCCCCACCTCACCGGCCGCGGCCGCATCGCCCGTCACCGGCCGCGCGCTCCCGCGGTCCGGCAACGCGCTCACCACATCGGTCAGCGCCGGCAACCGGTCGCGGATCTCCGCGACGCGCGGCAACCGCTCGGCGTCGGCGATCACCGCCTTGGCCTGCGACAGCGCCAACGCATGCCGCAAGAATTCGCCCCGATAGGCGGCGTTCACCGCCGCGCTCACGGCGCCGATCCGCGCCGCCCCCAGCCAGAAGTAGATCCATTCCGGGCGGGTGGCGGTGAACAACGCCACGCAGTCGCCGCGGCCGATGCCCAAGTCCAGCAACGCATTCGCCGCCGCGCAGGACCGTTCCCGCATCTGCTCGAACGTCACCGTCTCGCCGGCGATCACCATCATCGCCCGATCCCCGAACTGCTCGGCGCGACGGTCCAGCACCGCCGGCACGGTGAAGTCCTCCACGCCGAACGCAGCGGGGCCGGGCATCAGGCGCCTGCGGCCACCGGATCGGGCTGCCCGTCGGGGGTGTAGCCGAAGTCGTCGGCGGTGGGCTGCTCTCCCGGGTAGAAGCGGTGCGCCCAACGGCGCAGCGCCGCATAGTCGCGCGCCTCTTCGGGCGCCAGGTTCGGCTTCTCCAGGTACTTCATGTTCTCCCAGGTGAAGAAGTCCTGTTTGATGACTTCTTGCTGCAGCGCCAGGAATCGGGCGGCGCGCCCGGTCGGGGCGTCACCGGTGTCGCCGGGCTCGCGCACCGAGGCCTGGGTGTAGAAGTAATCGGTGTAGTCCTCGTCGACCGGGGTCTGCCCGGTCACCTGCAGGGTGGCCACCAGATCGCTGGGGAAGCGCACCAACCCCAGGCCCAGCGAGTAGTTGTCGTAGATGATCTTGGCGTCGACCGGGCCGTGCGGGGTCAGCCAGGTTTGCGCCCGGCCGCCGCCGAAATTGGCGTTAACGGTGGCGTGCAGGTGATAGCCGGACACCTCGAACGACGCGGTGTGCGCGGGGTTGGCGGCCTTGTGCACGTATTGCACGTGATACGGGTCGGCGGCGTTCTCGATGATCATCTGGGCGTGCACCTTGACCCGGTTCACCATCCGGGTGTGCGGATGCAACGGGTAGTACTCGCCGGTCTCCAGTTCCGGCAGCACCGGCGGCTGCCAATACGGTGCCCGACCGTGCCGCTCATGCCAGACCAGGATGAACCCGTACCACTCCAGGACCGGATAGCTGCGGATGTGCACGTGGGGTTTGCAGCCGATTTTGCTGTACGGGATCAGCGCGTTGCCGCCGTCGCCACGCCAATGCCAGCCGTGCCACGGGCAGACGATGTGCTCGCCGTCCACGGTGCCGCCGACCCCCATGTTGGCGCCCAGATGTTGGCAGTAGGCGTCGAGCGCATGCACCTGCCCGGAGATGGTGCGAAACAGCACCAGTTCCTCGCCGAAGTAGTGCACCCGCTTGACTTCGGCGACATCGAGGTCCGAGGCGAATCCGACGATGAACCATCCGGTCGGGAACCGGTAGGCAGACAATCCGATGCCGCTCGGACCGAACTCACGTTCCGAGGGATCCGAGTCCGAAACCGTCTGCGTCACGCATTCTCCGTTCCCACTGCGCCTATTTTTACTATTTTAAGAATTGCACGTCAATCATCGGCGGCGATGCCCGTCGTCGACGCCATCGACACCGCCAACCGTGCCCGCACGCCGTCACAGCCCGTTGGGGCGGGTCCCGATCACTCCTGCTGAGGCCAGCCGGGTGAGTTCTGCCCCGCTCACCCCGCCCAGCGCGGCCAGCACCTCGGCGTTGTGTTCTCCCAGGGTCGGCGGCGGCCGCCGCAGCCAGCGATCCTGCCCGCTCAGATGAGCGAACGGCGGACGCGGATACAGTCCGGCGCCGGTGCGCGGATGCTGCAACTCCTCAAAAAAGCCGCGTGCACGCAGCTGAACGTTGTCGGTCACCAGCGACGGGGACACCACCGGTGCGGCGGGAATGCCGGCGTCGGCGAGCCGCTGCACCGCGTCGCCCAGTCGCTGACCGGCGAACCATTGAGCCAGCCGGGCGTCGGCATCCTCGGCGCTGCACTCCGGTCGGCCCATCAGCGCGACCAGCGCCCGCCACTGCGCGTCGGTGGCGACGGTGACCGCGATCCAGTCGTCGTCGCCGGCGCACCGGTACAGGTTCTGCAGCATGACGCCGTGCCCACGGTTGCCGCGCCGGGTCAGGGTCACCCCGAACACCTGCCATTCGATCGGCTGAATCGCGGTGGCGTTCAACACCGCTTCGAGCATCGGCAATTCGACGAGCTGGCCGGCCCCGGTGCGCTCGGCGAAGTGCAGCGCCGCAACAACCGCGAACGCGGCGTGCACCCCGGCCAGCGGATCGCACGCGCCGCGCGGGGCGACGGGTGGGCCGTCGGGCAGCCCGGTCACCCAGGCCAGACCGGCGATCTGCTCCATGGTGGGCGCGAATCCCACCCGGTCGCGCCACGGGCCGTCCAGCCCGAACGCCGGCATCCGGGCGATCACCAGCGCCGGGTTGGCCGCCAGCAGGGCCTCGGCGGTGAGCCCGAAATGGTCCATCACCCGCGGTGAGAAGTTCTCGATCAGCACGTCGGCGTCGGCCACCAGCCGCAGCAGCAGCCGACGGCCGTCCTCGGAGCCCAAATCCAGGGTCACCGAGCGTTTGTTGGTGTTCATCGCGTGAAACACCCAGCCGTACTCCCACCAGTCCTCGACGTCGGTGCGCATCCCGCCGGAGTAACGGATGCCGTCGGGCCGCTGGATGGATTCCACCTTGATCACGTCGGCGCCGAACGCGGCCAGCAGGTGGGTGGCGGCCGGCCCGGCCCAGAACGCGGTCAGGTCGATAACCCGAACCCCGTCCAGCGGCAAGCCGGAGACCGAGGGCGCCGGCCCGGATTCGCGTTGCTGCCAGGGTGTTTCGTCATCCGCCGAACCCAATGCCGGCGCGGAGCGCAGCGGCGCGGGCCGGCAGCGCGACATCAACCACGGCGGGCGGGGCTGGTCAAACCCGGCCGGGTTTCGCACGAACACGCCCCGCTCGGTCGCATACGGCATGTCTGGGATCGTCGCGCCGGTGCCCACCGGCGCGATCGGCACCCGGAACAGCGCGCCGAGTTCGACGATCTCGTCCACGCTGCGCTGCGCCAGCCAGTCGCCGATCAGCGCGCGGATCCGGTCGCGGTGTTCCCAGCGGCCGAGCTGGAAGCTCAGCTGCGGGTCGTCGGTTAACTCGGGGCAGTCGACCATCGCGGCGAAGTCCAGCCACTGTTGACCGGTGACCATGGTGATGCCGACGTAGCCGTCGCGGGCCGGCTCGATCGACGGCACCTCCACGGTGCGGGTGATCGGCGGCACCCGCAACAGTTGGCTGTGCAGCCATTCGCTGCTCTGCATCGCGGTGATCGCCTCGAGCATCGACAGATCCAGGTGCTCACCGGCACCGCCGTGTTCGACCCGGCGACGCACCGCCAGCACGCCGAATGCGGCGCACACCCCGCCCATGTACTCCCCCAGATCGCCGCCGATGGCGATCGGTGGCCCGGCCGGATCGCCGCGGAAACCGGTCAACCCCGACCAGGCCTGCAGGGTGAATTCGCTGGCGGCCCGCTCGGCGTACGGCCCGGTCCAGCCGAAATCCGAGATGGTGACGACGACGGTCCGCGGCGCGACGTCCAGCAGCCGCTGCGGGTCGATCCCGAGTTTCAAACCCTGGGAGCGGGTGGCGGTGAGCACGACGACGTCGGCGCCGGCCAGTTCGGCGCGCAGCCGGCCCGGTGCCGCCACGATGCTGCGTTTGCCGGCGTTCAGATAGCTGAACAGCGGCGAGTCGGTGGCCAGCCGTGCACCGCTGGCGGTGTAGCGCCGCAGCGGATCTCCTTGCGGCGGTTCGATTTTACGCACCTGGGCACCGGCGTCGACCAGCAGCTTGCCGCAATAGCTGCCGGCGATCCGGTCGCTGATCTCGATGACACGGAGCCCGTCCAGCGGTGTCGGCCCGCCGCTCACGTGCATCGGTCAATTATGTCATCACTGCTAAAATAGCAAAGTGACTGCGCTGGGAAGTGGCCCCAAGGCCCGACGTCGGCTCTCGGCGCCGCGAATCGCCGAGATCGTCGCCGAGGAGTTACGCCGCCAGATCATCGACGGCGAACTCGCCGACGGCGATCTGCTGCCCCGCCAAGAGGTGCTGGTCGAGCAGTTCAACGTCAGCCTGGTCTCGCTGCGCGAAGCGCTGCGCATCCTGGAAACCGAGGGCCTGATCTCGGTGCGCCGCGGTAACCAGGGCGGCGCCGTCGTGCACGCGCCGGCGAAAACCAGCGCCGCCTACATGCTCGGGCTGCTGTTGCAGAGCCAGCACGTGGGCCTGGCCGATCTGGGCTCGGCGCTGCTGGAACTCGAACCGGCCTGTGCGGCGCTGGCCGCCCAGCGGCCCGACCGTGCCGACACCCTGGTTCCCGAACTCAAGCAGATCAACGACGCCATGGCCACTCACCTCGACGACGGTCGCCGGTTCACCGAAATCGGGCGCCAGTTCCACGATCTGGTGGTCCGCGGCTGCGGCAACGACACCATCATCGCGGTGGTCGGCGCCCTGGAGACGCTGTGGAGCAGCCACGAGCAGCAGTGGGCCGAGGAGAGCGCGGCCCGCGGCACCTACCCGTCGCTGGCCAAACGGCGCGCCGCGCTCAACACCCACGTCAAGCTGACCGAGACGATCGAGGCCGGTGACGTGGAGCGCGCCCGCAAGATGGCCGCCCGCCACGTCGCCGACGCCCAGACCTATGTGTTGTCCGAGCGGACCGATCAACGGATCTATGCGTTGTCGCCGCAGGCGCTGTCGAGGCGATAGTCGCCCGCCGTGAAAACCGCACTGGTCACCGGCGGCAGCGGCGGGATCGGCAAGGCCTGCGGGCGCACGCTGGTGGAGGGTGGCTACGACGTGGTGTTGGTGGCCCGCCGGGACGCCCCGCTGCGCGCGGCCGCGCAGGAAATCGGGGCCCGTCACCTCATCGCCGACGTGTCCGATCCCGACGGATTCACCGCGGCGCTCAGCCCGCTGCCGCACCTCGATCTGGTGGTGCACGCGGCCGGGGTGCTGGGCGGAACCTATGCCCGCAAGCAGACATTCGACCAGTGGCGCACGATCATGGCGGCCAATTTGGACTCCTGCTTCGTGGTGACCGCCGCGGTGCTGCCCAAGATGGCGCCCGGGTCGCGGCTGGTGTTCATCTCCTCGTCGGCCGCCCATGAGCCGATGCCGGCCCGCACCGCCTATTCGGCGGCCAAGGCCGGGATGAACGCGTTCGCCCGGGCGCTGGCGTTGGAGGTGGACCGGGACGGGATCGGCGTCCACCTGGTGACCCCGGGCCCGGTGGAAACCGAGATGCTGCAGGACGTTCCGTTCGAGATGTACGCAATCCAGGCGGCCGACGTCGCCGAGGCGGTGGCCTGGCTGGACACCGTCGACCCGTCGGTGGATCTGCCGGAGATCCGGCTCAACGCGGTGCGGCGCGGCCCGTTCGCCCGGCCGCCGACGGTGCCGACGGAAGCCCGCCGGCGCCGGCAACGGCCGTGATCACCGATTCGCCGAATTCGGCCAGCGTGGCCGGCGGGGCGAAATCGGCGAACCACACGTAGAACCGCTCAACGCCGGCGTCGACCAGCCCGGAAAAGTACTCGACCAACTCGCTGGCATTCCCGCACACCAGGCCCGACCCCAGGTGACCGAAGCGGCGCACACTGACCTCACGCACCGACACCGGATCGGCGCCGGCGCCGACGAATCCCACCATCTGCTGCACCGACACCCGGGCGGGCGCGGCCGCCGGCCCCAGCCGCGGCAGCTTGTCGAGGTGGTTGCAGGGCAGATTCCACCACTGGGCGTGGCGGCGCACCAGCGCCATCATCTTCGGACCGGTGCCGCCCAGCACCAGCGGGATCGGGTGCTCCGGCAGCGGCGCCTGCGCGGCGTCGGGCTCGCCGCCGCGTCCCCAATACTCGGCGATCAACTCCAGGTGCCGTTCGAGCTGCTCCACCCGGGCCACCGGATCCTGCTGGCCCACCTCGAATCTGGTGAACTCCGCCGGCCAGGAGCCGGCCCCCAGGCCGAGTTCGAAGCGGCCCCCGGAGGCCGCGGACAAGGTGACGGCCTGTTTGGCCAGTACCGCCGGATGCCGGAACGCGTCGCACAGCACCAGGTGGCCGATCGCCAGCCGGTCGGTCTTGGCGGCCACCCAGCTGGCGATACCCATTGCCTCCCAGATGTTTTCCGCTGGCTGACCCGGGGCTTCCAGGTGGTCGATGAACGCGACGCCGTCGAATCCGCTGGCCTCGGCGCGCTGGGCGCGGGTGACCAGGTCGGCGACCGGCAGCCGCACCTGCGGTAGGAACAGAAACCATTCGGGCATAGCCGATCACCCTACGTCGCCGCCGCCCCCGTGTACCCCTAGTTTGCTATTTTTGCTATGTTAGGGGTCTTATGGAGATAGGGCCGAACAGCGACCAGCTCGCGCTGCGCGACAGCGTCCGCGAGGTGCTGCACGCCGAATGTCCGCCCGAGGTCGCCCGGCAGGCGCTGACCGACCCGGAGCGGTGGCGCCCGCTGTGGAAGACGGTGCGTGAACTGGGCTGGACCGAACTGGCCGCCCCCGACGACACCTACGGCCCGGTCGAGCTGGCGGTGGTCCTCGAGGAGTGCGGCGCCGCCCTCGCCCCCATCCCGCTGCTGAGCAGTGTCGGTTTAGCGGCCGGGCTGCTGCGCGCCGCCGGCCCCGACCTGGACGCGGTGCGGGCCGACATCGCCGCCGGGGCGGTGGCCGCGCTGGCCGCACACCGGCCCGGGCAGCGGCTGCCGGGGCCCACGATGACGCTGGAGGCCAGTCGGCTGCGGGGGCGTGCGGTCGCGGTGCCCGGGCTGCCGCGGGCGGAGTTGCTGGTGGCGCTGGCGGATTCGGATGGCGCGACGGTGGTGGCCGTGACCCGGATCGGTGACGGCGTCACCGTGACGCCGGCCGACTGCACCGACCCGGCCCAACCGGTGGCCGATGTGCAGGTCGACGCGGTACCGGTGGTCACCGCGCCGGTGGACGCGGACTCGGCGTGGGCCGCGCCGCTGCTCGCGGCGGCCGCCGACCTGGTCGGGGTGGCCCGCGCCGCGCTGGACCGCTCGGTGCAGCACGCCACGACACGGCAGCAGTTCGGCAAGCCGATCGGCGCGTTTCAGGGCATCAAACACGCGCTGGCCGACAACTACGTCGCCGTCGAACGCGCCCGCAGCCTCAGCTACGCCGCCGCGGCCCACCTCGCCGACCCCGACACCGGCCCCGCCGACGCCTGGCGGGCCGCCGCGCTGGCCAAGGCGGCCGCCGGCGACGCCGCGCTGGGCTGCGCCCGCACCGCGGTGCAGGTGCACGGCGCGCTCGCCCAGACCTGGGAGCACGACATGCACCTGTACCTGCGCCACGCCTGGCAGGCCGCCACCACGCTGGGCGACCCCCGCGCGCTCTACCACGCGGTGGGCGCCCAATTCGCCGGGGGCACGCGATGACCGAGGTGGTGGCCGAATTCGCCGGCTGGCTCACCGAGTTTCTGCCGGCCGACTATCAGGACCGCTACGGCGAGTATCGCTGGGATCTGGGGCTGCGGCGCGACTATCAGCGGGCGCTGTTCGAGGCCGGCTGGCTGCAGCCCACCTGGCCGCGTGAGCACGGCGGGCGGTCGCTGGGTCTGCGGGAGGCGATGGAGATCCGACTGGAGGCCGCGGTGCGCTCGGCGCCCAAGCTGCCCAACATCGCCGGGCCCAACGTCGCCGCCCCCGGCATCCGGCAGTTCGGCACCCCTGAGCAGATCGACCGGCTGCTGGTGCCGCTGCTGCGCGGCGACGAATGGTGGGCGCTGGGCATGTCCGAACCGGAAGCCGGGTCGGATTTCGCGGGTCTGCGCACCCGCGCCGAACGCGACGGCGACACCTTCCGGGTCAACGGGCACAAGATCTGGACCACCCAGGCGCACCTGTCGCGGTGGTGCACGCTGTATGCCCGCACCGACCCGGCCGCCCCCAAACACCGCGGCATCTCCTGCCTGCTGCTGGACCTGCAGTCGCCCGGGGTGACCATCAACCCGATTCGGATGTCGTCGATCTCCGACGAGACGTTCTGCGAGGTGTTCCTCGACGACGTCGAGATTCCGGTCGCCAACCTGCTGGGGCCGCTGCACGGCGGCTGGCAGGTCGCGTTGGCGTCGCTGCAGCACGAACGCCAGATGATCTGGATCATGAACTGGGTCGAGATCCACCGCGGCCTCGAGACGATCAAGGGCGGCGACGACACGTTCGCCGAACTCGGTTCGCTGCTCGCCGACGCCGCGGCGCTGCGCGCGACCGGCTACCGGGTGCTGCACGACGAGCTGGCCGGCCGGCCCAGCCCGGCCGCCGACATCCTCAAGCTGCTCGGATCCACCACCTTGCAACGGGTGTGGGAGCTCAGCGCCGCGGCCGCCGGCCCCGGCTCGATCGCCGACCCGGACCTGCTGTTCGAACGCCAGGACGCCCTGGCCGCCACCATCTACGGCGGCACCTCGGAGGTTCAGCGCAACATCATCGCCGAGCGGGTGCTCGGGCTGCCGAAGGGATGAGCACGATGGACTATGACCTCGGCGCCGACGCCGGCCAGCTGCGACACCGGTTGCGGGACTTGATTTCCACCCACATTCCCGACGGCTTCCTGGGGGCGTGCACCGACGACCCCCGCGATTTGGCCACCACCGAAGCGTTTTGCAAGCTGTTGGCGGCCGAAGGGCTGCTGGCGCTGGCCTGGCCGAAAGAACACGGCGGGGGCGGCGGCTCGGTGTGGCAGCAGACGGTGCTGCGGGAGGAGATGTGGGCGCATCACGAACCCCGCGGCGCGCAGTACATGGGCGTCAACTGGGTGGGCCCGGCGGTCATGCGCTACGGGACCGCCGAGCAGCAGGACCGGCACCTGTCGGCGATCGCGGCCGGCGAAGTGATCTGGTGTCAGGGGTTTTCCGAGCCGGAGGCGGGCAGCGACCTGGCGTCGCTGCGCACCCGCGCGGTGCCCGACGGCGACGGCTGGCGCATCACCGGGCAGAAGATCTGGACGTCGTACGCGCAGATGGCGTCGTGGTGTGTGCTGGCGGCGTGCACCGACCCGCAGGCCCCGAAGCCCAAGCGGCTCACCCTGTTCCTGGTGCCGATGGACCGGCCCGGTTTCACCGTGCGCCCGATCCGGTCGATGCTGGGGCCGCACCACCTCAACGAGATGTTCCTCGACGAGGTGCCGGTGACGCGCGCCGACGTGCTCGGCGAGGTCGGCGACGGCTGGCGGGTGATGCGCGAGGCGCTGGCCTTCGAGCGGGTCGGGATCGCCCGGTATGCCCGGTGCGAGTCGCTGCTGCACCGGTTGCGCACCGCCCTGGGCGACGACTGGGAGCGGCTGGCCGAATCGCTGCGCAGCCGGTGGGTCCGCGCCCTGGTCGACCTGCGGGTGGCCCGGCTGCTGGCCTACCGGGCGGTGTCATTGCTCGACGACCCGGCGGCCGGGGCGGCGGCCAGCGCGGCGAGGATCGCCGCCACCACCTGCGACCAGCAGGTCGCCGAGCTGCTGTTCGAGGTGCTGGGCCCCACCGCGCTGGACGCCGGCCCGGCCGCCGCGCTGCACGGCGCGATCGAAGACCATTGGCGTTACGCCCAGGCGGCCACGGTAGCGTCGGGCACCATCGAGGTGCAGCGGATGCTGGTGGCGCGCGACGTGTTGGGAGAACATCGATGAAAACTGCGCTGCCGCAAGACATTGCCGAGTTCGCCGCCGTCGCCGCCGACCGGTTGACCCGGCTGGGCGGGCCGCAGGCGGCGCTGCGGGCCGAAACCGACGACGCGGTGCGCGCCCAGGCCGGTGCGGCGCTGACCGAGTTGGGCGCCTGGGACCTCGACGTCCGGGCGTCATCCGATGAGCTGCTGGCCGCCGCGGTGCTCTGTCAGGCCGCCGGCGCCACCGCGCTGCCCTACCCGCTGGTCGAACAACTGCTGGCGATCGACGGCGCCCGGTTGGCGTTGGTGCACCCCCACGCGCCGCGCATCGATCACGGCGACCTGCCCGGCGGCTGGATCGCCGCCGACGTCGACGGTCGCCGCTACCGCCCGCAGCCGTCGTCGCGCACCGGTGCCCGGCTGGGACCGTTTTTGGTGCCGGCCACCCTGAGCGGACCCGACGGCACCGTGCCCGCCGCCGACGTCGACGCACATCTGGTGCTGGGGTCCTGGCGGATCCTGGGCGCGGTGCAGCGATGCCTGGAGATCACCTGCGAGCACGTGCGGGCCCGGGTGCAGTTCGGCAAACCGCTGGCCGACTTCCAGGCGGTCCGGTTCGCCGTCGCCGACGCCTCGGTGGCGGTGCGCGGGCTCGGTGAACTCGCCAAATACACGGTGTGCCGGCTGGAGTCCGCCCCGGCGGCGCTGCGGTCGGCGGACGCCCTGGTGCTGCGGCTCAAGGCCGTGGAGACCGCGCGGCAGGTGCTGCGGATCGCGCACCAGCTGCTGGGGGCGCTGGGATTCTGCGACGAATCTGATATCAGCGTGCTGGACCGCCACACCCAGCCGCTGATCCGGCTGCCGCTGGGCCCGGAGGCTTTGGCGCTGCGGCTGACCGCCGCGGTGCGCGACGACGCGTTGGAGACCCTGTTCACGAGGACGGCATGATCGACGGCATCCCGTTTCCGGCCCGGCTGCGGGCGCTCGCCGCCGACCGCGGCAACGACCTCGCGGTCGTCACCCTGGCACCCGACGGTGCCGCGCGGTCGCTGACCTTCGGCGACCTCAACGCCCGGGCCAACCAGTGGGGTCGGGCGTTGGCCGCCGACGGCGCCGGCCCGGGTTCGCTGGTGGCGCTGGCGATCCCGAACTCCACCGAGCTGGTGCTGGCCGCGTTGGGCTGCTGGAAGGTCGGCGCGGTGCCGGTGCCGATGCGCTGGGATCTGCCCGACTGGGAACGCGACCGGGTGCTCGCGGTGATCAACCCGGCCGTGCTGGTCGACGACGAGCGCCGCGCCGCGCTGGCCGCGTCGGCGGCGCGCGAATCCGCTACCGACCTGCCCGACGTGGTCTCCCCCACCGTCAACGGGATCTGCAGCAGCGGCTCCACCGGGCTGCCCAAGGTGATCCTCAATCTGGCGCCGGCGGTGTGGACCCCGGAAATCTCCACCCCGTTTCTGGCGGCCTGGGCGCCCACCCCGCAGCCGCAGACGATTCTGGTGCCCGGACCGATGTATCACACCAACGGCTTCGCCCCGCTGAACAACCTGCTGGGCGGTGACCGCCTGGTGGTGCTGGAAAAGTTCGACGCCGCCGCCGTTGTCGCCGCGATCGAGACCTACCGGATCACTAACTTCACCGCCACCCCCACCATGTTGGCCCGGATCGCGGCGCTGCCCGATATCCGGTCGCGGGATTTGTCCAGCGTGGTGTGGATTCTGCAGGGCGCCGCGGTGATGCCGCCGACGCTGCTGCACACCTGGTTTGAGCTGCTGTCCCCCGAACAGGTGGTGATGGCCTACGGGATGACCGAAAACCTCGGGCTGACCGCGTTGCGCGGCGACGAGTGGCTGGCGCACCCGGGCAGTGTCGGCCGCGGGTTCCGGGGCACCGAGATCCGCATCCTGGACCCGAACGGCGCCCCGCTTCCCCCCGGCGAACTCGGCGACATCTATCTGCGGGCGCCGATGAGCGCCGGCTACCGGTATCTGGGCGGTGCACCCCCGCTGCCGTCAACGCCGGACGGGTTCCGCTCCGGCGGCGACGTCGGGCACCTCGACGAAGACGGCTACCTCTATATCGCCGACCGCCGCTCCGACATGATCATCACCGGCGGCGCCAACGTGTTTCCGGCGGAGGTGGAATCGGCGCTGGCCGACCACGACGCGATCGTCGATGTCGTGGTCATCGGGCTATCGGATCCGCACTGGGGCCGTCGGGTGCACGCGGTGGTGCAACCGGCCGACCCGGCGCTGACCGAACAGCAGGTGATCGCGTTCGCCAAGGGCCGACTGGCCGGCTACAAGGTGCCCAAAACCGTCGAGTTCGTCGACGAGATCCCGCGCACCGCGGCCACCAAAATCAACCGTTCGGCGCTGGTCGAAGCCCGCGGCGGCTAACACGGGGCCCCCGTCGCCAAGCCCGGCGATCACCTCCGCACCGAGGTCAGACGGTGTAGATTGGGAATGTCCGGCATTTATCAGCAACTAAGGGAAGCGCGATGACTACGCACGCCGCCGCCCCGCCGACCCACGCCGACTGGGCTGCCGAACTCGCCCATCTCGTCTACCGCACCCGCATCGAAGCCGACCTCACCCAGGCCGACCTGGCGCGCGCCCTGGGCACCAACCAGGCCACCGTCACCGCCTGGGAAGACGGCAGCTGCGCCCCCGATGTCGAAGCCCTCGACGACGTGGCGCGGGCCTGCGGTCAGCACCTGGAGATCACCATCGGCCGGTAGCTAGCCGCCCACCCGGGCGAACTGGCCCTGCCGGTACTGCTCGACACACGTCGCGCGCCTGACCTTGCCGCTGGTGGTGATCGGAATCGACCCGGGCGCCACCAGAACCAGATCCGCCACCCGCAGACCGTGCGAGCTGAAGATCGCCGAGGTGACATCGCGCTTGACCGCGGTGAGCTTGGCCGCGGCCTCCTGGGGCTCACCCCGCTTTTTGACCTCGATGATGACGACCAGTTGCTCGGTGCCCTCACCCGGAATCGCGATCGCCGCACACCGGCCCCCGGTGATCTCCTGGACGGTCGCCTCGATGTCGTCGGGCGCGTGGTTGCGCCCGTACACGATCAGCAGGTCCTTGATCCGGCCGATGATGAACAGCTCACCGTCAAAGACGAATCCGACGTCACCGGTGCGCAGCCAGGGCCCCTCGGGGGTGCCCGCCAACGGGGCAACCAGCCGTCCGCCGAACGTCGCGTCGGTCTCCTCGGGTTTCTCCCAATAGCCCAGGGCGACGTTGTCGCCGTGCACCCAGACCTCGCCGACGGTTCCCGCCGGGCACTCCAGGCACGTCTCGCGATCCACGATGCGGATCAGCGGTGATTCCGGCATCCCATAGCTGACCAGCGGCGTGCCATCACCGTCGAGGCAGCGCTGCGCGGTGCCGGCGGTCAGCTTCTCGGTATCAAAGCGCACGATCGCCGGCGGCGCGGCCGGCGCCCGCGTCGCCACATACACGGTGGCTTCGGCGAGCCCGTACGACGGGCGCAGCACCGCCTCGCGCAGGTTGAACGGCGCGAACCGCTGGGTGAAGCGCTGCAGCGTCGCCGGATGCACCCGTTCACTACCGGTCGCGATCACCAGCACGTCGGCGAGATCGAGCCCGGCCAGGTCCGCGTCCGACGTCCTTCGCACCGCCAATTCGAAAGCGAAGTTCGGTGCCGCCGAGTAGGCGCGACTATTACTCGCCAGCAATTGCATCCACCGGGCCGGCCGTTGCAGGAACGCCACCGGGCTGGCGAGCACGGTGGGAAGTCCGGTCAGAATGGGTCCGCAAACTCCCAGATACAAACCCATGTCGTGATAGAACGGCAGCCACGACACAATCGTGGTGTTTGGCGGCGGCACTTTTCCATAGTCAGCAAAGAAGGCCGCCATTACCTGTTCGAAATTGGCCAACAGATTTCTGTGCGACACCATGACGCCGGCCGGCTGACGGGTCGACCCGGACGTGTATTGCAAATAGGCGGTGCTCGGAAGATCGGCACCGCCGGTACCGGATCGCACCGACGCGTCTAGGTCCAGCCCGTCGACCTCGATGACGGTGGGAGCCGAGGTGGCCGACGGCGACTGCACGTGCGCGGCCACGGTGCTGACGACCGCGGTCGTGGTGAGAATGACCGACGGCGAGGCGTCACGCAGCACCGAACTGACCCGCTCATCGCTGACGCCCCCCAGCGGAACCGACAGCGGCACGGCGATCAGCCCGGCCTGCAATGCACCGAAAAACGCCACGATGTAGTCGAGCCCCTGCGGCGCCATGATGAGCGCCCGGTCGCCCGTCGCGGCGCACCCGCGCAGCGCCTCGGCGACATTTAATGTCCGGCGATGCAGTTGCGACCAGGTGAGGCGTTCGGCAATCCCCGACCAATCCTGCTCGTAATCGATATAGGTGAACACCGTGTCATCGGGCTGCAGCCCGGCGCGTTCCGACAGTAGGGCCAAAATCGACGTCCCAGCCACGGGCATCAGGTTACCGCCGCCGTTACCGCTGCATCGGCGCATCCGGACGGATCGTTCGGATTTTGGGACAACTCGGCGGGAGTGAAATACCGTTATTTCGAGCGTCAAGGTATTGCCTAGTAGCGGCCGGAGCCCGCACCCCATGTTTGCTGCAGGAGGGCCAGTGGCTTCATTCGAGACACCCGCGACGGCGGTGGCCGTGGTCGGCATGGCCTGTCGACTTCCCGGCGGCATCGAGTCCCCAGAACAACTGTGGAAAGCGCTGCTTGGCGGCGACGACCTCGTTACCGAGATTCCGCCCGATCGTTGGGACGCCGAGGAGTACTACGACCCCGAGCCCGGGGTGCCCGGGCGGTCGGTGTCGAAGTGGGGCGCCTTCCTACACGACGTGGCCGGCTTCGATTCCGAGTTCTTCGGGATGAACGAACGCGAGGCCGCCGTCATCGATCCACAACACCGGTTGCTGCTGGAAACCTGTTGGGAGGCAGTGGAGCACGCCGGCGTAAGCCCGGTCAGCCTGGCCGGTTCGCGGACCGGGGTGTACCTGGGTCTCACGCACGGCGACTACATCTTGGTGGCCGCCGACGCCAACACCTTGGAGGGGCCCTACGGCTTCTTGGACAACAACTTTTCCATGGCCTCCGGCCGGGTCGCGTACGCCATGGACCTGCACGGCCCGGCGATCACGCTCGACACCGCCTGCTCGTCAGGTCTGGTCACCGTGCATATGGCCTGTCGTAGCCTGCGCGACGGCGAATGCGATCTGGCCCTGGCCGGCGGGGCCGCGGTGGCGTTGGACCCACGCAAATTCGCCTCCGGTTCGGCGGGCGGGATGCTGTCCCCGACCGGACACTGCCGCGCCTTCGACATTGCCGCGGACGGGTTCGTGTCCGGGGAAGGTTGCGCGGTCGTGCTGCTCAAGCGGTTACCGGATGCGTTACGCGACGGCGACCGGATCCTGGCGGTGGTGCGCGGCACGGCGCTGAACAACGATGGCCGCACGCCGACCATCACCATGCCGTCGCGGTCCGCGCAGGTCCAGGCCTATCGGGCGGCGTTGGCGGCGGCGGAGGTGGACCCGCGCACCGTGGGCATGGTGGAGGCCCACGGCACCGGCACCCCGACCGGGGACCCCATCGAATACGCCGGCCTGGCCGAGGTCTACGGCCTCGACGGCCCCTGCGCACTCGCCGCCGCGAAGACCAATTTCGGGCACAACCAGTCGACCTCGGGCACCTTGGGCCTGATGAAGGCGGTGTTGGCCCTCCAACAGGGGGTGATCCCGCAGAACCTGCACTTCACCCGGCTGCCCGACGAGCTCGCCCAGATCAAGACCAACCTGTTTGTGCCGCGGGACAATACGCCCTGGCCCGGCGACGGGGACACGCCCCGACGGGCTGCGGTGTCGGCGTACGGGTTCTCCGGAACCAACGCCCACGCCATCGTGGAGCAGGCCCCCGACACCCCCGACACCCAAGCGGCGGAGACCGCGGGGCCGCTGCTGTTCGTGCTGTCGTCCAGCTCGGCCGACGAACTGCGCCGCACCGCGGCCCGGCTGGCCGGTTGGGTGCACGCCCACGACGACGTGGCGATACCGGACCTGGCGTACACCCTGGCGCGGCGGCGGGGGCACCGGCCGGTACGCACCGCCGTGATCGCCAGCACCCGGCCGGAACTCACCGCGGCGTTACGTGAGGTCGCCGCCGGCGAGACCCCGTATCCGGCCGCGGTCGGCAAGGATGACCGCGGCCCGGTGTGGGTGTTTTCCGGGCAGGGTTCGCAGTGGGCCCAGATGGGCGCACAGTTGCTGGCAACCGAACCGGTGTTTGCCGCCACCGTCGCGCAGGCCGAGCCGCTGATCGCCCGCGAGTCCGGCTTCTCGGTGACCGAGGCGCTGTCGGCACCGGAGGTCGTGACCGGTCAAGACCGGATCCAGCCGACCCTGTTCACCATGCAAGTGGCGCTGGCGGCCACCATGGCGGCCTACGGGGTGCGCCCGGCTGCGGTCATCGGCCACTCCCTGGGTGAGGCCGCGGCGGCGGTGGTGGCCGGCGCGCTGTCACTGGAAGACGGGGTGCGGGTCATCTCCCGCCGCTCCCAGCTGATGTCCCGCGTCGCCGGTACCGGGGCCACCGCGGTGGTGGAACTCCCGGCCCAGCAGGTGCTTTCGGAGCTCACCGTGCACGGCGTCAACGACGACGTGGTGGTGGCGGTGGTGCCGTCGCCGCAGTCGACGGTGATCGCCGGCGCCGCCCAGCCGGTTCGCGAGCTGGTAGCCGCCTGGGAGCAGCGGGACGTGCTGGCCCGCGAGATCCCCACCGATGTCGCTTTTCACTCCCCCCAGGTCGATCCGATCCTGAACGATCTGACCGACGCGCTCGCCGAGCTCAACCCGATGCCACCGAAGATTCCGTTCTACTCCGCGACGCTGTATGACCCGCGTGAGCAGCCGGAGTGCGATGGCCGCTATTGGGCGGACAATATGCGCCGCATGGTGCGCTTCGCCGCCGCGGTCCGGGCCGCCTTGGAGGACGGTCACCGCGTCTTCGCCGAGTTGGCGCCGCACCCGCTGCTGACCCGCGCTCTCGAGCAGACCGCCGGCAGTCTCGACGTGCCGATGGCCGCGCTGGCCGCGCTGCGCCGGGCGCAGCCGTTGCCGCACGGGCTGCGCGGGTTTGTGGCGGATTTGCACAGTGCGGGCGCCGCGGTCGACTTCTCGGTGCTCTACCCGCACGGGCGGTTGGTGGACGCGCCGCTGCCGAGCTGGAACCACCGTCGGCTGCTGTTGAGCCGCGAAGGCCAGGAATCCCCCACCCACGGCGGGTCCATGGTTGCGGTGCATCCGCTGTTGGGCCCGCACGTGCGGTTACAAGAAGAACCCGAGCGCCACGTGTGGCAGGCCGAGCTCGGCACCGCCGTCCAGCCGTGGCTGGGCGACCACCGGATCCGCGATGTGGCGGTGCTGCCGGCGGCGGCCTACTGCGAGATGGCGCTGGCCGCCGCGCGCACCGTGCTCGGCGACGCGTCTGAGGTCCGCGACATCCGGTTCGCGCAGGCGCTGCTGCTGGATGAACAAACCACGGTCGGTGCCTCGGCGTCGTTCTCGGCACCGGGCGTCGTCGACTTCACCGTGGAGGCCAACCAGGCCGGCGAACAGGCGCGGCATGCGACCGCGGTGCTGTGCGCGGTCGCCGAGGAGCAGCCTTCCGGGCACGATACGGTCGCGCTCCTCGCCGCGCACCCGCGCCGCGAGGACGGCGCTGAGGTGCGCAACCGCGTGGACCAGCATGGTGTTCAGTACGGTCCGGCGTTCACCGGCCTGACCGCGGTGCGCACCGGCGACGGGCCCGACACCACGGTGCTCGCCGAGGTCGCCCTCCCCAGCCAAATCCGCTCCCAGCAAGATGCCTACGGCATGCACCCCGCGTTGCTGGATGCCTGTTTTCAATCCGTCGCGGCCCATCCGGACGTTCGGGCCCTGGGCGAAGACGGGCTCGCGTTGCCGTTGAGTATCCGGCGACTGCGTTCCTACCGAACCGCCCGCGGCGCCCACTACTGCCACACGCGGGTGACCAAAGCGGACACCACCGGGGTCGAGGCCGATCTCGACGTGCTCGACGAACACGGGGCGGTGCTGCTCACCGTGCAGGGGCTGCGATTGGGCACCAGCCGCTCCGAAGGCGACACCAAAGATCGGTTGCTGGCCGAGCGGCTGCTGGCCATCGAATGGCAGCACAGCGAGGTGCCCGAACCGCAATACAGCGACGCCGGAACCTGGCTGCTGATCAGCACCACGACCTCCGATGCGCTGGTCGGCACGTTGAGCGATGTGTTGAAAAGCCGCGGCGCGCAATGCAGTACCCTGTGCTGGCCGCAGCACACCGACGACCTCACCAACCGGGAGCAGCTGGCGAATCAGCTGCGGGCCGGTGGCTTCGCCGGTGTGGTGATCCTCACCGGGTCGACGAACGGCGACACCGACGACCAGACCCCGCTGCGCGGCCGCGAGCAGGTCCAACACCTGGTGCGCATCATCCGCGAGTTGCCGGACCTGCCCGGCGAGCTCCCCGCGCTGTATGTGGTGACCCGCAACGCGCAGACCGTGGTGCCCGGTGATGTCGCCAACCTGGAGCAGGCCGGACTGCGCGGTCTGATCCGGGTGGTCGGCGCCGAGTATCCGCACCTGCGCGCCACCCAGATCGATGTGGACACCGACACTGACGCCGAACAGCTGGCGCGGCAACTGCTCAGCGGGTCGGAAGAGGACGAAACCGCCTGGCGCGGCGGCGGATGGTATGTGGCGCGGTTGTGCCGGGCCCCGCTGCTCCCCGAAGACCGGCACACCACCGTCGCCGACCCGCAGCGCGACGGCATGCGCCTGCAGATCCGGACCCCCGGCGATCTGGAGACTTTGGAACTTGTTGCCCGCGACCGGGTTGCGCCGGGACCGGGGCAAATCGAGATCGCGGTCCGCGCATCCAGCATCAACTTCGCCGATGTGCTCAACGCGTTCGGCCGCTACCCGGTCTTCGACGGCCCGCCGCCACAGCTGGGCACCGATTTCGCCGGCGTGGTCACCGCGGTCGGACCGGACGTGACCGATCACCAGGTCGGCGATCACGTCGGGGGCCTGTGCGCCGACGGCTGTTGGGGCACCTTCATCACCTGCGACGCGCGCGCGGCCGTCACCCTGCCGTCGGGACTGTCCGACGCGCAAGCCGCGGCGGTGACAACCGCCCACGCCACCGCCTACTACGGACTGCATGACCTGGCCCGCATCGGGCCCGGCGATCGGGTGTTAATCCATTCCGGGACCGGGGGTGTGGGGCAGGCGGCCATCGCCATCGCCCGGGCGGCGGGCGCCGAGATCTTCGCCACCGCCGGCAGCGAGGGCCGCCGGCAGGTGCTGCACGACATGGGTGTTGAGCACGTGTACGACTCCCGCAGCCTGGAGTTCGCCGACCTGATCCGCGCCGACACCGACGGCTACGGGGTCGACATCGTGCTCAACTCGGTCACCGGCGCCGCCCAACGCGCCGGCCTGGAATTGCTGTCCTTCGGCGGCCGGTTCGTCGAGATCGGCAAACGCGACATCTACGGCGACACCCGGGTGGGGCTGTTCCCGTTCCGGCGCAACCTCACCTTCCACGCCGTGGACCTGGGGCTGCTGGCCGCCACCCATCCGGAGCGGGTCCGGGACCTGTTCGCCCGGGTCTACCGGCTCGTCGCCGACGGTGCGCTGCCGATGCCGGAAACCACGCACTACCCGCTCGTCGACGCGGCCACCGCCATTCGGGTCATCGGCGGCGCCCAGCACACCGGCAAGCTCGTGCTCGACATCCCGCACACCGGTACCAGCACGGCGGTGGTGGTGCCGCCGGCACAAGCCCGGGTCTTCCGGCGCGACGGCGCCTACCTCATCACCGGTGGCCTGGGCGGGCTCGGGCTGTTCCTGGCCGAGACGATGGCCGCGGCGGGCTGCGGACGCATCGTGCTGTCCTCGCGCTCGGCGCCGACTGCGGAAACGCTGCAGACCATCGAGCGCATCCGCGGCAGCGGCGCCGACATCGTCGTGGAGTGCGGCGACATCGCCGACGCCGGTACGGCGCAGCGGTTGGTGGCCGCGGCGACCGGCACCGGACTTCCGGTGCGCGGCGTGCTGCACCTGGCGGCCGTGATCGAGGACGCCACCCTGGGCAATATCACCGACGAGCTGCTGGAGCGGGACTGGGCAGCAAAGGTGTACGGCGCGTGGAATCTGCACCGTGCCACCGCCGAGCAGCCGCTGGACTGGTTCTGTTCGTTCTCCTCGGCGGCCGCGCTGGTGGGGTCGCCGGGTCAGGGCGCCTACGCCGCGGCCAACAGCTGGCTGGACGCCTTCACCCTCTGGCGCCGGGCGCACGGCCTGCCGGCGACCGCGATCGCCTGGGGGGCCTGGGCCCAGATCGGGCGGGCCACCGCCCTGGCGGCAAGTACCAATGGCGGCATCGCGCCCGACGAAGGTGCCTACGCGTTGGACGTGCTGCTTCGCCACGCCCGCGCCTACACCGGGTATGCGCCGATCGCGGGCACACCGTGGTTGACGGCGTTCGCGCAGCGCAGTCCGTTCGCCGAAGCGTTCCGCACCACCGGACAAGACGCGACGGGCACCAGCAAGCTGCGCGCCGAGCTCGACGAGCTGCCCCGCGACGAGTGGCCCGCCCGGCTGCGGCATCTGCTCTCCGAGCAGATCAGCCTGATCCTGCGGCGCAGCATCGACCCCGACCGGCCGCTGTCCGAATACGGCATTGACTCGTTGGGGGCCCTGGAACTGCGCACCCGCATCGAGACCGAAACGGGAATACGCCTCACCGCCGGCGACATCGGCATCGCCACCACGCGCGATTTGGCGGGAGTGCTGTGCGACAAGCTCACCCCCGCCGACGCCGCCTCTTAGCTGGCGAGGCAGCACATTCGGTAGGTGATCGCTCCGTTCTGCAATGCGCGGCAAGTCGTCCGTTATAGCCACGAAGCTTGAAAATTGAAAAGAGCCAACCGATAACGGTTAACGCGGTAACGTCCCGCCCATGTGGAGCACAGTGCTGGGTGTGACGCTATTGATGGCGCTCGACCCGGTGCGTTTCGGCTTCATCCTTCTTTTGATCTCCCGGCCACGGCCGGTGCCCAACCTGCTGGCCTATTGGGGCGGCTTCATGTTAGTGAGTGTTCCCTACCTGCTGGTTCCGCTGATGATGCTGCACGTGACACCGGCATTTAAATCTTTTGCGCATGATTTGACCAATCCGGCCACGGCCGCCAGCGCCACGGCCCGGCATGTTGAACTCGGTATCGGTGCGCTCACCCTAGTGATCGCTGCGCTGATGGTAGTGCGCTTCCCGGCACGTCAGCGGGCACAGTTGCCCACACCGGGCGGCACCACGTCGACCTTGGTATTGGACTCGGATCCACCGCCCGCGCTCTCGCGGTTGCATAACCACGCAGCGGAAGCGGCGCCGGACCGCGAATCGCTAATCCGGCGGCTGATTGGCCGCGCCCGCAAGGTGTGGGACAACGGAGCCGTGTGGGTCTCGTTCGTGATCGGCCTCGGATCGATGCCGCCAATCCCCCCGGTGCTCCTCGTACTCACCACCGTCGCGGCCTCGGGAGCTTCGACCGGCGCGCAGGTCAGTGCCGCCCTCGCGTTCCTCGTCGGGACGCTTGCGGTGGTGGAAATCATCATGGTCAGCTATCTCGCCACGCCCGCGAAAACCCAAGCGATACTGCAAGTGCTACAGAATTGGTTGCGGCCGCGCAGCCGGCAAATCTTGGCTGCCATCTTCGCAGTGATTGGGGCGCTACTGGTGGTCAGCGGCATGCACAGTACCTGAGTCGGTAGCTCAGATTAGCCGTCATCGGCTCAGGTCAACTTTCTCTTCGACAAGGTCTGCGGCGGTGGCAACGCTGGCGGCAGGTTTAGTCATCTGGTCAGCGATGTCGTGGGCTCGGGCGGCGTATTGCGGGGCGAGGATGCGGCGCAGGTCTGCCACCAGCGATTCGCGGGTGGTGGCCGAAAAGCGCCGGGAAGTACCGACCATCAGCCGTTTGACCTGAGCTCCCCAGATCTGGTGGTCGGGCAGAGTCCAGAGGATCAACGTGGGCACTCCGGCGCGCAGGCCGGCGGCCGTGGTGCCCGTGCCGCCGTGGTGGACGACCGCGCGGCAGGCGGGGAAGACGACCGCGTGGTTCGCTGCACCCACGACCTTGACGTGGTCGAACTGTGGGAGATCGCTGAAGTCGCTCCAGCCGGAGCAAACCAGCGCCCGCTCGCCAAACTGCGCGCAGGCCCCCGCGATCATGGCCAGCGTGTCAGCAGGAGACTCGACCGCCATGCTGCCAAAGCCGAAGTAAATCGGCGGTGTCCCCGCGGCAATCCAGGATGTGACCTCGTCGTCGGTATCTGCCGTCAACTCCAGTGTCGGCGTGCCGACGAAGGGCCGTCGGACATTCCGTTTCGCCCATTCGACTGCCAGGCCAGGGAAGCACACGTTATCGTAGGCCTGAATTTCCAGCGATCCGCGTTGTGTGATCCGCCGAGGCGAGGGAGTGGTCGCCTTAGGCAGGCCGAGTTCACGCCGTTGCGCGTCTTCAACCTTCTTGGTCTCGCGCCAATGCAGCCATTCGAACACCGTCATTGCGGAGCGCACCAGCCAGGAAGGCAGTTGCGGAAGAAGATGTCCGTTGGCTCGGATCGGCAGGGTGTGCAGCGTTGCCAACGGAATGTCGTAATATTCCGCGACATTGGCGGCTTGCTGCTCGAAAACCGGGCCGCTGATCAACAGATCGGTCCGGTGGGCTAGCGACGTCAGCGTCGCGCTCATCTCCCCCCAGCGCTCGGTGAACAGGTCCCGAGTGTCGCGCCGCAACTTGGCCAGATCGCGGAACCTGGACAGGTTGCGTGGGAAATCCTTCCACAAGTTGAGCAGAGCATCCGCCTCCATCGCCGGCTGCGAATCCGGTCCGTAACCGACCGCCACAAGCCCTGCCGATTCGACAAAGCCAACCACATCGGGCGCGACGGCCATGCGTACTTCGTGGCCCCTGCGCAACAGTTCACGGCCCACGGCAGCGCACGGCTCGACATCTCCACGAGCTCCGTAGCTTGCCAGCACAAATTTCATCGCGGATCCTAGCCACTTCCCGTGCGCGTTCTTCGAAATGAAAGCGGGAGCCTCAGGTATGGCCGCCGATATGATAACCGAATACCCGCGCTTCCGAGCCGAAATCCAGAAGTTTGAGCAAGCGACCGACAACATCGAACCGGCTGCAGAACGCGCTCTAGTTACCTCCTTTCAACCGCCTGACCGGGATCGACGGGGCTATCTGCAACGGTATGAGAGAAGGACCGGAGACCCCACCGGGATTCAAACAGCTCGAATTCCAATCAGTGCACGATCCGGGTGCAACATTCACCGCCCGGCCGGTAGGGTATCGGAATCAGCGGAATCGGTTTTGCGCTGCGGCGCTGTCCCGTCTGAAGGAAGCCGTGTATGCCCAGTCTCGACTTGGTCAAGAAGCGTGGACGCGGCGTTCTGCTCAACTCGATGCGCACGTGCGTCGCCCAGGATCGCCTTCCTTGGATCGCCAAAGCCGTGTACGTGAACGGATGCCAGCGGCTGCTTCCCGTCCTCGGTGTCGAGTCCGACGAGACGCCGGTGGAGTCCGAGTACGGACCGAAGTTCGTCGCCGGATCGGGCGGCTCTTGGCTGAACTCAATACTGCGCTATCGCGGCGTCTGGGAGCCGGCACTCTCTGAATTCATCATTCGGCACGTGCATGAGGGTGATGTGTGCGTCGATGCCGGCGCCAACTGCGGGTACTTCTCGCTATTACTTGCCCAACAGGTGGGGCAGTCCGGGAAGGTCATCGCGATTGAAGCTGCGCCCGACAGCGTGCGACGGTTACGCGCCAACGTCGAGCTCAACGGCGCCGTCGGCACCGTGGACGTTGTGCTGGCGGCGTGCGCCCAGCAAAAGGGCGAGATCACGCTACACGTGCATCCACGCAATGACTGCTGGACCCGGCTCAGCCCGCCTGGCAAGGGAGAGTTGGATCGCCTCTACATGGGGAAGACATGGATTCCGGTGACCGTGCCCGCAGACACGCTCGGCGCCATCGTCGGCAGCGAGGCCGAGCGGGTGTCCTTCATCAAACTCCACATCGAGGGTGCCGAGGCAGCGGTGGCGCCCGAGATCCCCGGTACGTTCCCTCACCCCAGGCTAGTGGTGGCGCTCCTCGCGAAGGAGCCGCACATCGCGGCCACGCTGAAGCCGTTTGAGGAGGCGGGGTTCTACGTTTACGACCGGCACAACGACTACCGCTGGGCTTTCGAGCGCAAGGTGCAAGCAATCACCGAGGCGTCGTACGGCGACTTCACGAAGCAGCACACCGCCTACGTACTTCTCAGCCGCCAGCCGCTCACGCTGTCGTAGCTCCGCACCCTGGTCAGCGCAGGCCAAACGAGCTACTGCGCTTTAGGACCAACCCCCGGAAGGACCCGTTCTGTTTTGAAATACCACAAAGATGAATACGACATCTGAACGCATACTTCAACAAATCGAAAAATACCGTTTACCGATCATGGAACTACCGACCTCTCCGCCGGCCAGTTCGCCGCCTCGCCGCAGCGCGTTAATGACGAACGGCGACCCGGCGGCCCCGATGACCCCAACCATTTCGGGTCGTCATCGCTGGACAGAAACTACGTAGCGATTAGCCAATAGCGCCCCGTGCCCCGCAACAGCAGAGTAATCTGCGCAACGACGTGGACCACGTGCTGTACCTGGGGGTTTGAGATGGCGATTGTCCCGTCCGGCGGGGCACCTTTAGAAGAGTCGTGGTGTGCTCGCGGTTGGGCGCAGTGGGCCGCTACATCCGCGAGTGGCCACGACCAAGCCGACATCACGGCAGCCTTGCCCGCCATTTGCGACGCTCGGAGACCTCAAAGCGGGCGGCTCGATGCCGTCTGAGATCCCTTTCATCCGCCCGGCCTTTCCCAAGCCCGCCGAACTCGCCGAGGAGTTCGACGAGATCGTCAACGCCAACTGGTATACGAACTTTGGACCTAAGGAGCGACAGTTCGCCCGCGCCCTAGGCGAGTACCTCGGGCCTGGCCTGCACGTGGCCACCTTCGCGAACGGCACCTTGGCGCTCATTGCAGCTCTGCACGCCACCGTCGGTCCCGGAACGGCGGACCGCTATCTGCTGATGCCGTCCTTCTCCTGGGTCGCCGTGGCCGAAGCTGCGGTGTGGGCTGGGTACCGGCCGTGGTTCATCGATATCGACGCCGATACCTGGCAGCCAAGCGTTGTCTCGGCCCGCGCCGCCCTGAAGGACTCCCGCGACCAGATCGCCGGCCTCCTGCTCGCCAACGTCTTCGGCGTCGGCAACCCGCATATCAGGGCCTGGGAGAATCTCGCCGCCGAGTGGGAATTGCCGATTGTGCTCGACTCAGCGGCGGGCTTCGGCTCCGTGTACGCGGACGGTGAGCGCGTCGGCGGGCATGGCGCCTGCGAGATCTTCTCCTTCCACGCCACGAAGCCGTTCGCGATTGGTGAGGGCGGCGCATTGGTCTCTGGCGACCGCCGGCTCGTCGAGCGGGTGGAGGAATTCCAGAACTTCGGCTTCACCGGGGCACGGGAGTGCACGCAGATCGGGATGAACGGGAAGATGCAGGAGATCTGTGCCGCCATCGGGCTGCGCCAACTTGCCGGGTTCGACCGTCGCCTGGCGAGCCGTCGGAACGTCTTCAACCGCTATCACACTGAACTCACCCGCTTTGGTGTGCGGTTCCAGCCCAACGCGGATACCTCCTCGCTCTGTTTTGCGAGTGTGTGCTGCGAGTCCGCCGACCACAAGGCAGCGGTGCTCAGCAGCCTGCACCGAGACGCCATCCGCGCTGGAGACTATTACAACCCACCCCAACACCTGCAGCGATACTTCGTCACAAGGCCCGGATTCGCAGCGTCGGCCGATCTAACCGTGACGGAAGACATTTGCTCGCGAATCGTCTCGCTGCCGGTCCATGACTACATGGACCCGGACGACGTCGCACGCGTCATTGCTGCCGTACAGAAAGGAGGCCCGCAGTGACCGAGGAACGCAGACCGTCGGCCCTTCTTGTGGTGCCGCGGTAAATGTGATCCACCCGTAAGGACCGGCGATGAAATTTGTGCTGGCGAGCTATGGGACTCGTGGCGATGTCGAACTGTGCGCTGCCGTGGGCCGTGAGCTGCAGCGCAGGGGACACGAAGCGCGCATGGCCGTCGCGCCCAATCTGGTTGATTTCGTCGAGTCGGTGGGGCTTGCGGCGGTCGGTTACGGACCGGATACCCAGTCGGCACAGGAGACCGATGCCCTGCTCAACTTCTGGAGAGATTTCCCCCGCAGTCTATGGCGGATCCAGGATCTGCTCAGGACACGACGCGAAACTCGAGAGCTCTTTATCCAGTCTTGGGGCGAGATGAGCGCGACGCTCACCTCGCTTGCAGACGGCGCCGATCTGCTGTTCACCGACATGGTTTTCGAGCAACAAGCCGCCAACGTCGCCGAGCACTACGACATTCCGCTGGCCACGCTGCACTTTTTGCCGATACGGGTCAATGGTCAGCTCATTCCGATCCTGCCGCCTTCGTTGACGCGCTTCGCACTGAGAGCGCTCGAGTGGGTGCACTGGCGCGAAACCAAGAAGGTTGAGGATGCGCAGCGCCGCGACCTCGGCCTGCCTAAGGCGAACACTCCCTCACCGCGACGGATCACCCAACGCGGCTCCTTGGAAATCCAGGCCTATGACGAGGTTTGCTTCCCGGGGCTGGCAGCCGAATGGGCGCAATGGAATGGCCGACGGCCCTTTGTCGGCACGCTGACGCTGCAGTTGCCGACCGATGTCGACGACGAGGTCACCTCCTGGATTGCTGCGGGAACACCACCGATTTACTTCGGATTTGGCAGCGTACCGGTCGGATCTTCCGCCGACACGCTGAGCATGATCGCGGGAGCCTGCGCGCAGTTAGGCGAGCGGGCGCTGGTGTGTTCGGGCTGGACTGATTTCAGCGGCCTCCCGCAGTTTGACCACGTCAAGGTGGTGAGCGCAGTCAATTTCGCCGTCGCGCTTCCCGCTTGCCGTGCGGTTGTCCACCACGGCGGCACGGGCACCACGGCCGCAGGTCTGCGCGCCGGGGTGCCCACGTTGATCCTCTGGTCAGCACCGGATCAGCAGATCTGGGGGGCGCAGATCAAACGACTGAAGGTGGGCAGCAGCCGGCGCTTTTCGGCCAGCACCCGCGAATCGCTGGTGGCCGACCTGCGCCGCATTCTCGCTCCGCAATACGCAGCTCGAGCCCGCGAGATCGCCACCCAGATGACCAAACCCGCCACCAGCGCCGCCACCGCCGCCGATCGCGTGGAAAACTTCGCCCGCCTCAGGGGCGCTGGCTAACGGCGAAGATCGACACCTTGGACCGGGCGCGGTTTTGGGCAAACGACTCAGCATGGAGGGACGAACTGAGCAACGTACTCGATCTGCTCGACCAGACCGCCTTTGACGTCGAGCAAGCAACAGGAACCAGCAACCAGCTCCAATGCTTCTGGGTGTATAACCGTGCGGTCGACATCGACGGCCTGCGCCGGCTTCATGACCATCTTCAACAGGGACGGCTATTGGCCCGCCGCATCGAGCGGTCACCATTGCCGATCGGTCGGCATCGCTGGGTATCGTCCGGCGGCTTATCCGACATTGACATCGCCGCGTCAGCTCGGCCTCGTGAGGCGTTCCGCGCGTGGCTGGACGAGCAGCCTCCCGTCCCCCTGGACGTGCAGCATGGACCGGGATGGCACCTTGCGGTGCTGCCGTTCACCGACGGCGGCGCAGGCGTGAGCATGGTCAGTTCACATTGCCTCATCGACGGCATCGCGCTGTGCGAGGCGCTGGCGAACGCGACGTGCGGTCGCGACGACGTCTTCGCCTGGCCGGCCGCCGCGTCACGTCGACCGTGGCGTGCGCTGTCCGAGGACATGCGCCAAACCGCGCGCGACACTCCCGACATCGGCCGCGCCGTCGTCGCCGCAGCGCGATTGGCCCGACACAATCACAGCCAGGTCGACTCTGGCGCTCTGTCACCTGCCGGACCGGACGAATCCGTCACCATTCCAACAGACACGTTCGTTGTCGATGCCGACGAGTGGGATGCCCGCGCCCACTCACTCGGCGGGACGAGCAATGCGCTGCTATCGGCGTTCGCGGCCCGCCTCGCCTATCGGTTGGGACGCGTCACCGAAGACGGCCTGGCCACGTTGACGATCCCCGTGAACGAGCGCGGTCCCGGCGATACCCGCGCCGGCGCGGTCACCGAGATCGACATCAGTATCGATCCGGCTGCTGCGACGACGGATCTGCGTGAAATTCGCGCCGCGGTCAAACACGCGCTGATCCGGCACCGGGAGGTGCTCGACGAACGGTGGGCACTGTTGCCGCTGGTTCCGCTGTTGCCGCAACGGCTGCTTAGACGAATCGGCGTGGTGTATGGCAATACAACCCGCGTTGTGTCATCCAACCTCGGCGTCATCAACCCCGCCGCCAACCGGGCTGACGGCACCGACGCCGATTACTTCGCCATGAGGGTGCGTTACTCAGGCTTGACCGAGACGATGCTGCAGCGTGCCGGCGGACTGCTGGCGTTGGTCTCGGGAAGACTGCACGGACGGGTCTTCGTGTCTGCAGTCGCCTATCAGCCCGGCACATCGAACAATGATTTGCCGCGACGCCTTTCGAGCACACTGGACGAGTTCTCGCTCACCGGCACGCGGCTGTGGTGCGGGAGCTAACCGGTTCGCCGGTACGCCACCGCGATCTGCGGGCGCCCGCGGACGTTGAACGCAGCTTTGCGCACCTCAACGGTGATCGCCGGGTCGGCGTAGTGGGCCAAGGCACGCAGCGCCGAGGGGCTGTAGGCGCGCAACGCGCTGATCAGCCCGTCGTGCATGACCGGAAACAGCACCGCCAACGGCAACAAGCACACCAGCTGCAGGACGTGCGCCGGCGCGCTCAGCCGGGGCAAGTCGATGATCAGCAGCTTGCCCGCGACGCGGGTGCCTTCGGCGAACACCCGGGCGGCCTGCCGCGGCGGTAGGTGATGGAAGGACTGCGCGAACACGGCGAGGTCGTAGGACCCGTCGGGCGCGTCGATGGCGGTCGCGTCCATCTCGCGCACTGTGACACGCGGATGGCTGCCGAGATCCCCGGCCGCGATGGCCGCCACCGACGTGGGCTCGATGTCGGTGGCCGTGACCCGAGCGGCGGGATGCAACTTCACCAGCGCCCGCGACACCCCGCCATGACCGGACCCGAGTTCGAGGATCGTGGGATCGGCCACCTCGGCGACCTCGGCGAGGGCGAGGCGGGCGAACATGTCGTGCTGGCCCAAAATCCGTCCGCCGCGGTCCAGCGAGCGGACCACGCGCCGCTTCAGGTCGTCGACGTCGTCGCGGTCCAGGTATTCGGGACGATCGGTCTGCAACCGCCGATCCAACCATGACGCATCCGGGCCGCCGCGCGGCATGCGGTCGATGTCGAAGATCTCGCCGGCCATGTCGTTCATCATGGCCGACGGCATGCGTCACATGGGAGGAAAGCAGCCACGAAACTCCCCTGCACCCCGAATTGCCCTGGGTAGCATGCGGGGAAGGCACGCCACCGCAGCCTGCCGGCCCGACGGCAAGGAGGCCCCGTGACAACCATTCCTAGAATGTTGGTATTCGGCCTTGGTGGACTCGTGGTGTTCGGCGTCATGCTGTTCTTGCCGGCGTGGACCTTCGATTATTGGCAAGCCTGGGTACTGCTGCTGTTGGTCTTGGCGCTGTCCAACTGGATCCCCGGGATCTACTTGATGCGGAAGAACCCGGCTGCGCTTCAACGGCGGATGCGTGGGGGGCCCGGGGCGGAAGCCCGACCGGCACAAAAGATCGCGATGGGCTGCGCATGGCTGTCGCTGATCGCGATGTTCGTGGTCAGCGCCCTGGACCACCGCTTCGGCTGGTCACCGGTACCGATAGCCGTGTGTGTGCTTGGTGATGTGTTGGTAGCCATTGGGCTTACTGTGTCGACGCTGGTGGTCATTCAGAACAGCTACGCGGGCGCAACCGTGCGGGTGGAGGAAGGCCAGCAGCTCGTCTCCACCGGACTGTATGGCTGGGTGCGCCACCCGATGTACACCGGCAACGTGATCACGACGGTCGGTGTCCCCCTTGCGCTCGGCTCCTACTGGGGACTCGTCTTCGTCATCCCCGGTGTCGTAGCGCTCGCCCTACGCATCCGCGACGAAGAACGGTTGCTCCAAGAGGAGTTGGACGGCTACCGCGACTACACGCAGCAGGTGCGCCATCGCCTGGTGCCCGGTATGTGGTAGCAGGCGCAAACCTGCTGACCTCCTCCCCGCAGCCGCGCTGCACGTACCTTTACTGGGAGGATCCGGGGCTTTTGACTGGGTAGTTGAGTTCTCGGCAGCCCTCTATCAGGCGGTGGTCGTAGACCACGACAGCGGTGAGTGCGTCGCCGAGTTGCGCTGCGGATGCGAGGTGTATGGCGTCGAGGGAGCGCAACGACTCCGGCCCGATCGTTTCGGCCTTCTCGATCACTTCATCGGTGAGGGCGAGGATATCGAGATCCTCACTGAGGGCGCGTTTCGCATTGTCGATGATCCTGGTATCACCGCTTCGCAACGCGGTGCGCATCAGCTCGACCCGGCCGAGCGCGCTCGTTACGTGGTCACGATCCTCGGCATCGGCGAGCCACTGGCGCAAAGCCCCGGACTCCGGTTCCTGCGCGATGAGCTTCACCAGGGCGGAGGTGTCTATGTAGATCACCGTTCCTCGCGCACCTCTGCCAGGATCGCAGATAGGTCCTGTCGCGGCAGGCTGTCGGTATCGATTGTCGTGAGGCCCGCGGGCCGGCGTGCGGGCCTCAGGGATCCGTTGGCGATGAGGATTTCTCGGGTGCGGCCGGTTGGGGTGACCGGAACCAGTCGGGCAACTAACCGGCCACGCATCGTGACGGCCAACTCCTCGCCCGCTTCGACTCGTCTGAGGTATTTACTGGCGTTCTGCCGCAGCTCTCGAACCCCGATAACCTTCATTCCTAGCATAGTAGCACATGTAGTGCTACTATGCTGTAGTCTGCCCGGAGGCGCGTCCGCCCAACTGTTGGCTGAGTCTTCTCACGGTTGGCGCATCGAATAGGGTGCGCACAGGGAGGTTGACGTCAAGGGCTGTGTTGATTGCCGCGATTGCCCGCAGCGCGGAAAGTGAATCCCCGCCCAGGTCAAAGAACGACTCGTTGACTCCGACCTGCTCGACACCGAGTGCCTGGGTGTAGATGCCAGCCACGGCCTGCTCCACCTGGCTGACCGGGGCGCGGTAATCATCGCCGCTGTCGTGGTGTTCGGGGGCCGGCACCGGACTGAGGGCCGGCGTGGTCAACGCTGCGCGCCTAACGCGCCCCTGCAGCCGAGCGCGCTCGGGCTCGTCGAGCACATCGATCGATGACAGCCATTGCGCCGGATCGGCGGTCATCGCCGCCAGTATCTGCTGTAGCCGCTCAATCAGTGTCTTGATGCTTTCCGCGTCGAATACGTCGGTGCGGAACTGGACGAGAAGGGTCAGTTCGCGGCCGGGTAGGGCTTGCACCACCAGCGGATAGTGGTAGTGGTCGCGAATGATGAACTCGCTGATCGCCAACCCGTCGCCACCCGACAGCGCGGCGGTGTCGACCGGGTAGTTCTCGTAGACGAGAACGGTGTCGAACAGTCTTTCGTGGCCGGTGACGCGGTGAATCTCGTTGAGCCCCAGGTGTTGGTGCTCGAGGGTGTGGGTGTGATCGGTTTGCAGCTGGTCGAGCAGATCGGCGGTGGTGGTCGTCGGCGTGATGGTCGCCCGCACCGGCACGGTGTTGATCAACAGCCCCACCAGCGAGTCCACGCCGGCCACTTCGGCCGGGCGCCCGGACACCACGGCGCCGAACGCCACATCGTGTCGGCCGGTCAGCGAGCACAGCAGCAGCGCCCACGCACCCTGCAGCACCGTGTTGACGGTGGTGTGACAGGACCGCGCCAACTCGCTCACATCACGGGTGGTCTGCTCAGAGATCCGAAACGATTCCACGTCACGGGATCCCAGCCCCAACCGATCCGGTGGACCCACCAGGGTCGGGGTGTCAAACCCGGCGAACTTCTCCCGCCAGGCGCCGCGGGCGGCGTCGCGGTCTCGCTCGGCCAGCCAGCTGACAAACCCGCGATACGCGACCGGCGCGGGCAGCCGCTGCCCGTAATAGCCGGCGAAGATCTCCTGCAGCACGATGGGCAGCGACCAGCCATCCAGCACGATGTGATGGAAGGTCAGCACGAACCGGTGCCGGTCTTCGGCGACCCGGACTAACGCCGCCCGAAAAGCCGGTTGGCCATCGAGATCACCGACCGCGGCGCGTTCGGTCGTGCACAACTGCTGAACTTGCTCATCGATATCCGCGTCGCCGGTGTCGAGCTCCACATAGCGCCATCCCGGCACCGGGTTGGACGCGATGATCTGCACCGGATCACCGAACCGGTGGCAGAATCGGGCCACCAGGTTCGGGTGTCGGCCGACCACCGCCTGCACCGCATCCCGCAGCCGATCCGGGTCGATCCGACCGGTCACGGTGAAACCCAGCTGCACCGCATACACATCGTCGTCGCTGCCGCGTGCGGCGTCGGCGTGAAAGAGCAGCCCGTGCTGCAGCGGCGTCAGCGGCAACACATCAGCAAGCTCATAGTCGCGGCGCAGGTCGTCGATCTGCTGCTGGCTCAACCGAGCCGGCGCGACATCGGACGGGGTCAATCCGCCCCCGCCGGCACGCACGTGCGCGCAGATACCCGCCAAGGCCTCAAACCACAAGCGGCTCAACCGGTCGACCCGCGGCTGATCCAGCACCGTAGGTGCCCACGTCCAATCGGCACGCAGCCACGGGCCAACATCGGTGTCGAGGGTGACGGCATTGAGCTCCACGGCATGCGCCAACGGCACAGGGACGCCGGCGTTGGCGGGGTCGGTGAACAACGAACCCCAATCACCGATCCGCCACAGATCATCGGACTCGGCGGCAGCCGCGCCGCCGAGCCGCCCCAGATAGTTGAACCCGATCGCCGGATCCGTACCACCCAGCTCAACGTCGCTGTTGAGGTAACGCAGCAGACCATAGGTCAGGCCGTCCGGCAGGGCGCGGAGACGTTCTTTGGCGTCTTTGAGCACCGCCCCCAGCGCGGCGTCCCCGGCCACCACCTGCGCCCACGAGACCCCACCGACGGTGAGCGCCACCGGGTATTTGGTGGTAAACCAGCCCACCGTGCGCGACAAATCCACGTCGAGGCCCAGCTCCTCCTGGCGCCCATGGCCTTCCACGTCGATGCCGATCGGTGCGCCACGTCGGCCCAAAAACTCCGCCAACGCCAATCCAAACGCGATCAGCAGAATGTCTTGCACGCCAGCGTGAAACGCCGCCGGCACCTCCCCTAACAGCATCCGGGTCGTCTGGGTATCCAGCGATGCCGACAATTTCCCGGCGCTCACATGCGTATCCAACGCCGGAATCATTGCCGGCAACGCGGCCGGGGTCGCCGCTACCTGCCACCACACCTCGGCCTGGTCCACCACCGCCGGGTCGCGGGCATATTCCGCCAGTAGCGACGCCCATCGGGCAAACGAGGTCCCGGTTGCCGGGAGTGCCACCGGTTGGCCGTTGTGGCGCTGGCCCCACGCAACGTTGAGGTCCTCCAACAGGATCCGCCACGACACCCCATCCACCGCGAGGTGATGAATCATCACTACCAGCTGGCCGGTGGCGCGCTCCCAGACGGCGCTGAGCATCAGCCCAGCCGCCGGGTTCAACCGCAACCGCGCCAACAGCAATGCCACATCGGACAACTCATCCACGGTTTGCAGGCAGCCGCGGGCATCCACCGAGCCGGCGTCGGGCACCGTCAACGACCAGTCCAGTACCCAGTTGTCAACGCGCAGCCGCAGCATCGCGTGGTGGTCCAGCAGCGCCTGCAACAGCACCGCGACGTCTTCTTCGGTTACCCCTGCGGGGGCCTGGAGCACCATCGTCTGGTTGAACTGCTCTATCGGACCACCTAAATCACGTAGCCAGTACATGATCGGCGTGGTGATGACCTTGCCCACGCCGTCGTCACCGTGATCGGTTGGGCCAGTCTCGCTTTCGACCAGCCTGGCCAGCCGGGCCACGGTCCGTTCGGTGAAAACATCCCGCGGTCGGCACCGCAGGCCGGCAGCCCGTGCTCGCGCCGCCACGTGGATTGACAGGATGCTGTCGCCGCCGAGGTCGAAGAAGGAGTCGTCGACCCCAACCCGCTCCAGCCCGAGTACCTGGGCATAGATGTCGGCCAAAATCTCTTCGGTGGGGCTGCCCGGAGCGCGGTACCGGTCCACCTCGGTGTATTCCGGTGCTGGCAACGCCCGCTTGTCGAGTTTGCCGTTCGCCGTCAACGGCAGCTCCCCGATACCCACCACCGCGGCCGGCACCATATAGTCGGGCAGCCGTTGCGCCAACGTCGTCCGCGTGCCGGCCACATCCACCTTCCCGGTCACATAACCCACCAGCCGCTTATCACCGGGACGATCCTCCCGCGCGATCACCACCGCGTGCTCCACGCCATCAAGCGCACCTAATGCCGCCTGGATCTCCCCCAACTCGATGCGGTACCCACGAATTTTGACCTGATCATCGGCCCGTCCTAGGTACTCCAATTGCCCATCGGCACCCCAACGCACCACATCTCCGGTGCGATACATCCGCATCCCAAGCCCGCCGAACGGACACGCCACAAACCGCGTCCCCGTCAGCCCAGACCGACCGACATACCCAACACCCACACCCCGACCAGCCACATAAAGCTCACCGACCACCCCCGGCGAAACCGGCTGCAGCCACCGATCCAGCACGAAAAAGGCGAGATGCGCCAACGGCACCCCGATGGGGCTCGCCGTGTTGTCGGCATCGCCGTCGACGATCGGCCGAAACGAGGCATGCACCGTGGTCTCGGTGATGCCATACATATTGATCAGGCGCGGTGTTTTTGGATGACGATCCAGCCATGCCCGAAGACGCTGCGGTTCAAGGGCTTCTCCGCCAAACACCACCGTTTCCAGGGAGAGCTGATCCGCCCGCTCGGCCTGTGATGTGTCGGCGGATTGCAGGGCATAAAACGCCGACGGGGTCTGGCTCAACACGCCGACCCGTTCGGTGATCAGCAGGGCGTGCAGATCTTCCGGCGCCCGCGCTAACGACTCGGGCACCACCACCAACCGGCCACCAGCCAGCAGCGCACCGAAGATTTCCCACACCGAATAGTCAAACGCCAACGAATGACACTGCGTCCACACCCGTCCGGGCGCCAACTCGTCGTTCAACGACTCCAGCAGCCAAGTCACGTTGTGATGGGCGATGGCGACGCCTTTGGGCAACCCGGTGGTCCCCGACGTGTAAATGATGTAGGCGATGTCATCGGCAGCCGGTGTCGGCAACGCCGTAGTGGGCTGGGCAGCAATGTGAGGATCATCGACATCGATGACTGCCAGGCCGTGCCCGTCCAACCGCGACCGCAGGCCCGCGGTGGTGATCGCCGTGATCGGCGCGGCGTCGTTCACCATGAAGTCGATCCGCGCGTCGGGCTGCATCGGGTCGATCGGCAGATACGCCGCCCCGGACTTCAGCACCGCCATAATCGCCACGATCGCCTCAACCGACCGGGAAAATAGCAGCGCCACAAACTCACCCGGGCCCGCACCCTGACCGACCAACACGTGCGCCAACCGGTTCGCGGCCTCGTCCAACTCGCGGTACGTCATCGAGCGGCCCTCGCAGGTCAACGCCACCGCCGCCGGGGCCCGCGCCACCTGCTCGGCGAACAACACCGGAATCGACGCCGCCGCACCCGCCGGCTGGCTAAGGACTGCGCGATTACCCCACTCATCGAGCCGGGCGCGCTCACCCCCATCAAGCAGATCGATCGACAACAACCGCCGCGCCGGATCGGTCATGACCGCTGCCCCAAATCCGCCGTTTTCGCTGTCAACACCCGCTCGAACCAGTCCTCCGACTGGTCTGTGCCCAATTGTCGACTCAAGATTCGAACCGACGGTGTGTCGAAGAGGGCGCGTACCGCGAGGTGGGTGTCAAGGGCGGTATTGATCGCGACGATCCCCCGCATCGCCGACAACGAATCCCCGCCCAGATCGAAAAACGACTCGTCGACGCCGACCTGCTCGACCCCGAGGACTTGTGCGTAGATGCCGGACAAGATCTGCTCGACCATGTCCGCCGCGGCGCTGTCGTGGTTACCGGGCGGGTGCACCGGGGTGGGCGTTGGCTGGTGTCGGGTGTGGCGCCCCGCGTCGAACACATCGATCGATGACAACCGCCGACCCGGGTCGGCGGCCATCGCCGCCAGCACCCGCTGCAATCGCGCGATCAATGCCTTGATGGTTTCCGCATCGAATATGTCGGTGCGGAATTGGACCAGAAGGGTCAGTTCGCGGCCGGGCAGGGCTTGCAGCGTCAGCGGGTAGTGGTAGTAGTCGCGGCTGGCGTACTCGGAGATGGCCAACCCGTCGGCGTCGGAGAACCCGGTGGCGTCGACCGGGTAGTTCTCGTAGACGAACACGGTGTCGAACAGTCTTTCGTGGCCGGTGACGCGGTGAATCTCGTTGAGCCCCAGGTGTTGGTGCTCGAGGGTGTGGGTGTGATCGGTTTGCAGCTGGTCGAGCAGATCGGCGGTGGTGGTCGTCGGCGTGATGGTCGCCCGCACCGGCACGGTGTTGATCAACAGCCCCACCAGCGACTCCTCACCAGCGACCTCGGCGGACCTCCCCGAGACCACGGTGCCGAAAGCCACATCATGTCGGCCGGTCAGCGAACACAACAGCAACGCCCACGCACCTTGCAGCACCGTGCTGGCGGTGGTGCGACACGAGCGCGCCAACTCGTTGATAGCCCGGGTGGTCTGCTCAGATATCCGAAAAGATTCCACATCGCGGCTGCCCAACCCCAACCGATCCGGCGGGCCCACCAAGGTTGGGAAATCGAACCCGGTGAACACCTCTCCCCAGGCCGCACGGGCAGCCTCGCGGTCTCGCTGGGCCAGCCAGGTAACAAACCTGCGGTACGGCACCGGCGGGGGAAGGCGCTGCCCGTAATAACTGGCGAAAATTTCTTGCAGCACGATCGGTAGCGACCAGCCATCCAGCACGATGTGATGGAAGGTCAGCACAACCCGGTACCGATCGTCGGCAATGCGGATGAGAGCGACCCGAAACGCCGGCTGGCCATCGAGGTCACGGACCGCGGCGCGGTCAGCGGCACATATCCGCGCGACCTGATCGTCGAGTGCGCTGCCGGTGTCGAGTTCGACATAGCGCCACCCCGCCACCGGATCCGCCGGAATGATCTGCACCGGGTCGTCGAACCGTTGACAGAATCCGGCTACCAGGTTGGGATGCCGGCCGATCACCGCCTGCACCGCATCACGCAATCGTTGGTGGTCGAGCCGACCGGTCACGGTGAAACCCAGCTGCACCGCATACACATCGTCGTCGCTGCCCCGCGCGGCGTTGGCGTGAAAGAGCAGCCCGTGCTGCAACGGAGTCAGCGGCAACACATCGGCGACCCGGTACCGCTGGCACAGTTCGTCGATTTGCTGCTGGTCAAGGCGGGCCGGGGTGATATCGGAAGGCGTCAATCCGCCCCCGCCGCGCTTGACGTGCGCGCAGATACCCGCCAATGCCTCAAACCACAACCGGCTCAACCGATCAACTTGCAGTTGATCTAGCGCCGAGGGCGCCCACGTCCAATCGGCGTGCAGCCGCGGGCCAGCGTCGGTGTCGACGGTGCCGGCGTTGAGTTCCACCGTATGCGCCAACGGCATAGGGACACCAGCGTTAGCGCGGTCGCTGAACAACGAGCCCAAATCACCGATCCGCCACAGATCCTCGGAGGCCTCGCCCGCCGCACCCAAACGGCCTAGGTAGTTGAACCCGACCACCGGATCGGATTCAGGCAGTTCGACATCGTTGTTGAGGTAGCGCAATAATCCGTAGGTCAGGCCCTCGGGCAGGGCGCGGAGTTGTTCTTTGGCGTCTTTCACCGCCGCCCCCAGCGCGGCGTCCCCGGCCACCACATCTGCCCAGGACAACCCCCCAACGGCCAGCGCCACCGGGTACTTGGTGGTAAACCACCCCACCGTGCGCGACAGGTCCATATCGGGGGCCAGCTCCTCCTGGCGCCCATGGCCTTCCACATCGATCCCGATCGGTGCGGCACCACTGCCCAAAAACTCCGCCAACGCCAACCCGAACCCGATCAACACAATCTCGTGCACCCCGGCATGAAACGCCGCCGGCACCTCCCCTAACACCATCCGGGTCGTCTCCACATCCAACGACACCGACAACTGCCCGGCGCTCACATACGTATCCAACGCCGGAATCACCGCCGGCAACAGGGCAGGCGTCGCCGCCACCTGCCGCCACGCGCCGGCCTGCCCGACGATCTCCGGGGAGCGGGCACGCGCGACCAACAGCCGCGCCCACCGGGCAAACGAGGTCCCGGTCGCTGGGAGTGCCACCGGCTGGCCGGCGCGGTGTTGGGTCCACGCGATATTGAGGTCCTCCAACAGGATCCGCCACGACACCCCGTCAACCGCCAGGTGATGGACCATCACTACTAACTGGCTTGTGGAAACAACCCACAACGCGCTGAGCATCCTTCCCGCCGCCGGGTTCAACCGCAGTCGCGCCAACATCAGGTCCAGATCGGACAGCACATCCACCGATTGCAGGCACCGGCGCGCATCCACCGATCCTGCCCCGGGCACCCACGGCGACCAGTCCATCACCCAGTCGTCAACACGCAGCCGCAACGTCGCGTGGTGGTCCAGCAACGCCTGCAGCAGTGCCACCACATCGTCCTCGGTCACCCCCGCCGGAGCCTGCACCAGCACCGCTTGGTTGAACTGCTCCGTCGGCCCACCCACACCACGCAGCCACCACATGATTGGGGTCAGCGGCACCGACCCCACACCCTCATCGTCGTGATCGGCTGGGCCAGCCTCACCTTCAACCACCCGAGCTAGGTGGGCCACGGTCCGCTCGACGAAAACATCTCGCGGGCGACACCGCAGCCCAGCAGCACGAGCCAGCGCCACCACCTGCATGGATAAAATGCTGTCCCCACCCAGCTCAAAGAACGAGTCGTCAACCCCGACCCGCTCCAGCCCCAGCACCTGGGCGTAGATGCCGGCCAAAATCTCCTCGGTGGGACTGCCCGGAGCACGGTACCGGTCCACCTCGGCATACTCCGGCGCCGGCAACGCCCGCTGGTCGAGTTTGCCGTTGACGGTCAGCGGCAGCTCATCTAGCACCACCACGGCCGCCGGAACCATGTACGGCGGCAACCGATCCGCCACGGCGGCACGCAGTGTGGCGGGATCGGTGGTGCCGGTCACGTAGGCCACCAAACGCTTATCCCCGGGATGGTCCTCACGGGCGACCACCACCGCCTGCTCCACCGCCTCGAGTTCAGCTACCGCCGCTTGCACCTCGCCCAATTCGATGCGATAGCCCCGGATCTTGACCTGGTCGTCGGCACGTCTTACGTACTCCAACTGCCCGTCAGCACCCCAACACACCACATCTCCGGTGCGGTACATCCGCACCCCCGGCCCGGCAAACGGGCACGCCACAAACCGTGCCCCCGTCAACGCGGCCCGACCCACATACCCACACGCCAACCCGCCACCCGCGACGTATAACTCCCCGGCCACGCCCGCCTGCACCGGTTGCAACCACTGGTCGAGCACAAACAATGCTGCCCCCGGCACCGGCGAACCGATCGGCGGAACACCGGCTCCGCGGGACAATGGCGCACTCATCGACGCATACACCGTGGTTTCCGTGGGACCGTAGGCGTTGACCATCATCCGCCCGGACGCCCACCGGTCGACCACCGCGGCCGGGCAGGCTTCGCCGGCCACTACCAGCGTCGTCGACCCCAAACCCTGCGGCGACAGCATCGCCGCTGCCCACGGGGTTTGGCTTAACACGCTCACCTGTTCGGCAACCAGCAAGGCGTGCAGGTCTTCCGGTGAGCGGGCCACCGATTCGGGAACCACCACCAGCCGGCCGCCGCCCAGCAGCGCACCGAAGATCTCCCACACCGAGTAGTCAAACGCCAACGAATGACACTGCGTCCATACCCCCGCACGCAGCAGATCGGAATCCAACAGTGCCAGCAGTTGAGTCACGTTCTGGTGGGTGATGGCGACGCCCTTGGGCACTCCAGTGGTACCCGACGTGTAGATGAGGTAGGCGACGTCGTCGGGTTTCGGTGCTGGTAACCCAGTGTCCGGGTAGCCGTCGATCCGGGGATCGGTGGCATCGATGACCGCCCCGTCGAACCCGTCCAGACGTGCGTGTAGGCCCGCGGTGGTGATTGCCCCGATGGGCGCGGCGTCGTTCACCATGAACTCGACCCGCGCGTCGGGATGCATCGGATCGATCGGCAGATACGCCGCCCCCGTCTTCAACACTGCCAAAATGGCCACGATCGCCTCAGCCGACCGCGAAAACAGCAGCGCTACGGACTCGCCCGGCCCCGCGCCGTGGTCAACCAGTAGGTGCGCCAAGCGATTCGCGGCCTCGTCGAGCTGGCGGTAGGTCATCGACGCGCCCTCAAACGTCAGCGCCGCCGCCTCGGGCGTACGCGCCACCTGCTCGGCAAACAACACCGGTATCGACACCGCCGCGGCCGCCGGCCGGCTCAGCACCGCCCGATTTCCCCACGCATCGAGCCGGGCGTGCTCACCCCCGTCAAGCAGATCGATCGACAACAACCGCCGCGCCGGATCGGCGGTCATGACCGCTGCCCCAAATCCGCCGTCATCGCCGCCAACACCCGCTCGAACCGTTCGATCAGGGTGTGGATGCGGGTCGCGTCGAACACCGCGGTGTCGTACTCGATACGAAGCCCCAATTCGGTGCCCGGCACGGCTTGCAGCGTCAGCGGGTAGTGGTTGTATTCGCGGTTGGTGAATTCGGTGATGGCTAACCCGTCGGTGCTCGACAACTCGGCGGTGTCGACCGGATAGTTTTCGTAGACGAACAGGGTGTCGAACAGTTGATCGTGCCCAGTGATCCGGTGAATCTCGTGTAGCGCCAGGTGCTGATGCTCAAGGGTGTGGGCGTGCAGGGTTTGCAGCTGGTCGAGCAGGTCGGCGGTGGTGGTCGCCGGGGTGATTTGCGCCCGCACCGGCACGGTGTTGATGAACAAGCCCACCATCGAGTCCGCACCGGCCACATCGGTGGGGCGCCCAGACACCGTGACACCGAAGGCGACGTCGTGCCGGCCGGTCAGCGAGGTCAACAGCAGCGCCCAAACAGCCTGCAGCACCGTGTTGACGGTGGTGTGACACGAGCGCGCCAACTCGCTCACGGCCCGGGTGGTCTGCTCTGCGATCCGGAAGGATTCCGCGTCTCGGGCGCTGCGTCCCACCCGGCCCGGCGGGCCCACCAGGGTGGGGGTGTCGAAGCCAGCGAACACCTCACGCCAGGCTGCCTGCGCGGCCTGGCGGTCTCGCTCGGCCAGCCAGGTGACAAACCGGCGATACGACACCGGTGCGGGCAGCCGCTGCCCGTAATAGCCGGCGAAAATTTCCCGCAGCAGGATCGGCGTCGACCAGCCGTCGAGCACGATGTGGTGGTTGGTCAACACAAACCGGTGCCGGTCTTCGGCAACGCGGATCAGCGCCGCCCGGAAGGCCGGCTGGTCATCGAGGTCGCTGACCGCGGCGCGTTCGGCCGCACACAGCCGCTGAACTTGCTCCTCAATGCTGCCGTCACCGTTTCCGGTGTGCAGCTCGACGTAGCGCCACCCCAGCACCGGATCGGTCGGAATGATCTGCACCGGCTCGCCGAATTGATCGCTGAAGTGGGCCGCCAGGTTGGGATGCCGATTGACCACCGCCTGCACCGCATCCCGCAGCCGTAGCGGATCGAGCCGCCCGGTCACGGTGAAGTCCAGCTGCACCGCATACAGCTCACCCACGTCGCCGGGGACATGCCCGTTGTTGTCCCACATGCTGTCGGCGTGAAACAGCAAGCCCTGCTGCAGCGGAGTCAGCGGCAACACATCGGCGACCCGATACTGCTGACACAGTTCGTCGATCTGCCGCTGGCTCAACCGAGCCGGCACAATATCGGACGGCGTCAATCCGCCGCCACCACGGCGCACGTACGCGCAGATCCCGGCCAAGGCCTCAAACCACAACCGGCTCAACCGGCTCATTTGCGTTTCATCGACCGCCGAGGGCGCCCACGTCCAATTCGCGTGCAGCCGCGGGCCGGTGTCGGTGTCCAGGGTGGCGGCGTTGAGCTCCACGGTGTGCGGCAACGGGATCGATAGCGCCCCGGCCGCGCCGGTGACCGACAAACCGTCCGGACCGATCCGCCACAGCTCCTCGGACACGTCGCCGGCCGCGCCCAGCCGGCCCAGGTAGTTGAACCCGATCACCGGATCGGAATCGGGCAGCGCGACCTCGGGGTTGAGGTAGCGCAGCAGCCCGTAGGTCAGCCCGTCGGGCAGGGCGCGGAGTTGTTCTTTGGCGTCGTTGATCAGCGGGCCCAGCGCGGCGTCGCCGGCCGCCACCTGCGCCCACGACACTCCGGCGACGGTCAGCGCCACCGGGTACTTGGTGGTAAACCAGCCCACCGTGTGCGACAGATCCACCTCCGGGCCCAGCTCCTCGTCGCGGCCGTGGCCCTCGACGTCGATCCCGATCGGTGTGTTACGACGGTCGCCAAACTCGGCTAACGCCAACGCGAACGCAATCACCAGAATCTCGTGCACGCCCGCGTGGAACGCGGCGGGAACCTCCCCCAGCAGCATCCGGGTCGTCTCGGGGTCATCGAGCGGCACCGCCAGGTGTCCGGCGGTGGCGTAGGTATCCGCGTCGGGCTGCACCGCCGGCAACGCGGCCGGGGTGCTCGCCACCTGCCGCCACGCCTGCGCCTGCTCCACGACGTCCGGGTCGCGGGCGTGCTCGGCCAGCAGCGACGCCCACCGGGCAAACGAGGTCCCGGATGTCGGCAACGCTACCGGCTGGGCGCCGCGGTGCTGGGCCCACGCAACGTTGAGGTCCTCCAACAGAATCCGCCACGACACCCCATCCACCGCGAGGTGATGAATCATCAGCACCAACTGGCCGGTGGCGCGCTCCCAGACCGCGCTGAGCATCGCCCCGGCGGCCGGGTCCAACCGCGACTGAGCCTGCACCAGCACCGCATCGGACAACGCGTCCACCGTGCGCAGGCATTCGCGCGCGTCCACCGAGCCAGCCTCGGGTACCGTCAGCGACCAGTCACCGGCCCAGTCGTCGACGCGTAACCGCAGCATTCCGTGGCGATTCAGCAAGGCCTGCAACAGCACCACCACATCGGCCTCGGTCACTCCGGCAGGGGCCCGCACCACCATCGTCTGGTTGAACTGCTCCACCGGGCCCGCCACGTCGTGCAGCCACCGCATGATGGGGGTGGCCACCACGGGTCCGATGCCCTCGTCGACCGGGCCACCGCCGCCGGTTGCCACCGCGGCGACCCGGGCCAGCCGGGCCACGGTCTGCTCGACGAACACGTCACGCGGCTTGAACGTCACCCCCGCGGCGCGGGCGCGGGCCACCAACTGCATCGACAAGATGCTGTCGCCGCCGAGGTCGAAGAACGAGTCATCGACCCCGACCCGGTCCAGCCCGAGCACCTGGGCATAGATGCCCGCCAGAATCCCTTCGACCGCGTTGGCGGGGGCGTGATAGTGGTCCAGCTCGGCGTATTCCGGGCTCGGCAACGCCCGTTTATCGAGTTTGCCGTTCGGGGTCAGCGGCAGCTCATCGAGCACCATCACCGCCGCGGGCACCATATAGTCGGGCAACCGCTCCGCCAGCTTCGTGCGCGCGGTGGCCGAATCGGCGGTGCCGGTGACGTAACCCACCAGCCTCTTATCGCCGGGGCGGTCCTCGCGGGCGAGCACCACCGCCTGCTGCACCCCCTCCAGGGCGCTGAGCGCCGCCTGGACCTCGCCCAACTCGATGCGGTACCCGCGGATCTTGACCTGCTCATCGGCGCGGCCCAGATACTCCAGTTGGCCGTCGGCACCCCAGCGCACCACGTCCCCGGTGCGATACATCCGCGCGCCCGGTCCGGCGAACGGGCACGCCACAAACCGCGACCCGGTCAACGGGCCTCGGCGCACATACCCGCAGGCCAGCCCGGCACCGGCCACGTACAGCTCCCCGACCACCCCGGTCGGCACCGGCCGCAGCCACTGGTCCAGCACAAAGAAGGCGAGGTGGCGCAACGGCACCCCGATGGGGCTGACACTGCGGTCGGTGTCGGCCTCGACGAGCGGCCGGAACGAGGCGTGCACCGTGGTCTCGGTGATGCCATACATGTTGATCAACCGCGGCGCGACCGGATGGTGGTTCAGCCATGCCCGAAGGCGCCGCGGTTCAAGGGCTTCACCGCCAAAGACCACGGTCTCGAGGGTGAGCTGTCGCGCGATGTCGGGCTGCAACGTGTCGGCGGTTTGCAGCGCGTAAAACGCCGACGGGGTCTGGCTGAGCACGGTGACCCGCTCGGCAGCCAGCAAGGCGTGCAGGTCTTCCGGGGAGCGCGCTGTCGTTTCGGGCACCACCACCAGCCGCCCCCCGGCCAACAGCGGGCCGAACATCTCCCACACCGAGTAGTCGAACGCCAACGAATGGCATTGCGTCCACACCCCGGCCCGCGCCACGTCGGCATCCAGCGTGTCCAGCAGCCGGGTCACGTTGTGGTGAGCGACCGCCACGCCCTTGGGCGTCCCGGTGGTGCCCGATGTGTAGATGATGTAGGCGATGTCGTCGCCGGCCGGTGCCGGCAACGCCGTGGCCGGTTGGGCGTCAAGACCAGGATCGCCGACATCGATGACCGCGCCGTCAAAGCCTGCTAGCCGCGGAAGCAACTCGTGGGTGGTGATCGCGGCGATCGGCGCGGCGTCGGAGAGCATGAACTGCATCCGGGCCTCCGGCGCCACCGGGTCGATCGGCAGGTAGGCCGCCCCGGTCTTGAGTACCGCCAGCACCGCCACCACGGCCTCCGCCGACCGGGAAAACAGCAGCGCCACCCGCTGACCCGGGCCGGCGCCCTGGTCGACCAGCTGGTGCGCCAACCGGTTCGCGGCGTCGTCCAACTCGCGGTACGTCATTGACCGGTCCTGGAAGGTCAGCGCCACCGCCTCGGGGGCCCGTGCCACCTGCTCGGCGAACACCGCCGGAATCGACACCGACGTCCGCGCCGCCGCCGTCAACGCCGCGTGATGACCGATTTCGTCCAGCCGGGCGTGCTCAGCCGCGTCGAGCAGATCGATCGACGACAGCCGTTGGGTGGGTTCGGCAATCATCGCCGCCAGCACCCGCCGCAGCCGCGCGATCAACGCTGCGACGTCGGCCGCGTCGAACACGTCGGTGTCGTATTCGACGCGGAGGTTCAGTTCGCTGCCGGGCAGGGCCTGCAGCGTCAGCGGGTAGTGGTTGTATTCGCGGTTGCTGAACTCGGTGATCGCCAACCCGTCGCCGCCGGACAACGCGGCGGTGTCGACCGGATAGTTTTCGTAGACGAACAGGGTGTCGAACAGTTGGTCGTGCCCGGTGACGCGGTGAATCTCGTGCAGCGCCAAGTGCTGATGTTCCAGCGTGTGCGTGTGGGCGCCTTGCAGCTGGTCGAGCAGCTCGGCGGTGGTGGTCGCCGGGGTGATTTGTGCGCGCACCGGAACCGTGTTGATCAATAGCCCCACCATGGTGTCCGCGCCGGCCACCTCGGCGGGCCTCCCGGAGACCGTGACACCGAAGGCCACATCGGGTCGCCCGGTCAGCGAGCACAGCAGCTGCGCGAACGCCGCCTGCAAAACGGTGTTAACGGTCGTGTGGCCGGAGCGCGCCAGGTCGGCCACGACCCGGGTAGTGTCCTCGGACAGCCGAAACGCTTCCGCGCCTCGGGCTCCCACACCCATCCGGTCCGGTGGGCCCACCAGGGTCGGCGACTCGAACCCGTCGAATGCCTCACGCCAGGCCGTGCGGGCGGCGTCGCGGTCTCGCTCGGCCAGCCAGCTGACGAACCGGCGATACGGCACCGGTGCGGGTAGCCGCTGCCCGTAGTAGCCGGCGAAGATTTCCTGCAGCAGGATCGGCAGCGACCAGCCGTCGAGCACGATGTGGTGGAAGGTCAGCACAAACCGGTGCCGGTCTTCGCCGATGCGGACCAACGCGGCCCGAAGGGCGGGCGCGTCGCCGGGCTCGCTGACCGCGGCGCGTTCGGCCGCGCACAACTGCTGGATCCGCCCCTCGTCGCCGGTGTCGAGTTCGACGTACTGCCACCCCGGTTCGGGATCGGCCGGGATGATTTGCACGGGTTCATCGAATTGGTCGCAGAATCGGGCGACCAGGTGGGGATGCCGGTCGACCACCGCCTGCACCGCATTGCGCAGCCGATCCGGGTCGAGGACCCCGGCCACGGTGATGTCCAATTGCATGGCGTAGACGTCGTCGTCGTTGTCCGCCGCGGTGTTCGCGTGGAAGAGCAGCCCGTGCTGCAGCGGGGTCAGCGGCAACACATCGGCGACCCGGTACCGCTGGCACAGTTCGTCGATTTGCTGCTGGCTCAACCGGGCCGGCGCGATATCGGACGGGGTCAGCCCGCCCCCGCCGCGGCGCACATACGCGCAGATCCCGGCTAGGGCGTCAAACCACAACCGGCTCAACCGGTTCATTTGCGCGTCATCGACGGCCGAGGGCGCCCACGTCCAATCCGCATACAGGTGCGGGCCGGTGTCGGTGTCGATGGTGCCGGCGTTGAGTTCCACGGTGTGCGCTAACGGCATGGGGATGGCCGCACCGACCGAGGCCAGCGGTAAGGCATCCGTGCCGATGCGCCAGGTGTCACCGTTGGTTTCGGGCGCCCCTCCCAGCCGGCCCAAGTAGTTGAATCCGATTGCCGGATCGGATCCGGGCAGCTCGATCTCCGGGTTGAGGTAGCGCAACTGTCCGTAGGTCAGGCCGTCGGGCAGGCGGCGGAGTTGTTCTTTGGCGTCTTTGATCAGCGGGCCCAGCGCGGCCTCACCGGCCACCACCTGCGCCCAGGACACGCCGGCGACGGTCAAAGCCACCGGGTATTTGGTGGTGAACCAGCCCACCGTGTGCGACAGATCCACATCCGGGCCGAGCTCCTCCTGGCGGCCGTGGCCCTCGACGTCGATGCCGATCGGCGCGCCGGTGCCGCCGAAGAATTCGGCGGCCGCCAGCCCGAACGCGATCAGCAGAATGTCCTGCACCCCGGCGTGAAACGCCGCCGGCACTTCGCCGAGCAGCATGCCGGTGGTCTCGGCATCCAGCGACATCGACAACTTCCCGGCGGTGGCGAACGTATCCACCTCGGGTTGCACCGCCGGTAGCACCGGCGTGGTCGACGCGACCTGCTGCCACACCCCGGCCTGGCCCACGACGTCGGGGTCGGACGCGTGCTCGGCTAGCAGCGACGCCCACCGGGCAAACGAGGTCCCCGTCCGCGGCAGCGCGACCGGCTGGCCGCGACGATGCTGCGCCCAGGCAAGGTTGAGGTCCTCCAACAGGATCCGCCACGACACCCCATCGACGGCCAGGTGATGAATCATCAACACCAACTGGCTGGTGGACGCCGCCCACACCGCGCTGAGCATCATCCCCGCCGACGGGTTCAGTCGTGACCGGGCCTGCACCAGCACCGCATCGGAGAACACGTCAACCGTTTGCAGGCAGTGTGCCGCGTCGACCGCACCCGGTTCGGGTACCTGCAGTGACCATCCGCCGGCGCCGTCATCGTCGGCACGCAGCCGCAGCATCTCGTGGCGATCCAGCAAGGCCTGCAACACGATCACGACGTCGGCTTCGGTGACCGCGGCGGGGGCCTGGACCACCATCGTCTGGTTGAACTGTTCCACCGGGCCCGCCACGTCGTGCAGCCACCGCATGATGGGGGTGGCCGGCACCGGCCCGGTGCCCTCGTCGGTGAGGTCGCTCTCCCCGGTGGACACCCCGGCGACGCGGGCCAGCCGGGCCACCGTCTGCTCGACGAACACGTCGCGCGGCTTGAACATCACCCCGGCGGCCCGGGCCCGCGCCACCACCTGCATCGACAAGATGCTGTCGCCGCCGAGGTCGAAGAACGAGTCGTCGACCCCGACCCGGTCCACCCCGAGCACCTGGGCGTAGATGCCAGCCAGGATCTCCTCGACCGCATTGACCGGGGCGCGATACCGTTCTGCCTCGCTGTATTCCGGTGTCGGCAAGGCCCGTTTGTCGAGCTTGCCGTTCGAGGTCAGCGGCAGCGCGTCGAGCAGCACCACCGCGGCGGGCACCATATAGGGCGGTAACCGGTCCGCCAGCTTCGTGCGCAACTCGGCCGGGTCGGCGGTACCGGTCACGTAGGCGACGAGGCGTTTATCGCCGGGGCGGTCCTCGCGGGCGAGCACCGCCGCCTGCTCGACCCCGTCGAGGGAGGTGAGTGCCGCCTGGATTTCGCCGAGTTCGATGCGGTACCCGCGGATCTTGACCTGCTCATCGGCGCGCCCCAGATATTCCAGCTGCCCATCGGCACGCCAGCGCACCAGGTCCCCGGTGCGATACATCCGTTGTCCGGCGCCGCCGAACGGGCACGCCACAAACCGCGACCCGGTCAACCCGGCACGACCGACATAGCCAACGCCCACACCGCGGCCGGCCACGTACAACTCGCCGACCACCCCGGCGGGCACCGGCCGCAGCCACCGGTCCAGCACGAACACCGCCGCCCCCGGCACCGGCGCACCGATCGGCGGCACCCCCGACCCCGGTGTCAAGGGCGCACTGATCCCCACGCACATCGTGGTTTCGGTGGGGCCGTAGGCGTTGACCAGCACCCGCCCGGGCGCCCACCGATCCACCACCTCCGGCGGGCAGGCCTCCCCCACCACCGCCAACGCCGCGGACTCCAACCCTTCCGGGGACAGCACCGCCACCGCCGACGGGGTCTGCGTCAGCACGCTGACCCGCTCGGCGACCAGCACCGCGTGGAAGTCCTCCGGCGAGCCCGCCACGTCCTCGGGCACCACCACCAACCGCCCGCCGCGCAGCAGCGCCCCGAAGATTTCCCATACCGAAACGTCGAAGGCCAGCGAATGGCTGTGTGCCCAGACCCCCGCCGCCGGGAGCCCGGCATCCAACGACGCCAACAGTTGGGTGGCGTTGTGGTGGGTGATGGCAACGCCTTTGGGCAGCCCGGTGGTGCCCGAGGTGTAGATCAGGTAGGCGATGTCGTCGGGGTCCGGGGCCGGCAACGCGGTGGCGGGGTAGCCGTCGAGGCGGGGGTCGTGGACATCGATGACCGTCACGTCATGGCCGGTGAACGTCGAGCGCAGGTCGGCGGTGGTGATCGCGGCGACGGGGGCGGCGTCATCGAGCAGGAACCGCAGCCGGGCCTCCGGCACACTGGGGTCGATCGGCAGATACGCCGCCCCGGATTTCAACACCCCCAGGATCGCCACGACCGCCTCGGCCGACCGCGAAAACAGCAGCGCCACACACTGCCCCGGCCCCGCACCCCGGTCCACTAGCAGGTGCGCCAACCGGTTGCTGGCCTCGTCCACTTCGCGGTAGCTCCACGACCGGTCACCGTCGCGGATCGCCACCGCCTCGGGGGCGCGGGCGGCCTGCTCGGCGAACAGCGCCGGCATCGACACCGGCGCGGCCGCGCGCCGGGACAGCACCGTGCGGTTGCTCCACTGATCGAGCTTGGCGTGTTCGCCGGCGTCGATCAGATCGACCGCGGACAGCCGCTGCGTCGGGTCGGCGGTCATCGCGGTCAGCACCTGCTGCAGCCGCCCGATCAGCACCTCGATGCTGGCGGCGTCGAACACGTCGGTGCGGAATTCCACCGCCCCACCGATCCCGCCGGGTTCACCGGCCTCGGTGAAGCGTTCGGTCAGCGAGAACGCCAGATCCATTCGGGCGGTGTGGGTGTCCATCGGCAGCGGTGTGACCTGCAGATCGCCCAAGGCCAACCCGGCGGCCGGGTCGTCGTGCCCATGCCAGTTCTGCCAGGCCAGCATCACCTGAACCAGTGGGTGATGCGTCAGGCTGCGGGTGGGGTTGAGCCGTTCCACCAGCACTTCAAAGGGCACGTCTTGGTGCTCGAACGCCTCCAAGCTGCGCTGGCGCACCTGGGCCAGCAGCTCGGCGAAGCTGGGGTCCCCGGCCACCTCGACCCGCAACACCAAGGTGTTGACGAAGAACCCGACCAGGTCATCGAGCGCGGGATCACGCCGCCCGGCGATCGGGAATCCCACCGCCACATCGCTGCTGGCGGCGAGCTTCGACAACAACACCGCCAACGCGGCCTGCACGACCATGAAGCTGGTCGCGTTGTGCTCGCGGGCCACCGCCGCGACGTTGTGCTGCAGCGCGGCCGGCCAGTCCACCGGCACGCTGGCGCCGCGCTGATCGGCCACCGCCGGGTAGGGCCGATCGGTGGGCAGCTCCAGCCGCTCCGGCATCCCGGCCAGAGCACCATGCCAATAGGACAGCTGGGCGGCGATCGGGCTGCCGTCATCGTCGAGATCGCCGAACTGGGCGCGCTGCCACAGCGTGTAATCGACATACTGCACCGCCAGCGGCGTCCAGCTAGGGGCTTGGCGGTGCCGGCGCGCCCGGTACGCCTCGCTGAGATCACGCACCAGCGGGGTGACCGACCAGCCGTCGGCCGCGATGTGGTGCGCGGTGATCGCCAGCACGTGCTCGTCGTCGGTGACGCGGAAAAGCCGCGCCCGCAGCGGGATTTCGGCCGCCAAGTCGAACGCGTAGCGTCCCGCTGCGGCGATCGCGTCAGTCAAGCGGGTCTCCGACCAGCCGGTGGCGTCGACCACATCCCAGCTGAAATCCGTTTGTTCGGGCGGGATCACCACCTGCTGCGGTGTTCCGTCCACCGCGGTAAAGACGGTCCGTAGGGTTTCGTGGCGGCCCACCACATCGGCCAGCGCGGCGCGCAATGCGTCGGCATCGAGGTTGCCGGACAGCCGCAACGCGACCGCCATGTTGTACACCGGTGACGGCCCCTGCAGCTGATCCAGGAACCACAACCGGGACTGCGCAAACGACAACGGCACCACCGCGGGCCGCTCGGCCGCCACCAGCGGTGCGAACCGCGCCCCGTCGGCACCGATCCGCGGGGCCAGCTGCGCGACGGTGGGGGCCTCGAACAACGCGCGGACCGGCACACCGGCATCCAACGCGGCGTTGACCGCGGCGATCACCCGCATCGCCGACAGCGAATCCCCGCCCAAATCGAAGAAGGAATCGTCGACCCCCACCCGGTCCAGCCCGAGCACCTGGCCGTAGATGCCGGCCAGAATCTCCTCGGTCGGGTTGGCCGGGGCGCGGTACTGGTCCACCTTGGTGTATTCCGGGACCGGTAGGGCGCGTTTGTCGAGTTTGCCGTTGGGGGTTCGCGGCAGCGCGTCGATCACCACGATTGCGGCCGGAATCATGTATTCGGGCAGCCGCTGCGCCAGCTTCGTGCGCAACTCGGTCGCGTCGGCGGTACCGGTCACGTAGGCGACGAGGCGTTTATCGCCGGGGCGGTCTTCGCGGGCGAGCACCGCCGCCTGCTCGACCCCGTCGAGGGCGCTGAGTGCGGCCTGGATTTCGCCGAGTTCGATGCGATAGCCGCGGACCTTGACCTGCTCATCGGCGCGGCCGAGATATTCCAGCTGCCCATCGGCACGCCAGCGCACCAGGTCCCCGGTGCGATACATCCGTTGTCCCGCGCCGCCGAACGGGCACGCCACAAACCGCGACCCGGTCAACCCGGTGCGACCGATATAGCCGACGCCCACACCGCGGCCGGCCACGTACAACTCGCCGACCACCCCGGCGGGCACCGGCCGCAGCCACCGGTCCAGCACGAACACCGCCGCCCCCGGCACCGGTGCACCGATCGGCGGCACCCCCGACCCCGCCGTCAACGGCACGCTCCTGGACGCACATATGGTGGTTTCGGTGGGGCCGTAGGCGTTGATCATCACCCGCCCGGGCGCCCACCGATCCACCACCTCCGGCGGGCAGGCCTCCCCCACCACCGCCAACGCCGTGGACTCCAACCCGCGCGGGGACAGCACCGCCACCGCCGACGGGGTCTGCGTCAGCACGCTGACCTGTTCGGTGACCAGCACCTCGTGGAAGTCCTCCGGCGAGCCCGCCACGTCCTCGGGCACCACCACCAACCGCCCGCCGCGCAGCAGCGCCCCGAAGATCTCCTCGACCGAGGCGTCGAAGGCATAGGAATGACACTGCGCCCATACCCACACCGGCCCAGTCGGTAGCGGTGTCTGCTGGGAGGCCAGCAGCTGGGTGACGTTGTGGTGGGTGACCGCAACACCTTTCGGTCGCCCGGTGGTTCCCGAGGTGTAGATCAGGTAGGCGATGTCGTCGGGGTGCGGGGCCGGCAACGCGGTGGCGGGGTAGCCGTTGAGGCGGGGGGCGTGGACGTCGACGACCGGCAGCGCTGGTCTGTCCAGCCGGGCGGCCAACTCGGTGCTGGTGATCGCGGCGACCGGTGCGGCGTCATCAAGCAGGAACCGCAGCCGGGCCGCCGGCACACTGGGGTCGATCGGCAGATACGCCGCCCCGGATTTCAACACCGCCAGGATCGCCACGATCGCCTCGGCCGACCGCGAAAGCAGCAGCGCCACACACTGCCCCGGCCCCGCACCCCGGTCCACCAGTAGGTGCGCCAGCCGGTTGCTGGCCTCGTCAACTTCGCGGTAGCTCCACGACCGGTCACCGTCGCGGATCGCCACCGCCTCGGGGGCGCGGGCGACCTGGTCGGCGAACACCGCGGGAATCGAGGCCCGCACGGCGGCAGGTCGCGCCAGCACCGCCCGATTTCCGATCTCATCCAGCCGGGCGTGTTCGTGCTCGTCGAGCAGATCGATCGACGACAACCGCTGCGCCGGGTCGGCGGACATGACCTCCAGCACCTGCCGCAGCCGCCCGATCATCGCCTGGATGCTGGCGGCGTCGAACACATCGGTGCGAAACTCCACCTCGCCGCCGATGCCGCCGGGCGCTCCGGCCTCGGTGAAGCGTTCGGTCAGCGAGAACGCCAAATCCATTCGGGCGGTGCGGGTGTCCACCGGCAGCGACGTGACCTGCACATCGTCGACGGCCAGCCCGGCGACGGGGTCAGCGCCGTGCCAGTTCTGCCAGGCCAGCATCACCTGAACCAGCGGGTGATGCGTTCGGGATCGGGTCGGGTTGAGCCGCTCCACCAGCACCTCAAAGGGCACGTCTTGGTGCTCGAACGCCTCCAGGCTGCGTTGCCGCACCTGGGCCAGCAGGTCGGCGACGGTGGGATCGCCGGCCACCTCGACCCGCAGCACCAGGGTGTTGACGAAGAACCCGACCAGATCATCGAGGGCGGGATCACGCCGCCCGGCGATCGGGAACCCGACCGTCACATCGCTGCTGGCGCCGAGTTTGGCCAGCAGCACCGCCAGGGCGGCCTGCACGACCATGAAGCTGGTGGCGTTGTGCTCCCGGGCCACCGCCGCGACGTTCTGCTGCAGCGCCGCCGGCCAGTCCAGCGGCACGCTGGCGCCGCGCTGATCGGCCACCGGCGGGTAGGGCCGATCGGTAGGCAGCGCAATGCTTTCCGGGATCCCGGCCAGGGCCTGCTCCCAGTAGGCCAGCTGCGCGGCGATGCGGCTGTCGTGATCGTCGAGATCGCCGAACTGGGCGCGCTGCCACAGTGTGTAGTCGATGTAATGCACCGGCAGCGGCGCCCAGCTCGGCGGGTGGCCCCGGTGCCGCGCCCGGTACGCCTCGCTGAGATCCCGCACCAGCGGGGTGACCGACCAGCCGTCGGCAGCAATGTGGTGCGCCGTAGCCACCAGCACATGCTCGTGATCGGCGGTTCGGAAAAGCCGCGCCCGCAACGGGATCTCGCTCGCCAAATCGAACGTATACCGGGCTGCCTCGGCGATGGCGTCATCCAGTCGGCTCGCCGGCCAGCCGCGGGCATCGACGATCTGCCAGCCGAACTCGGCGTGCTCGGCGGGAACAACCACCTGCTGCGGTGTGCCGTCCACCGCGGTAAAGACCGTCCGTAGGGTTTCATGGCGGCCCACCACATCGGCCAGCGCGGCCCGTAATGCGTCGGCATCGAGGTTGCCGGACAGCCGCAACGCAACCGCCATGTTGTACACCGGCGACGGCCCCTGCAGCTGATCCAGGAACCACAACCGGGACTGCGCAAACGACAACGGCACCACCGCGGGCCGCTCGGCCGCCACCAACGGCTCAACGTCAGCCTCCCCGCCGCCGACACGCTGTGCCAACAGGGCGACCGTGGGCGCCTCGAACAAGGTGCGCACCGAAACCTCGGCAGCCAAACCGGTGTTGACCGCGGCGATCACCCGCATCGCCGACAGCGAATCCCCGCCCAGATCGAAGAAGGAATCGTCGACCCCCACCTGGTCCAGCCCGAGCACCTGGGCGTAGATGCCGGCCAGGATCTCCTCGGTGGGGCTGCCCGGGGCACGATAGCGGTCCGCCTCGCTGTATTCCGGTGCCGGCAACGCCCGTTTGTCGAGCTTGCCGTTCGGGGTCAGCGGCAGCTCGTCGAGCACCACCACCGCCGCGGGCACCATATAGGGCGGCAACCGGTCGGCCAGCGCGGCGCGCAGCTCGGCCGGGTCGGCGCCGCCGGTCACGTAGCCCACGAGGCGTTTATCGCCGGGGCGGTCCTCGCGGGCGAGCACCACCGCCTGCTCCACCCCCTCCAGCGCGCTGAGTGCGGCCTGGATTTCGCCGAGTTCGATGCGGTACCCGCGGACCTTGACCTGCTCATCGGCGCGCCCCAGATACTGCAGCTGCCCATCCGCACCCCAGCGCACCAGGTCTCCGGTGCGATACATCCGTTGTCCGGCGCCGCCGAACGGGCACGCCACAAACCGCGACCCGGTCAACCCGGGCCGTCCGACATACCCGCTGGCCAGTCCGGCGCCGGCCACATACAGCTCGCCGACCACCCCGGCCGGCACCGGCCGCAGCCATTGGTCCAGCACGAAAAACGCGAGATGGGGTAACGGCACCCCGATGGGGCTGACCCGGTGGTCGGTGTCGGTGTCGGCGATCGGCCGGAACGAGGCATGCACCGTGGTCTCGGTGATGCCATACATGTTGATCAGGCGGGGTAACCCGGGGTGGCGGTCCAGCCACACCCGAAGGCGCTGCGGCTCAAGGGCTTCCCCGCCGAAGACCACCGTCTCAAGTTTGAGCTGATCCCCCAGCTCGGGCCGTGCCGCGTCGACCGACTGCAGCGCATAAAACGCCGCCGGGGTTTGGCTCAACACGTTGACCCGTTCGGTGACCAGCAGGGCGTGCAGGTCTTCCGGTGAGCGCGCCACCGATTCCGGCACCACCACGACCCGGCCGCCGCCGAGCAGCGCGCCGAAGATCTCCCACACCGAGTAGTCGAACGCCAACGAATGGCATTGCGTCCACACCCCGGTGCGCGGCACATCGGCGTCCAACGACTCGAGCAGCCGGGTCACGGTGTGGTGGGCGACCGCCACGCCCTTGGGGGTCCCGGTGGTGCCCGACGTGTAGATGAGGTAGGCGGTGTTGTCCGGGTCCGGTGCCGGCAACGCCGTGGCGGGGTAGCTGTCCAGGCGGGGGTCGTGGACGTCGATCACCGCCACGCCTCGCCCGTCCAGCCGGTCCGCCAAGTCCGCGGTGGTGAGCGCCGCGATCGGTGCGGCGTCGTGCAGCATGAACGTGATCCGCGCAGCGGGATGCATCGGGTCGATCGGCAGATACGCCGCCCCGGTCTTCAACACCGCCAGGATCGCCACCACGGCCTCGGCGGACCGCGAAAACAGCAGCGCCACCCGCTCACCCGGGCCGGCGCCCTGCTCGACCAGCCGGTGCGCCAACCGATTCGCGGCGTCATCGAGCTGCCGGTACGTCAGCGAGCGGCCCTGGCAGGTCACCGCCACCGCCTCGGGGGCCCGCGCGACCTGCTCGGCGAACAACCCCGGAATCGACACCGCGGCCGCGGGTGGCGCCGTCAACACGGTGCGGTTGCCCCAGGTGTCCAACCGGGCGTGCTCGGCCGCGTCGAGCACATCGGTCGACGTCAGCCGCCGCGTCGGGTCGGCGGTCATCGTCGCCAGCACCCGTCGCAGTCGCTCGATCAGCGCCGCGACGTCGGCCGCGTCGAACACGTCGGTGTCGTACTCGACGCGCAGGCCCAGCTCGGTGCCGGGCAGGGCTTGGATCGCCAGCGGGTAGTGGTTGTATTCGCGGTTGGTGAACTCGGTGATGGCCAGCCCGCCGATGCTCGCCAAGGCGGCGGTGTCCAGCGGGTAGTTCTCGTAAACGAGCAGGGTGTCGAACAGTCTTTCCTGGCCGGTGATGCGGTGAATCTCGTTGAGCCCCAGGTGTTGATGCTCAAGGGTGTCGTTGTGGGCGGTTTGCAGCTGGTCGAGCAGCTCGGCCGCGGTGGTGGTCGCGGTGATCTGCGCCCGCACCGGCACCGTGTTGATCAGCAAGCCCACCATCGCGTCCGCACCGGCCACCTCGGCGGGCCGCCCCGAGACCGTGGTGCCGAAGGCGACGTCGTGCTGCCCGGTCAGCCACATCAGCAGTTGCGCGAAGGCCGCCTGCAGCACGGTGTTGACGGTGGTGTGCCGCGCCCGCGCCAACTCACCAACGGCTTCGGTGATGTCGTGGTCCAGCCGAAACGTGTCCACGCCGCGGGTGCCCAGCCCCCACCGGTCCGGCGGGCCCACCAAGGTCGGGGACTCGAACCCGTCGAATGCCTCACGCCAGGCCGTGCGGGCGGCGTCGCGGTCTCGCTCGGCCAGCCAGCTGACGAACCGGCGATACGGCACCGGTGCGGGTAGCCGCTGCCCGTAGTAGCCGGCGAAGATTTCCTGCAGCAGGATCGGCAGCGACCAGCCGTCGAGCACGATGTGGTGGAAGGTCAGCACAAACCAGTGCCGGTCGTCGGCCACCCGGATCAGGGTGGCCCGCAAGGCCGGTGGGCCGTCGAGATCACTGACCGCGGCGCGTTCGGCCGCGCACAACCGCTCGATCTGGTCGTCGGGGGCGGCGCTGGTGGACAGGTCGACGTAGCGCCACGGCGCCACCGGATCGGCCGGGACGATCTGCACCGGCTCGGTGAACTGATCGCAGAACCGGGCGACCAGGTGGGGATGCCGGTCGACCACCGCCTGCACCGCATCCCGCAGCCGATCCGGCTGGAGGTCACCGGCGACGGTGATGGCCAGTTGCATGGCATAGATGTCGTCGTCGTGCCCCGGTGCGGTGTGGGTGTGAAACAGCAGGCCCTGCTGCAGCGGGGTCAGCGGCAACACATCGGCGATCCGATAGTCGCGCTGCAGTTCGTCGATCTGCTGCTGGCTCAACCGGGCGGGGGCAATATCGGACGGGGTCAGCCCGGTACCGCCCTGGCGCACATGCGCGCAGATCCCGGCCAAGGCCTCAAACCACAACCGGCTCAACCGCTCGGCCTGGGCCTGCCCCAGCGCCGAGGGCGCCCACAGCCATTCGGCCTGCAGGCGCGCACCGGTGTCGGTGTCCAGGGTGGCGGCGTTGAGCTCCACGTTGTGCGGCAACGGGATCGGCACCGCCGCTGCCACACCGGCGACCGTCAAGCCGTCCGGCCCGATCCGCCACAGCTCCTCGGACGCCGCGGCGCCCGCGCCCAGCCGCCCCAGGTAGTTGAACCCGATCGCCGGATCCGATTGGGGCAGTTCGACCTCGGGGTTGAGGTAGCGCAGCAGTCCGTAGGTCAGGCCGTCGGGCAGGGCGCGGAGTTGTTCTTTGGTGTCGTTGAGCACCGCGCCCAGCGCGGCGTCGCCGGCCATCACCTGCGCCCACGACAGTCCCCCGACGGTGAACGCGACCGGGTACTTGGTGGTGAACCAGCCCACCGTGCGCGACAAATCCACATCCGGGCCCAGCTCCTCGTGGCGGCCGTGACCCTCGACGTCGATCCCGATCGGCGCGCCGCGATGGCCGGTGAACTCCGCCAGCGCCAGCCCCAACCCGATCAACAGGATGTCTTGCACCCCGGCGTGAAACGCCGCCGGCACATCGCCGAGCAGCAGTGCCGTGGTCTCGGCGTCCAGCGCCACCGTCAACTTCCCGGCGGTGGCGTAGGTATCCGTGTCGGGATGCACCGCCGGCAGCGCGGCCGGGGTCGCCGCCACCTGCCGCCACGCCTGCGCCTGCTCCACGACGTCGGGGGCGTGCGCATACTCGGCCAGCAGCGACGCCCACCGGGCAAACGACGAGCCGGTCGTCGGCAACGCCACCGGCTCCCCCGCGCGGTGCTGGGCCCAGGCGATATTGAGGTCCTCCAACAGGATCCGCCACGACACCCCATCGATGGCCAGGTGATGAATCGTCAGCACCAATTGGCCCGGGCCGGGCGCCCACAGCGCGCTCAGCATCACCCCGGCGGCCGGGTTCAGGCGTGACCGCGCCTGCACCAGCGCCGCATCGGACAACGCATCGACCGTGTGCAGGCACCTGCGGGCGTCCACCGCGCCGACCTCGGGCACCGTCAACGACCACCCCTCGGGGCCGTCATCGGCGACCCGCAGCCGCAACACGGCATGCCGATCCAGCAGGGCCTGCAACACGGTCACGACGTCGGCCTCGGTGGCCCCCGCGGGGGCCCGCAGCACCATCGTCTGGTTGAACTGCTCCACCGGGCCGGCCATATCGTGCAGCCACCGCATGATGGGGGTGGCCGGCACCGGCCCGACGCCCTCGTCGGCGAGGCCGGTCGCATCGGTGGACACCGCGGCAACCCGGGCCAGCCGGGCCACGGTCTGCTCGACGAACACGTCACGCGGGCGGCACCGCAGCCCGGCGGCATGAGCTCGCGCCGCCACCTGCATCGACAGAATGCTGTCGCCCCCGAGGTCGAAGAAGGAGTCGTCGACCCCGACCCGGTCCAGCCCGAGGACTTCGGCGTAGATGCCGGCCAGGATCTCCTCGGTGGGGCCGCCGGGGGCGCGATACCGGTCCGCCTCGCTGTATTCCGGTGCCGGCAACGCTCGTTTGTCGAGTTTGCCGTTGACGGTGAGCGGCAGCGCGTCGATGACCACCACCGCGGCGGGCACCATGTAGGGCGGTAGCCGGTCCGCCAGCCCGGCGCGCAGCACCGCCGGGTCGGCGGCGCCGGTGACGTAGCCCACCAGCCGCTTATCGCCGGGGCGGTCCTCGCGGGCGAGCACCACCGCCTGCTGCACCCCGTCCAGCGCGCTGAGCGCCGCCTGGACTTCACCCAACTCGATGCGATAGCCGCGGATCTTGACCTGCTCATCGGCGCGCCCCAGATACTCCAACCCGCCGTCGGCGCCCCAGCGCACCAGATCTCCGGTGCGATACATCCGTTGTCCCGCACCGCCGAACGGGCACGCCACAAAGCGCGACCCCGCCAACCCGGCACGGCCCACATATCCGCACGCCAACCCGGCGCCGGCAATGTACAACTCGCCGACCACCCCGGTCGGCACCGGCCGCAGCCACTGGTCCACCACGAAGAAGGCCAGGTGACGCAACGGCACCCCGACGGGGCTGGCCAGGTTGTCGACGTCGGCGCCGACGATTTCCCGGAACGAGGCGTGCACCGTGGTCTCGGTGGTGCCGTACATGTTGATCAGCCGCGGCGCGACCGGATGGTGGTCCAGCCACGTCCGAAGACGCCGCGGTTCCAGCGCTTCCCCGGCGAACACCACCGTCTGCAGCGTCAGCCGTTGTCTGATCTCGGGCTGCAGCGCGTCGGCGCTTTGCAGCGCATAAAACGCCGACGGGGTCTGGCTGAGCACGGTGACCCGCTCGGCAGCCAACAAGGCGTGCAAGTCTTCCGGGGAGCGCGCTGTCGTCTCGGGCACCACCACCAGCCGCCCCCCGGCCAGCAGCGCACCGAAGATCTCCCACACCGACACGTCGAACGCCAACGAATGCCACTGCGTCCACACCCCCGACCGCGCCACGTCAGCGTCCACGGACGCCAGCAGCGCGATCACGTTGTGGTGGGTGATGGCCACGCCCTTGGGCGTCCCGGTGGTGCCCGACGTGTAGATGATGTAGGCGATGTCCTCGGCGGCCGGCGCCGGTAACGCGGTGGCCGGTTGGCTGTCGACGGCGGGGTCGTCGGCATCGATTACCGGCAGCTGACACCCCTGCAGCCGGTCGGCCAGGGCCGCGGTGGTGAGGGCGGCGATCGGCGCGGCGTCGGCCACCACGAACTGGATGCGCGCCGCCGGCACTTCCGGATCGATCGGCACGTAGGCCGCCCCGGTTTTCAGCACCGCCAAGATCGCCACGACGGCCTCGGCCGACCTCGAAAACAGCAGCGCCACCCGCTCGCCCGGCGCGGCGCCGTGGCCGGCCAGCAGATGGGCCAACCGGTTCGCGGCCTCGTCCACCTCGCGGTACGTCCAGGACCGGTCCCCGTCGCGGATCGCCACCGCCTCGGGGACCCGCGCCACCTGCTCGGCGAACAACACTGGAATCGACACCGCCGCGGCCGCCGGCTGGGCCAACACCGCCCGATTACTCCACCCGTCCAGCCGGGTGTAGTCACCGGAATCGAGCACCTCAATCGACGACAACAACCGTTCCGGATCGGCGGTCATCGCCACCAGCACCCGCTGCAACCGCCCGGCTAGGTCGACGACGTCGAAATTCGAAAACGGTTGCCCAATACCCGCCGTGCGCAGAAAGAGGTCATCGCCCATATTGGAGAAGTTCAAGCCGAAGGCACCGACGAGCCCGGGATTCGTGTAGGACGCCGTCGCCGTACCCGCCCCTAAATCCAGCCCAAAGGTGGCCGGAAGGAAATTGACGCTCACCCTATCGGCGACCTGCGGGCCGCCCGGACTGACTTTGCGCTCCAGTGCTTGCACCGGAAATCGCTGATGGGCCACCGCTTCTCGTATTCGCGCATCAACCTGCGCGCAAAAATCGGCCACCGTAGCTTCCGGTGAAACCCGCAACACCAGTGGCACCACCCCGGCAAGCATCGCGGGCAGCGTCTTGGACTCCGGTTGCACGCGCCTGCTGACCGGGAGGTTGAGGACCACCTCGTTGCCTTCAGCGCACCAGCGACGCACCAGCAGCGCGCATGCCGCGGTGATCACCGCTGATCGCGGCACCTTCCACACTTCTGCGAGCTCTTGCACTCGCCGCAGCAGCACCGGGTCCAACTGGGCCGGCTCAGACAGCGAATGCGGATCGTGGTCGTCGGCGGCGTGCGACAGCCGATATTGTGGTTCGTTTTCTGACGGGAGGTTCCGCGTCCAATACTCCCGGTCGTCGAGATAATCGTCGGACGCCTCGTATTCGGACTCACAGTTCACCAAGTCCTGCAACGATCCGAGGACAGCCGCGGGAATGGGCGCACCGGAAATAAGGGCGGAATAGACCGAGGCAATCCGATAACCAATCAGCGCGATGCCCGATCCGTCTAAGACAATGTGGTGACAGCAGACAAACAAGCAGAATTCATCGCGTCGCGTCCGGAATAGGGCGAATTTTAAGAGCGGGCCCGTCAACGGCATCGGCGTGCGTTGAATCGATGCCGCTATGTCACGGGCTTGTCGCACCGGATCGGGCGCGCTGACGAGGTCATGGAACGGCACCTCGACATCCGGCTTGTCGAGCGCCTTTTGGAAAACCTGACCATCCACTTCGAAGAAGGCGGCCCGGGCGGGTTCGGCATCGCGTATTGCGCGGCGAATCGCCCACTCGAGGGCATCGCGTTCTACCGTGCCCTCAATCCTCACGAATAGGCCAAGCTGCCATCCCGTGTCGAACTGATCCGTTTCTTGAGCAAGCCAAATATCTAGCTGTCCGCGGGTTAGCGGAAATCCCGGGTTCTCACGCTCCATCCAGCTCCCCCAGACGGTTTACCGATCCGACCTCCGGCCCTCGGCCAGCCTGTCACGCAGACTTTTCGGCCGGATATCTGTCCAGTTCTGTTCGATGTAGTCCAAGCACGCCGCGCGATCCGCTTCGCCATAAACCACCCGCCAACCCGCCGGAACATCGGCAAAGGTCGGCCACAGGCTGTGTTGCTCCTCGTCGTTGACCAAGACGAAAAAGCTGCCACTGTCGTCGTCGAACGGATTGATGCTCAACCGGTCCTCCAGACCACCTAACTAATTGACATGAGTGCAACCGTTCCAGAGCCCAAAAGATACTGGAGCCCAACGAAGTCCGTCCGAGGTTTCGGGAAAGTTTTGCCAAGTGTTTGACCGGGTCGGCGGCGGGGTACCCGGGGCGCGCTCACCGGCCTGGATCCGCCGCCCGCCGGCACGGAACGACCAGGAGATCGCGCAAGCAAAACGGGCCGCCAGTCAAACCTTTCGTCGACCGTTCGGCGACCTCCACAACCTCACCGACGCGCCCCGGTTCAGGCCCAGCGAGCGCACCGCCTCCCCACCGCCGCCGCACCGTGGCCATAACTCCTGTTATCCGCGGTCGCTCCGGAAGGAATCACCCGTGGATAACGCGGATCGGGCGATTTGCGGGTGGATGCAGAACGTCAATACCCGCGTTTACGCACGCCGTATGCATTACGCTCCCCTAACGGGTTGGGAACGAGCCGATATGGAGGCCACCGGCATGGCTTACTCGTTGAGATCTGGTCACGCTCCCCGCGGCGCCGCACGGCTGACCGGCGTCCCCCTCTGCATTCGAACTACCTGCCTCTAGCGTGTCGCGGTCGATGTGTAGTTGCATCGGCAAGCGGCTCACATGGCGGCGGGCAGCAACACGGGTGGAAGGGGTTCACGATTTCCAGAATCCTGAGGCGGCTGTGGATCCCGCTGGTCATCCTGGTGGTAATGGGTGCCGGCGGATTAACGGTATCCCGGCTGCACGGCATCTTCGGCTCTGAGAAGCGCCCCTCCTACGCCGACACCAAAATCAACGACACCAAACCTTTCAATCCCAAGCACTTGACGTACGAGGTCTTCGGTGCGCCGGGGACGGTGGCCGACATCAGCTATTTCGACGTCAACGCGGAGCCGCAGCTTGTGCAGGGCGCACACCTGCCGTGGTCGCTGCAGTTCGAGATCACCAAGGCCGCCACCGTGGGAAACGTCGTCGCGCAGGGCGACAGCGGCAGCATCGGTTGTCGAATCATGGTGGATGACGAAGTCAAAGCCGAACGATCATCGACCGAAGAGAACGCGTTCACCTTCTGCCTCCTGAAAAACGCGTGAGTGGCGAGCGCATGACAGACAAACCCACCAAGCCACCATTCGTGGCCCGGATGATCTACCGATTACCGGTGCTCATCATTGTGGCGTGGCTGGCGATTACCGTGATCGTGACGCTTGGCGTCCCGCCACTCGAACAGATCGAAAAGGAGCACTCGGTATCGCTGACCCCCCAGGATGCGCCGTCGATCAAAGCGATGACGCGCATGGGCCGCGATTTCAAGGAATCGAATTCCGATAGCGTGGCGATGATCGTCTTGGAGGGCCAGCACCCGCTGGGCGACGATGCTCACGAGTACTACGACCGGTTGGTTCGTCAATTGAAAGACGATCCCAAGCATGTGCAGCACGTCCATGACTTCTGGGGGGACCCGCTCACGGCGGGCGCCGCGCAAAGCGCCGACGATAAGGCCACCTACGTTCAGGTAGACCTCACCGGTGAGCTCGGCCAAACGTTGGCGAACGAATCGGTGCAAGCCGTCCGCGATATCGTGCGCCGAACGCCGGCGCCGCCGGGAGTCACCACCTATGTCACCGGGCCGGCAGCACTCGCCGCGGACCTGGGCCACAGCGGCGACAGGACGGTCCTGCTCATCACCGTGGTCAGCGTCGCGGTGATCTTCACCATGCTGTTCCTGGTCTACCGGTCGGTCATCACCGTCGTTCTTCTCTTGCTGATGGTCGCAATCGAATTGCAGGTGGCCCGAGGAATTGTCGCGTTCCTCGGCGCTCACCAGATCGTTGGTCTCACCACCTACGCGGTGAACCTGCTGGTATCGGTCGGGATCGCGGCCGGGACGGATTACGGGATCTTTTTCACCGGGCGGTACCAAGAGGCGCGTCAGGCCGGCGAGGATCGGGCCACCGCGTTCTACACCACCTACCGCGGCACCGCGCGCGTGGTCTTGGCCTCCGGGACGACGATCGCCGGGGCGGTTTTCTGCCTCAGCTTCACCCGCCTGCCGTCCTTCCAGGTCCTGGGCATCCCCTGTGCGGTGGGCATATTCGTCGCCGTCGCGGTCGCGCTGACCCTGGTTCCGGCGGTGCTCGCCCTCGGTGGCCGCGTCGGTCTGTTCGAACCCAAGCGCAAGATCAAGGTTCGTCGGTGGCGGCGGGTCGGCACGGCGATCGCGCGGTGGCCCGCGCCCATTCTCACCGCCGCCCTAGCGGTCGCGCTGATCGGCCTGCTGACCCTGCCCGGATACAAACCCAGCTACAACGACCAGCAGTACATCCCCAAAGATATCCCCGGCAATCTCGGGTTCGCGGCCGCGGCCCGTCATTTTCCCCAGTCGCGGATGATGATGCCCGAGATTCTGTTGGTCGAAGCCGACCACGATATGCGGAATTCGGCGGATCTGCTGGTGTTGAACAAACTCGCCAAGGGCGTGTTTGCGGTTCCCGGCATTTCCAGCGTGCAGTCCATAACCCGGCCGCAGGGCACCCCGATCGAGCACACGTCGATACCGTTTATGCTCAGCATGTCCAACGCCAGCCAGCGGCAGACCTTGCACTTCCAGAAGGACCGGATGAAGGACCTGCTCAAGCAGGCCGACGATCTGGCCGAAACGATCAAGCTCATGCAGCGCATGTATGGCCTGATGCAGCAACTCGCCAACACCACACATCACATGGTCGGCCAGACCCACGAGATGACCGAAATCACCGAAGATTTGCGGGATCACATCTCGGATTTCGAGGATTTCTGGCGCCCCATCCGCAACTACTTCTACTGGGAACAGCACTGCTATGACATTCCCATCTGCTTTTCGCTGAGATCCATCTTCGATTCGATCGACGGGGTGGACCAGATCAGCGGCAAGCTGGATGCCTTGGTCGAAGACCTCGATCAACTCGATCTGCTGATGCCCCAAATGCTGCAGCAGTTTCCGCCGATGATCGCGACCATGCAGCGCACCCGGAGCATGATGTTGACGATGCACAGCACCATGTCGGGGCTGTTCGGGCAGATGGAGGACGCCAACGACGACCCGACGGCCATGGGGAAGGCATTCGACACCGCTAAAAACGATGATTCCTTCTACCTGCCTCCGGACGTGCTCAAGAACGAAGACTTCAAACGCGTCATGAAAGTCTTCCTGTCGCCGGACGGCAAGGCCGCCCGGATGCTGATTTCGCAGCGGGGCGACCCGGCGACGACCGAGGGCATGTCGCGGGTCGGGGCGATCAATACCGCGGCCGAAGAGGCGCTCAAAGGGACGCCGCTGGAAAACGCCAGGATCTACCTCACCGGCAGCGCGGCGATGGTGAAGGACCTGGTCGAGGGCTCCAAATACGACTTGTTGATCGCCGGGGTCGGGGCACTGTGCCTGATTTTCGCGATCATGCTGATCATCACCCGAAGCTTTGTCGCCGCCCTGGTGATCGTGGGCACGGTAGCGCTGTCGCTGGGTGCCTCGTTTGGGTTGTCGGTGCTGGTCTGGCAGTACCTGCTCGGCATCCAAATCCACTGGATGGTGCTGGTGATGTCGGTGATCATCCTGTTGGCGGTGGGGTCCGACTACAACCTGTTGTTGGTGTCCCGGATGAAAGAGGAACTCGGCGCCGGGATCAAGACCGGCCTGATCCGGGCGATGGGCGGCACCGGCAAGGTCGTCACCTCCGCGGGTTTGGTGTTCGCCTTCACCATGATGTCGATGGTGGTCAGCGACCTGCGCGTGATCGGTCAGGTCGGCAGCACGATCGGCTTGGGCCTGCTGTTCGACACCCTGGTGGTGCGGGCGTTCATGACACCGTCGATCGCGGCGCTGCTCGGGCGCTGGTTCTGGTGGCCGCAACGGGTACGCCCCCGCCCGGCCAGCGCCCTGCTGCGCCCGGTGGGGCCTCGGCCGTTGGTGCGTGCCCTGCTGCTGCGCCCCAACGGGGAATACCCGGCCGCCGACGAGACCGCGCCGCGGGCCGGCGGCAAGTCGTTGTAGGGGCGACATGAATCCCCGGCCACCCCCCATCGCGCGGATCATCCGCAAGCTGTCGCTGGTGATCATCCTGGCCTGGGTGGCACTGGTTTTGATTGTGACGCTGGCGATCCCGTCGCTGGAGCGGGTCGCACAAGAGCATTCGGTAGCGCTGAGTCCGCGGGACGCGCCGTCGGTGCGGGCCATGATCCGCATGGGCAAGGACTTCAAGGAATCCGATTCGGATAGCTTCGCGATGATCGTGCTGGAGGGGCAGCAACGGCTCGGCGACGAGGCGCACGCCTACTACGCCGGACTGGTGCGCGACCTTCGCGACGATCCCCGGCATGTCGAGCATGTCCAAGACCTGTGGGGGGATCGACTCACGGCGGCGGGCGTGCAAAGCGACGACGGTAAGGCCGCCTACGTCCAGCTGAATCTGGCCGGCAACCAGGGCACCACGCTGGGCGACGAGTCCGTGGCGGCGGTGCGCAACATCGTCCAGCGCACGCCCCCGCCGCCCGGGGTGAAGGTCTACGTCACCGGCCCGGCACCGCTCAACACCGATATGCAGCACAGCGGGAACAAATCGATCCTGAAGATCACCGCGGTCACCGTGGTGATGATCTTCACGATGCTGCTGCTGGTGTACCGGTCGGTGATCACCGTGGTGCTGCTATTGGTCACGGTCGGGATCGAATTAGCCGCCGCCCGCGGGATCGTCGCGTTTCTGGGCAATGCCAATGTCCTGGTGCTGTCCACGTTCGCCATCAATCTGCTGGTGTCGCTGGGGATCGCGGCCGGAACCGACTACGGGATCTTCTTCTTCGGCCGCTACCAAGAAGCGCGCCAGGCCGGCCAGGACCGCGAAACGGCCTACTACACCACCTACCGCGGGGTCGCCCCGGTGGTCTTGGCCTCCGGGCTGACCATCGCCGGGGCCATCTTTTGCCTCAGCTTCGCCCGGATGCCGTACTTCCAGACCATCGGCATCCCGTGCGCGGTGGGCATGTTCGTGGTGGTCGCGGTTGCGCTGACGTTGGTCCCGGCGGCGCTGGCCATCGGCAGCCGCTTCGGCCTGTTCGACCCCAAGCGCAGGATCCGGGTTCGCCGATGGCGGCGGGTGGGGACGGCGATCGTCCGATGGCCCGGGCCGATTCTGGCGACCTCCTGCGCGGTCGCGCTGGTCGGGCTGCTCACGTTGCCCGGCTATGAGACGAGCTACAACGACCGGCTCTACATACCCCGATATCTGCCCGCCAATGAGGGATATGCGGCCGCCGAGCGCCACTTCTCGCAGGCCCGGATGATGCCCGAGATCCTGATGATCGAGACCGATCATGACATGCGCAATCCGGCCGACTTCCTAGTGCTGAACAAGCTGGCCAAGGGGGTTTTCCGGGTTCCCGGGATTTCCCGGGTGCAGGGCATCACCCGGCCCGAGGGCACCCCGATCGACCACACCTCGATACCGTTTCTGCTCAGCATGCAAAACGCCACCCAAATACAGGACATGCATTTCCAGAAGGAAAACATGAAGCTCATGCTCGAGCAGGCTGACGAGATGGCAGCAACGATCAGCATCATGCAGCGCATGTATGGCGTGATGCAGCAAATCACCAACACCACTCATCGGTCGATCGGCCAGACCCACGAGATGGCGGAAATCACCGAAGAATTGCGGGACCATATTGCGGATTTCGAGGATTTCTGGCGACCGATCCGCAACTATTTTTACTGGGAACCACACTGCTACGACATCCCCATCTGCTTTTCGCTGAGGGCCATCTTCGATTCGATCGACGGTATCGACGTGCTGAGCGACAAGCTGCAGGACGTCGTCAAAGAGCTCGACCACATGGACGTGCTGTTGCCGCAACTGCTCACCCAGTTCCCGCCGATGATCGCGACCATGCGCAGCATGCGCAGCATGACGCTGACCATGCACAGCACCATGTCCGGGATCTTCAACGAGATGGACGACATGAGCGAGGACGCAACCGCCTTGGGTCAGGCGTTCGACGCGGCCAAAAACGACGATTCCTTCTATCTGCCTCCGGAAGTCTTCCAGAACAAGGACTTCCAGCGCGCGATGAATTCCTTCCTGTCCCCCGACGGGAAAGCGGCCCGGCTCATCATCTCGCATCGCGGTGATCCCACCACGATCGCGGGGATCGCGCGGATCGACGGGATAAAAACCGCCGCCGAGGAGGCACTCAAGGGGACACCCCTGCAGGACGCCAGGATCTACGTCGCCGGCACCGCGTCGACCTATAAGGATCTGCGCGACGGCTCCAAATACGACCTGTTGATCGCGGGAGTCGCCTCGCTGTGTCTCATTTTCACCATCATGCTGATCATCACCCGCAGTTTTGTCGCCGCCCTGGTGATCGTGGGCACGGTGGCGCTGTCGCTGGGGGCCTCGTTCGGGCTGTCGGTGCTGATCTGGCAGTACATTTTGGGCATCAAGCTGCATTGGATGGTGCTGTCGATGTCGGTGATCATCCTGTTGGCGGTGGGGTCCGACTACAACCTGCTGCTGGTCTCCCGATTCAAAGAGGAAATCGGGGCGGGCTTGAATACCGGCATCATCCGCGCCATGGGCGGCACCGGTAAGGTCGTCACCTCGGCGGGGCTGGTGTTCGCCTTCACCATGGCCTCGATGGTGGTCAGCGATCTGCGGATCATCGGCCAGGTCGGCACCACGATCGGGCTGGGCCTGATGTTCGACACGTTGATCGTGCGCTCGTTTTTGACCCCCTCGATCGCCGCGCTGCTCGGGCGGTGGTTCTGGTGGCCGCAGCCGGTGCGCCCCCGCCCGGCCAGCGCCCTGCTGCGGACCGAGGGCCCGCGCCCGCTGGTGCGGTCCTTGCTGCTGGGCGAGGACCGCCCCGACGACGACGCCATCACCGCCGAGATCCCGGTCCCGCCCAGCTGAGATTGCGCGCGACGCCGTTGAGATTGCCGTCAGGGCTGCGGATGGGGCCTTGGATTCAAGCGGTGGCTGCAACGAATGTGGACGGGTTTGAGAGTAGTCGCTCGAGTTCTTCGGCGGGTGTTCGCCA
>NZ_JBGGKS010000007.1:0-246289 GCF_041287095.1 Mycobacterium sp. pUA109 | reverse complement strand
CGTGGCAGGCGCAGTGGAACCAGGCGATGGAGGAGTTGGTGCGTGCGTATGCGGCGATGGCCGGTACGCATGAGTCCAACACGTTGGCCATGCTGGCTCGCGATAACGCCGAAGCCGCCAAATGGGGCTAATGCCGTGACCTGTAGTTCATCGAGATCGACGCTGGCGCGAGGAAAGTCGACAGACCCTCGCGCTGGCGTCGATCTCGGCGCCGCAGCCGGGGAGCGTCCCGATGGGTCGTGAACCTAACGCTGCGGAACTGACCGTCGAGCAAGCCTGGTTCATCGCGGAAACCATTGGGGCCGGGATGTTTCCGTGGGTGCTGGCGATCACCATGCCCTACACCGACACCGCGCAGCGCGCCGCGTTCGTCGAAGAGCAGACCGCCGAGCTGACCCGGATGGGGGTGATGTCGCCGGACGGCGTCGTCAACCCGGCCGTGGCCGACTGGATTCGGGTGGTGTGCTTCCCGGAGCGCTGGCTGGACCTGCGCTACGTGGGACCCGGCGCGTCCGGGGAGTCCAGCGACCTGCTGCGCGGCATCGTGGCGCGGCGCGGCCGCAGCACCGTGGTGGCGCTGCGCAACGCCCAACTGGTCACGTTCACCGCGATGGAGATCGACGACCCGCGCGCGCTGGTCCCGGTGCTCGCCGCGGGCCTGGCCCACCGGGCGCCCGCCCACTTCAGCGAGTTCACCTTGCCGGCCCGGGTTGGAGTCCGGGCCGACGAACGGCTACGCGCGGGTGCCCCGCTAGCCGAAGTTCTGGAATACCTGGGCATCCCATCCTCGGCGCGGGCAGTGGTGGAATCGGTGTTCACCGGCCCGCGCAGCTACGTCGAGGTTGTCGCGGGCTGCGACCACGACGGTCAGCACACCACCACCGAAGTCGGGATGAGCATCGTCGACACCACGGCGGGCCGGATCCTGGTCAGCCCGTCGCGGGCCTTCGACGGCGAGTGGATCTCCACCTTCAGCCCCGGCACCGAGTTCGCGATCGCCACCGCGATCGACCAGTTGACCGCCGACCTGCCGGGCGGCCACTGGTTCCCCGGCCAACGGCTGGCCCGAGATTTCACCACCCAGCGGTCCTAGCACAGAAACAAGAAGAGAGCACTCATGTCTGAAGCCCCGGTGATGTCCGGCGCCGTCATGCCCATCGTCCGCGTCGCCATACTCGCGGAAAGCCGGCTGAGCGAAATCGCGCTGCCCGCGGAGCTGCCGCTCCGCGAAATCCTGCCCGCGGTGCAGCGTTTGGTCGCGCCCGACACCGACGAGGCCGAGCCCGGCAGCGACCCGGTCGGCGCCGCCCGGTTGAGCCTCGGACCGATCGGCGGTGCCCCGTTCAGCCTGGACGCCAGCCTGGACACCGTCGGCGTCGTCGACGGCGACCTGCTGGCGCTGCGGCCGGTCCCGGTCGGCCCGGCCGCTCCCGGCATCGTCGAAGACATCGCCGACGCCGCCGTCATCTTCTCGGCGTCCCGGCTCAAGCCGTGGGGCGCCGCCCACATCCAGCGCGGCGCGCTGGCCGCGGTGATCGGCTGCCTGCTGGCCGGCACCGGGCTGGCGGTCACCCACCGGGCGGTCAGCGGCGGCCCGGTCGGTCTGGTCGCGGTCGCCGCGATCGCCGTGCTGGCCGTGCTGGCCAGCCTGGTCAGTCGCGCCCGCTCCCCGCGGACCGCGGTGGCGCTGTCGATCGCGGCGCTGGCTCCGGTCGCCGCCGCGCTGGCCCTGGTGGTGCCCGGCAATTTCGGGCCCGCCAACGTGATGCTCGGCGCCGCCGGGGTGACCGCGTGGTCGCTGGTCAGCATGATCCTGCCGGACCGCGAGGACAACCGCGCCGTCGCATTCTTCACCGCCACCATGGTGGTCGGGGGCGGGGTGCTGCTGGCCGCCGGGGCGGCCACCCTGTGGCACCTGTCGTACCTCAGCCTGGGTTGCGGGCTGCTGGCCGCGGCACTGCTGATCACCATCTCCGCCGCGCAACTGTCGGCGCTGTGGGCCCGGTTCCCGTTGCCGGTGATCCCGGCCCCCGGCGACCCGACCCCGTCGGCCCCGTCGGTGCGGGTGCTGGAGGATCTGCCGCGCCGGGTCCGGCTGTCCGACGCCCACCAAAACGGCTTCATCGCCGGCGGGGTGCTGCTGAGCGTGCTGGGCACGGTGGCGGTCGCGGCGCGGCCCGAGACGGTCGCCGTCGTCGGCTGGTATCTGGTCGGCGCCGTCGGTCTGGCGTCCATTCTGCGTGCCCGGGTGTGGGATTCGGCCGCCTGCAAGGCGTGGCTGTTGGCCCAACCGTTCCTGGCCGCGGCGGTGCTGCTGGTCTGCTACGCCGCGACCGGACGGTACCTCGCTGCCGGCGCCGCGCTGCTGGTGCTGGCGGTGCTGGTGCTGGTGTGGGCGGTGGCCGCGCTGAACCCCACGATCGCCTCACCGGACAGCTACTCGCTGCCGATGCGCCGGCTGGTGGGTTTCCTGGCGTCCACCCTGGACGCCTCGCTGATCCCGGTGATGGCCTACCTGGTTGGCCTGTTCAGCTTGGTGCTCAATCGATGAAACGTGCCGTATTAGCTTGGCTGGCAGTCGGTGTGACCGCACTGCTGGCCAGCGCGCCGGCGCTGGCGATCAGCCCGCCGCAGGTCGACCAGGCGGTGCCACCGCCGGACGGCGCCCCGGGGCCGGTGGCGCCGATGGATCAACGCGGCGACTGCGTCGCCTCCGCGGTGCTGCCCGGCACCCAACCCGGGACGGCCACCGCCGCCCAGCAACTGATGAATCTTCCTGCGGCGTTTCAGTTCTCCCGCGGCGAAGGCCAGACCGTGGCGATCCTGGACACCGGGGTGCGGCCGGGCCCCCGGCTGCCGGCCGTCGACGCCGGCGGTGACTACCTGGCCACGACCGACGGGCTCACCGACTGCGACGGGCACGGCACCCTGATCGCCGGGATCGTCGCCGGGCAGCCCGGCGACGACGGGTTCAGCGGAGTGGCGCCGGCGGCGCGACTGCTGTCGATGCGGGTGACCTCGGCGACACTGTCGCCGAAGGGCGGCGGCGGGGAGGACCCGGCGCTGGCCCGGGCGGCCGTCGACCTGGACGCTTTGAGCCGGGCGATTGTGCACGCCGCCGACATGGGTGCCCGGGTGATCACCATTCCGACCGTGACCTGCCTGCCCACCGACCGCCCCGTCGACCAGACCGCGCTGGGCGCCGCGCTGCGCTATGCGGCGGTGGACAAGGACGCGGTGATCGTGGCCGCGGCCGGTGACGTGGGCCGCGCCGGGGCGGCCGGTGCTGGCACCGCCTGCGACTCCAACCCCCCGGCCGACCTGAGCCGTCCGGACGACCCGCACAACTGGGCCGGAGTCACCTCGGTGTCGGTGCCGTCCTGGTGGCAGCCCTACGTGCTGTCGGTGGCGTCGCTGGGGGCCGCGGGCCATCCGTCGCCGTTCACCATGGCCGGGCCCTGGGTCGGTATCGCCGCGCCCGGCGAGAACGTCGTCTCGGTGAGCAACCGCGACGACGGCGGGCTGGCCAACGCGCTGCCAGGCGACAAGCGAAAGCTGGTACCGCTCAGCGGAACCGGTTACGCGACCGGCTATGTGGCCGGGGTCGCGACGCTGGTGCGCAGTAAGTACCCGGGGCTGAGCGCGACCCAGGTGGTGGACCGCCTGACCCGCACCGCGCACAACGCGGCGCACCGGCCCTCCACCCTGGTCGGAGCCGGCACCGTCGACCCGGTCGCCGCGCTGACCTGGGAGCTGCCCGCCGCCACCCACGACACCGCGCCGGCACGGCAGCTGGACCCGCCGCCGCCCCCGCCCGTGCAGGACCCCACGCCGCGGATCGTGGCCTATGCCGGCACCGCGGCGCTGGCACTGGCCGTAGGGGCCGCGGCCGTGATCGCCGCGCGCCGACGAAAGGAACCCACCTCGTGAGCCGACCCAACATTGCCTGGCCGGGTCCCGCCCGGATCACCCTGGTCGCCTTGGCCGTGGTGCCCGCGGCGATGGCCTACCCGTGGCAGTCGACCCGAGACCGCTGGGTGCTCGGCGTCGGCATCGGCGTGGCGCTGCTGCTGCTGGCCTGGTGGCGCGGGCTGCACCTGACCAGCATCGTGCGCCGCCGGGCGGCGATGCTGATGGGCCGCCGCGGTGCCCGGTCCGAACCGTCGACCGGCACCGATGTGCGGGCCACCGCGGTGCTGCGGGTCACCCCGCCGCTCGATGACGTCGACGTGCTGCCGCTGCCGCTGATCGCGCGATACCTGAACCGGTACGGGATCCGGGCCGACGCGGTCCGGGTCACCAGCCGCGACACCGCGTCTGGCGGCAGTGCGCCGCAGCGGGAGACCTGGGTTGGGCTGACCCTGTCGGCGGCGGGGAACCTGGCGGCGCTGCAAGCCCGCTCGTCGCGGATCCCGTTGTATGAGACCGCCGAGGTGGCGGTGCGCCGGCTCGGCGACCATTTGCGGGAAAGTGGCTGGGAGGTCACCGGCGCCGACGCCGAGGACGTTCCGGAGCTGTTCGCCCCGAGCGCCCGGGAAACCTGGCACGCCGTGTGGGAAGGCACCACCGGCTACGTGGCGGCCTACCGGCTCAGCCCGGACGCCGGCCTGCCGGACACCTTGGCGGCGATCTGGGCGCATCCGGCGCGGGAGACCTGGACCGCGGTCGAAATCGCGGAGACCGCGGCCGGTCCCACGGTGGCCGCGGCGTGCGCGTTCCACACCGAGGCGGAGCCCGGCGGTGCGCCGCCGCTGGCCGGTCTGACCCCGCAGCGCGGTAATCAGCGCGCGGCGCTGCGGGCGCTGCACCCGCTGTCGGTGCGCCGGCTCGACGGCCACGCCCCGATGCCGGCCGGCCTGCTGTCGCAGCTGCAGTGGCGCAGTGCGGTGATGCGGGTGCCGACGCGGGCCCGCCACGCCGCGGTGTAAGGCTTCAGGCTTCTGCCCCACCTCGCCGTTGATTTTGCGTGTAGGGTCGTGGATTTCACGGATCCACGACCCTACACGCAAAATCAACACCGGTCTGGCCAGGAATTGCCCATTTCCGGCGAGCGTGCGCAGTTGTACGCCAAAACCCGCTCGGGACTGGCATTCTGCGCACGCTCGCGGTCACTCGACGCCCATGAACGGGCGCAGGAAGCGGAGGGTGCGGCGCAGATACTCCGGCTGGCTGACGTGCAGAATATGGTTGCCCGGAAACCAGTGCAACGCGCAGCGGTCCCAATGCTCCCACAGCATTTCGGCCTGCTCGGGCGGCGCCAACCGGTCACCCAGGCCGGTGATGATCAGCCGGCGCTCCTTGGCGATCACCGGCGCGTAGTTCAGTGGGGAGTGATACGCCGAGGCGGCCGCAAACTCCTCGCGGCTGATCCGGCCGAGCCAATGCCCCAGGGCGAACAGTTTATTGGCGGGGAACCAGTCGTCGACCTCTGATTCCACCGACACCACCGGCACGTTGGGGATCACCGCCTCCAGGCGGTCCTCCATGGCCGCCAGCAGCGCCGCGGTGTAGCCGCCCAGCGACATCCCGGTCAACGCGATCCGCTCGACACCGGTATAGCGCAGATAGTCGACCACCGACCGGAAGTCGTGCACGGCCTGCGCCATCGCCTCGGCAAACCCGGACATGCCCAGCGAGAAGTATCCGTAACCGCTGAACGGCGAACACTTTTCCGCGCGGCGGCCGTGAAACGGCAAGGTGTAGAGCAACACGTCGTACCCGGACCGGTAAAACGCGGGCAGCGAGAAAAACAGGCCGTTGAACAGGTACGGCGAGCCCAGGAAGCCGTGGATGACGCACAACGTCGGCCGCGGCCCGTCGTCGTGCCGCCAATGCTGGGCGCGCACGATGTTGTTGCGCGACAACGTGCGCCACCTCTCGCGCATCGCCGGGTTGACCGCCTCGAAGCTGCTGGTGAACGCGATATTGCTGACGTTGCCGTGAGCGATCCACTCGGCCACCGGATTGGCCGGCCGCGACGACACCCGCGGCGGCGCGGTCGGTGCCGGAAACGACTGCGTCGCATCCTGGTCGGCGGCCAACTCGGCGTAGAAGCCCAGACTTGCCCGCTCCGCGCGGGACTCGTCGCGGCGCACCGCGGCGGCCAGCACCGGGGGCACCATCGCCACCCCGACCAGCGAGGCGATCGCGGTGCGCAACCCCAGGTCGGCGACGGCCGACGCATCGACGATCACGCGTTGACCGGCCGACAACGCCGATCGCGGGGGCAGGCCCTCGGCGCCCGCCTCGGCGCCGGGAACGTCGGGGACCGGAATCGGTGGTTCGACTACGGAGGCGTCGGACGGCATTGTCGCGGCCTTTCTCGGTAGAGGTGAACCCACCGTAACCGGGGTCACGCCGGCGGCGCGGCGCTTCGCGGTGCACGGCGATCCACCGGGCTCCATCACCACGCTATTTACTGCGACCGCCGGTCCCGGTAAATTGCGGACCCAAGGCGCCGACCGACCGGTTGGTGCAAGTTCGGCCAAATGGCAGCAGAAAGGCCCGTAAATGCCCGATTCAGCATGGATGGACGACGACCTGGCGGCCCTGCGCGACCTTGCCCGCGCCTTCATCGACAAGGAACTGGCCCCCAACATCGACAAGTTCATCGAGCAACACCACGTCGACCGCGACCTGTGGACCAAGGCCGGCGAGCTGGGCCTGTTGTGCCTGTCGATCCCCGAGGAATACGGCGGCGGTGGCGGCACCTTTGCACACGAGGCGGTGCTCATCGAGGAACAGGCCCGCTGCGGCGATACGTCGTGGGGGGTCACGCTGCACAACGGCATCGTGGCGCACTATCTGCTGACCTACGGCAGCGAAGAGCAAAAACGGCAGTGGCTGCCGAAGATGGCCAGTGGTGAAGTGGTGGGCGCCATCGCGATGACCGAACCCGGCACCGGATCCGACCTGCAGAACGTGAAGACCAAGGCCGTCCGCGAGGGCGACGAGTACGTCGTCAACGGCTCGAAAACCTTCATCACCAACGGGCAGCAGGCCGACCTGATCATTGTGGTGGCCAAGACCGACGCCTCCGCGGGCGCCGGCGGGATCTCGCTGGTGCTGGTGGAGGCCGACCGCGCGGGTTTCCGGCGCGGCCGGGTGCTGGAGAAGGTGGGCCAGAAGGGCCAAGACACCTCCGAGCTGTTCTTCGAAGACGTCCGCATCCCGGTGTCGAACCTGCTCGGTGACAGCGAAGGGCAGGGTTTCATCCAACTCATGCAGCAGCTGCCGCAGGAGCGGTTGATCATTGCGCTGGCATCGGTGGCGGGCATGGAGGTCGCCCTGGAACACACCCTGCGCTACACCAAGGAACGCCAGGCCTTCGGCAAGCCGATCTTCGCGTTCCAGAACACCAAGTTCAAACTCGCCGAGATCGCCACCGAGGCCAAGATCGGTCGGGTCTTCATCGACGACTGCATCGCCCGGCATATCCGCGGCGAACTCGACATCCCGACGGTCGCGATGGCGAAGTGGTGGACCACCGAGCGGGCGATGGTCGCCGCCGACGAGTGTCTGCAGCTGTTCGGGGGCTACGGCTACATGGTCGAATACCCGATCGCGCGGATGTGGACCGACCAGCGGGTGCAGAAGATCTACGCCGGCACCAACGAGATCATGAAGGAAATCATCGCCCGCACCCTGTAACCGCCGGGTGCTATTTACTGGGACGCATGGTCCCGGTAAATTGAGGCCCATGACGTCAGCAACCAGTCGGAAGACGCCGGGGTCGGTTAGCAGCGGGGAACTCGGCGCGGACTACGACGATCTGTTGGCCGTGCTGTCGGAGGGGTCAGTGCGGCGGCGGTTCGATCCCTATCTGGACATCGCCTGGGATGCCCCGGAGATGGCGCTTGACCCCGACGATCCGCGCTGGGTGCTGTCCCCGGAGGTCGATCCGCTGGGCGCCACTTGGTGGTACCAGCACCAGCCGCTGGACCGGCAGATCGAGATCGGTAAATGGCGGACGTTGAACACGGTCAAGGTGGGGGCGGCGTTCGAGAGCATCCTGATCCGTGGGCTGATGGCGTTCATCATGAAGTTGCCCAACAACTCCCCGGAGTTCCGGTACGCGCTGCACGAGATGACCGAAGAGTGCAACCACATCCAGATGTTCCAGGAGTTGGTGAACCGGTCGGGGGCCGACGTTCCGGGGATGCGGCCGTTGTTCCGTCGGCTCTCCCCGTATATCGGCCTGGTCGGCCAGTACTCGCCGACCGCGTTTATGGCCGGGATCCTGGCCGGGGAGGAGCCGATCGACCACTTCCAGAAGGCGCTGATCCGCGAAGGGGCCAACATCCCGCCGGCGGTGTTGCGGACGATGCAGATCCACATCGCCGAAGAGGCGCGGCACATCTCGTGGGCCAACGAATTCCTCAGGGTCCACATGCCGCGGCGGTCGTGGCGGATGCGGGCGTTTGGCAGCGTGGCGTTTCCGCTGGCGCTGCGGTGGCTGGCGCACGAAATCATGGCACCGCCGAAATCGTTCGCCGCGCGGTTCGACATCCCCGACGCGGTGATCAAGGAGGCGTTCTGGCGCGGCCCGCAGTCGCGCAAGATCCTGTCCGGCTACTTCGGTGAGATGCGCGCGCTGACCGAGGAACTCGGGTTGATGAACCGGGTGGGCCGCTGGGTGTGGAAGCGGTGCGGCATCGCTGGCGAGCCGGCGCGTTACCGCAGCGCCCCGGATCGATCCGCGCGCGTGATCTGCTGATGCCGCACGTCATCACGCAGTCCTGCTGCGGCGACGCGTCTTGCGTCTACGCCTGCCCGGTCAACTGCATTCACCCCACCCCCGACGAGCCGGACTTCGGTACCGCGGAGATGCTCTACGTCGACCCGGCCGCGTGCGTCGACTGCGGTGCATGTGTGTCGGCGTGCCCGGTCGACGCCATCAAGCACGACAGCAAGCTCGCCGCGCACGAGAACGTGTTCGTCGCCCTCAACGCCGACTTCTACGCGACCCCGCGGCCGCGGCCCATTCTCGCGCCCGTCGTGCCGCCGCTGGCGGTGCGCGACGACGGCGAGTTGCGGGTCGCGATCGTGGGATCGGGGCCCGCCGCGATGTACGCCGCCGACGAGCTGCTCACCATTCCCGGTGCGCGGGTATGGATTTATGAACGGCTGAGCCGGCCGTACGGATTGGCGCGCTTCGGGGTGGCGCCCGATCACCGCCGCACCCGGGGCGTGGTCGACCACTTCGACCGCATCCGCGCCGACCCGCGGGTGGAGCTGGTGCTCGGCGCCGAGGTCGGCACCCAGATCGGCCACGACGAGCTGCGCGCGGAGCACCACGCCGTCATCTACGCGGTCGGGGCGGCCGCGGACCGTCGGCTCGACATTCCGGGCATCCAGCTGCCCGGCGTCGCCTCGGCGACGGAGTTCGTCGCCTGGTACAACGGGCATCCGGACTTCGCCGCGCGGTCCTTCGACCTGTCGCATCCCCGCGCGGTGATCATCGGCAACGGCAACGTCGCCTTGGACGTCGCGAGGATCCTGACCATGGACCCGGCGTTGCTAGCCGACAGCGCTATCGCACCGCACGCGCTGGAAGCGCTGCGCCGCAGCAATATTGAGGAGGTCGTGGTCGTCGGCCGGCGCGGGCCGGCGCAGTCGGCGTTCACCGTCCCCGAGCTGGCCGGGCTGTGCGCGACGCCGGGCGTGGCCGTCGTCGCCGACCACGATCTCCCGGACACCGATCCCCGCGCGGCACTGTTGCGCGGCAGCTCCATCGGTGACCGGCGCATCGTGCTCGACTACCGGCTGTCGCCCACCGAGGTGGTGGGCGACGACGCCGTGCGCGGGGTGCGGTTCGTCCGCAACGAGGTCAGCGACGGGTCGACCCGGGTGACTGCCACGGCGGAGCACCGCCTTATCGAGGCGGGTCTGGTGCTCACATCGATCGGCTACCGGGGCCAACCGGTGCCCGGGCTGCCCTTCGATGACGCCACCGCCACGGTGCCCCACGACGCCGGCCGGGTGCACGCGGGGGTGTACGTCACCGGCTGGATCAAACGGGGCCCGACCGGGTTTATCGGGACCAACAAATCCTGCGCCCAGGAAACCGTCCGCAGCCTGGTCGCCGACTACAACGCCGGACTATTGCAGCTCAGCGGTTTGTCAGTGCGGTGATCACCGCCATCAGCGGGTCGTCCCGGCTGACCTCGAGCCCGGCCGAGCGGGCCGCCCCGTCCAACACGTACCAGGCGAAGTCGGCCAGGTGCGCGATCATTTCCTCCCGGGACCGGGTGGGTGCGGCCCCGCGCCGCCAGGCCGACAAGGTGGCCTCGACCATGGTCACCACCGCGAACGGCACCGAGGTGAACGCGGCGTCGTCGACGCCGATCGTCGCCGCAATCTCGGCGATGATGTCCTCGGCCTGCCGTGTCATCCGCAGCTTCAGCTCGCCCACCGCGTCCAACGAGCCGTCCCCCTCGAAAGTCGGGCCGCGGCGGGCGAATTCGTCGAGTCGGGGATGGTCGATCATCCAGTCGGCGACCGCCTCGACGGTGCGGGTCAAAATCTCGCGCAACGAACCGTTGGTCACATCGAGTTTGGTGTCCAGCACCGCGGCGAACTCGTCGAACACGTAGGAGCGCACCCGGCACTCCAGCTCTTCCTTGCTGCTGAACTGCCGGTACACCACCGATTTCGCGACGCCAGCGCGTTTGGCGATGCTCAACACCGACACGGCGCCACCGGCCGGGCTCTCTTCGATGAGCTCCACCGCGGCCCGCAGAATCTGCGCACGCCGCTCGACGTTGTGCTGTTCCCAGCGCGCCTCGTAGCCACTTGCCGCAACGGGGCCCGCAGCAAACGCCATGGTGCCCACCCTACCGGCGCGCAAAGCTCGGCCCCGCGAAACCAGCCATTGACCATTTACGTTACGACATGTAATGGTTTAGCGCATGGCTGGCGACGCTGCGGCGAACGAGTCGGTGTCCCCGGACCCGAGCGAGTCGGTCCGGGGACGCCCGCGGGATCCGCGCACCGACCGGGCCATCGTGGCGGCGGCCCGTCGACTGCTGGTCCGGGACGGCTACGACCAGGTGTCGATCGAGGCGGTCGCGCGGGAGGCAAACGTGAGCCGCCCCACCGTGTATCGGCGCTGGCCGTCGAAAACCCACCTGGTGTTCGACGCGGTCTTCGACGCCGCCGACGTCGGCGACGTGCTGGACAGCTCGGGGAAATTCGACACCGACCTGCGCCGGTTTGTGCGCGGGGTCTTCGAATTCTGGCGCCAACCGGTGGTGGCCGCCGCGACGCTGGGCATCCTGGCCGACCGGCACCGTGACCCGCAGCTGTATATCCGCACCCAGCAGCTGCTCGATCAACAGACCCGCACCGCGTTCGGGACGTTGATTCGCGATGGCATTGCCCAAGGTGCGGTGCACCCGGAACTCGACATCGAGATGACCTACGACATGTTGGTGGGCACCACCTTCTACATCGCCCACGTCCTGGAACACGACGGCATCGACGATGCGGTCGACCGGCTCTGCTGGCTGCTGCTGCGGGGAGCCTCGGTAAGAAAGAAGGAACCGCGATGACCGACACCCCAACGGATTCCGACCTGTCGCGCGCCTTCGGCGACTTGCTCGACGAGGTTCGTGCGGTCGAGCAGCGGCTGCTGGGCGCCGACCCTCCGCTCGATGAGGCCGACCTGCTCGACGGCTACCGGCTGGCGTTTAGCCTGCTGCGGGTGGCCGTCGACGCCTACGTGTGGGGCGAGGCCGACAAACCGATCCTGGTCGACGTGATCGGCCCCTACCTGAAGTGGGGCGGGGACAACTCCGACGCCTTCTACCAACTGGCTCCCATCGACCCGCAGCGCAGCTATCAGGTCACCGGTAACCGCGGTGACGCCGTCTATTTGTCGATGACCGTCTACGGCGGACCCGACGACGGGCGCTACAGCGACCGGATCATCGCGACGATCAACGACCGCGACCTCGAGTTCGACGACGACGGCAACTTCGCGTTCACCATCAGCGCCAGCCCCCAGCCGGGCGGGTGGCTCAAGCTGGAACCCGACGCCGTGTTCATCCTCACCCGCGACTACCTGACCTCCCCCGAGTCGGATCGACGCACCCAGTGGACGATCGAAGCGCTCGACCCGCCGACCCGGCGCCAGGACAGCCGCGCGGATCTGTCCCGGCGCCTGCGGGCGGCGCGGACCTGGGTGCGGGAACAGTGCGCGATGGTGCCGATCCGCCTCGAGCCGCCCAACGAAATCCAGGAACCCTACCCGGTGCCCGAGCGCACCGTCGGGTGGGCGGCCGGCGACGCGGCCTATGCGATGGGCTCCTATCGGCTGGAACCGCAGCAGGCGCTGATCATCGAGGGCAGCTCGCCGCCGTGCGTGTTCTGGAACCTGTGTCTGTGGAACCCGTTCCTGCACACCTACGACTACACCCGGGAACGGGTCACGATCAACGGCGCGCAGGTCAGCTACGAACCGGACGGCTCGTGGCAGATCGTGGTCAGCGACACCGATCCCGGCCACCCCAACTGGGTGTCGACGGCGGGCCGGTCCACCGGGCTGGTCTGGCTGCGCTGGTTTTTGCCCGAGGCCACCCCGCAACGCCCCCGCTGCCGCGTGGTGGACGTGGCGGAGCTGGCCCGGTGAGCAGCACCACTGCCCGTCCGGCACCGGTCCGGCTCGATGACCTTGCCGCACCGGTGTTTCCGGCCGCCGCGGCGCCGATGCGCGAGGCGTTGGCCGGCTACGGCGCCACCCTGGAGCTGACCCCGGCGGCGTTGCTGGCCGCCGCGGTCGAACGCACCGGCCTGGACCGCTGGGGCGACGACGCGTTCCGGGAACGGCTCGACGTGCTGTGCGCCGCGCTGCGCGCCGAGGCCGGTCTGTCCGATGCCGGCACCGCGATCGTGTTCGAGCAGCTGGTGGCAAACCTGGTCAATCGGCTTCGGTTGGAGGAGTTGATCACCCGGAATCCGGAGATCGAAGACGTTGCGGTGCAGCGGCCCATCATCATCTGCGGGCTGCCTCGCACCGGGACCACCCATCTGCACAACCTCATCGCCGCGGACCCAGCGATTCGGTACCTGCCGTACTGGGAGAGCCTGGAGCCGATCGCCACCCCGGGGGAGCCCGATCCGCAGGCCCGGCGGGACCGGTGCGCCACCGGTCTGGAGCTGGTTCATACCTCGATGCCGGAGTTCAAGCGCATGCACGACATGACCGTCGACCATGCGCACGAAGAGATCCAGCTGCTGGCCAACGATATCTCCGGCATGCTGTTCGAAACCACCTACTACCTACCGACGTTCGCCGCCCACTACAAGGCGCACGATCAGGCCGCGTCCTACGCCTACCTGAAACGGACCCTACAGGCGTTGCAATGGTTGCGCGGCGGCACCCGCTGGGTGCTCAAGTCGCCGCAGCATCTCGAACAGTTCCCCACCCTGCTGGCCACCTTCCCGGACGCCACCTTTGTTGTCACCCACCGGGATCCGGTCGAGGTGACCCAGTCGATGGCCACCATGATCAGCTACGCGGCCCGGATGGCTCGCGCCCGGCCGGACCCGGTCACGATCTCGCAGTATTGGCTGGACCGCGCCGACGACCTGCTCACCGGCTGCCTGCGGGACCGCGACGTGCTGCCCGCCGACCAGTCCATCGACGTACGGTTCGACGACTTCATGGCCGATGAGGAAGCCACCGTCGCGCGCATCTACGAGCTGGCCGGCCAACCTTTCGATACCCGTGCCCGCCAGGCGATGACCGCCTTCCGCACCGAGCATCCCCGGGGCCGCCACGGCGGTGTGCTGTACCAGCCGGCCGATCTGGGACTGGACCCCGACACGGTCGCGACCCGGCTGCGCGGCTACCGCACCCGATTCGTCGCCGATGCCCCGGAGGACGCATGAACCCGCCGAACACCGTGCAGGCCTGGGCGGCCACCGGCGCGCCGAGCTAGTCCAGCCCGAACAGCCGCGCGGCGTTGTCGTGGAACACGCCGCGCAACCAGTCGTCGTCGATACCGGGCAACTCGGTGATCGCGGTCAGCGCATGGCGGTACCCGTAGGGGATGTTGGGAAAGTCGCTGCCGAACAGGATGCGGTCACCGAGATCCCGCAACCGGCGGTGCTGGTCGGGCGGAAACGGCATGGTCTCCTCGGAGAACGCCGTGAAGGCCATGGTGGTGTCCAGCCGCACCTGGGCGGCGGACGCGCAGATGTCGAGGAACTCGGTGTATTCCGGCATGCCCATGTGCGCGACGATCAACGGCAGCCGGGGAAATCGGTGCAGCAGCTGACGGACCGGTTCGGGTCCGGTGTGCTCGCCGGGCACCGGGCCGGAGCCGCAATGGATGACGACCGGCACGCCGGCGTCCTCGATGACGCCCCACACCGGGTCCAGCAGCGGATCGTTCGGGTCGAAGCGGCCCACCTGCAGGTGCGCCTTGAACACCCGGGTGCCGCCGTCGATGGCCGCCGCGACGTAGGATCCGGCGTCCGGCTCGGGGTAAAACGTCGCGGTGGCCAGGCAATCCGGGGTGGTGCGGGCGAACTCGGCGGCCCACTGGTTCAGCCACGCCGCCATCTGCGGCTTGTGCGGGTACACCAGCGAGGTGAACCCCCGCACCCCGAACGCGCGCAGCGTCTCGATGCGCGCGATCTCGTCGGTCCGGTAGGCGATCGGCCAGGACCGCCCGATCAGCGGACCGTTGGAGTCGAAATAGTTCCACACCTTGTCCATCACCGACTTCGGCATGAAATGGGTGTGTACGTCGACGATTCCGGGCAGGCCCAGCTGCGACCAGATCCGCCGGACCCCGTCGGCCTCGGCGGCGGTCATCCCGCTCTCCGTCCGCGACTGTGCGGATCGATACGCCGTGTGCGGGGTGTCGCGTATGAAACCGCACAATCACCGGGTGCTGTCATACCGGCAGCCCGTGCTGTTCGGCCTCGGCGCGGTAACGGTCCACCCACTCGTCGGAGCGCCGATTAGCCTGGCGTTCCAGCACCGGCTCGGGAGCCAATCCGGGATCGAGGCCCAGCGCTTCGAGCACCTGGGCCACGAACGAGGTCAGGTTGCGCCACAGCACCGGGTAGGCGATGTCGATCGGGGTGATGTTCTCCGCGGCGAACCAGTTGCGCCAGCCCAGCTCCTGATCGCGCAGATTCTGCACGATGTGGGCGATGGCGTCGGCGTGGTACTGGGCCTGCGAATCCCGTTCGGGGTCCGGGCGTCCCCGCCACACCTGGGTTTGCACGGCCCGCCAAAACGACACCGCCTGGGACACCACGTCGGGCCGGTAGACGTGCACGTACACCGGTTCGCTGCCGATCACGTCGCGGATCGCCGCACGCAGCCCGTCACCGGTGCGGTCCGGCAGCCCCGCCGCCCGCTGTTGCAGCAGCTCGGTCTGGTTCCACATCAGCTTTCCGCCCCAGATGCCGTTGGGGGTGCGGCCGGAACTGCGGATGTGTTCGCGCCAGGCGACCGGGGTGGCGGTGTCGGGCACCCCGGGCTCCAGCGGGTCGAGCAGCCGCAGAATCGACTCGTCGGTCACCCCGGCGAACCATTCCCGCGGTTGCGGCGCCATCCCGGTGGTGGGCAGATACTGAAAGAACTCCTGCGGCTCGCCCGCACTTCCGGTGGCGCGCAACGATTCCACCAGCAGGGTGCTGCCGCTGCGCTGGGTGGCCAACACCAGATACGACGACGGGGTAGCGGACATCACGGAAACCTACTGTTGGACTTCGTCTTCGATGCCGCGGTCGGCGGCGATAGCCGAGCGGCTGGTCGGTGTCTTGTGATGGATCTGCAGATACGTCTCGGTGTAGCGTTCCGAGATCCGGGTGCCGGCGAACTCCGACGGGATGACGTCGCCGGTGCGCTGGCGCCACTCGTTGAGCTGCACCGCCAGATCGTCGGCGACGGCGGCGGCGTGGTCGACGTCGGCCGTGTCGCCGTCGAGCAGGTTTTTGGACTCGGTGGGGTCGGTGCGCAGGTCGTAGAGTTCACGCTGCGGCCGCGGTGACGCCACCGACGGCGCCACCACCTGCCCCGACGGGCTTTCCTCGATATCCCACGGCAGGTCCAGCAACGGGCGCCGCGCGTAGTTCTCGATATAGCTGTAGTCCTTGGTGCGGATCGCGCGAATCGGGTCGAACGAGTCGTGATACGTCTTGGCGGTGTACACGTGATCGCGCACCGGCGCGGTGCCCGGCTCGGGTGCCAGCAGGTCGCCCGCATGCGAGAGGCCCTCGATCTCGGCGGGTTTGGCGACGCCGAGGAAATCCAGCAGCGTCGGCAACAGATCGACCCCGCTGAACAGGTCGTCATACACCCGGGGTGCGATCGCGTGCCGGGTGGGTGGCCGGATGATCAGCGCGACGCCGGTACCGGCGTCGTACAGCGTGGATTTCGCCCGCGGGAACGCCGGCCCGTGGTCGGTGACGAACACCACCCAGGTGGTGGCGTCCAAACCGGTTTCGGCCAACGTGTCCAGCAGCTCGCCCACCGCCGCGTCGGCGGTGGTGATCGACCCGTAGAACTCGGCGAGGTCTTGGCGCACCTCGTCGGTGTCGGGCAGGTAGTCGGGCACATCCACGGCGGCCGAATCGGCGGGGCGATAACGGTCGGCGGGATAGGGCCGGTGTGTTTCAAAAAAGCCCGCGGTCAACAGGAATGGTCGCCCCGTGTCGGCGTGCGCGCGCAGCCAGTTTTGGGTGTGCTCCACCACGTATTCGCAGTAGGAGTTGGACACGTCGAATTCGTCGAAGCCCAGCCGCGCCGGAAACGACGTCTCGTGTTGCATGCCGAACAGCGCCGAATGCCAGCCGGATTGGGCCAAAATGTGCGGCAGCGTGCGCACCCCGGGCCGGTACTCCCAGCCGTGGTGGGCCAGGCCGACCAGCCCGTTGCTGTGCGGGTAGCGGCCGGTGAACAACGACCCGCGGGCCGGTGAGCACAGCGGCGCGGTGGCGTGGGCGCGGGTGAACAGGATGCCCTCGGCGGCCAGCGCATCCAGCCGCGGGCTGCGCACGTCCGGGTGCCCGTAGACGCCGAGGTAGCGGCCCAGGTCGTGCCAGTGCACCAGCAGCACATTGTCTCGGTCTTGGTTGGGGTGGTTGTTCTCGCTGATCGCGGTCACCTTCTCAGCTTGTGTTGTTGCGCTCCGCCGGTTGAGAGTATCGGTAGTGATGATTTTTTCTCCACGCTCGACCTCGCCGGCCGGCGGCACGACCCCGATGTGGGGCACGTCTGCGCAGGTCAGCGTGGTATTGCCGCGCTGAAGGCGCCGCCGCCGCCGGGCCACCGCCGCTGGGCCGCCGTCCCCAGCCATCGAGCGGAACTGTGGCCCGCCTCATAGCCTGATCCCCAGTCCACAGGGAGGAGTTCGGTCGGTGTCCTGGTTCTCCATCCGCATGGCCAGCGGAGATTCGATCATTGTCGACGGCGAGTTCACCATCGCCGATAACGGTGTGCTCACCGTGGTCCGCACGCAGCACCCGCCGCAGCCCGCCAACACCACCCATTTCTCGCCGGCGGCGTGGGTGTCGGTGGAGGTCCTGGTGCAGCGGCCGCTCGGCATCCCGGTCGGCACCGCCCAACTGGTGGGGAGCGCCTCCGGGTCTTAGTCGGGCGGCTCGGGTGCCAACTCCCAGCCGTTTTCGGAGACGAACTCGGCCAGGGGCCGCGCGAAGGCCCAGTTGTCCAACTCCAGCGCGGGCCGGTCCGGGAACTCCGGAACCGGTCCCAGGCACAGGATCGCCACCGGTTCGGCGTCGGCGGGCATCGTCAGCAGCTGCGCCAGGCGATGCGGATCGAACAGCGACACCCAGCCCATGCCAAGGCCCTCGGCGCGCGCGGCGAGCCATAGATTTTGGATCGCGCAGGACACCGACGCCAGATCCATCTGGGGCAGGGTGCGTCGCCCGAACACGTGCGCCTGCCGGCCGTCGCGCAGCGCGACGACCAGCAGTTCGGCGCATTCCCGGATGCCCTCGACCTTCAACGCCAGAAATTCCTGGTCGCGGGGGCCGAGTGCTTGCGCGGTGAGGTGGCGTTCCTCGTCGACCAGGGCGTGGATGCGACGACGCAGCGCCGCATCGGTGATCCGGATGAACCGCCACGGCTGCATCAACCCGACGCTGGGGGCGGCGTGCGCGGCCTGCAGCACCCGGGCCAACACCTCGTCGTCGACGGTGCTGTCCGGCACGAAGCGGCGCATGTCGCGACGTTCGGCGATCACCCGATACACCGCTCGGCGCTCCGACAGACTGAACGCGTGATCGGTCACCTGGCCATCGTGCCCGGTGCGCCGAGATCGACGGCAACGAGGCCCGCACTCGAGGTTTTGCGCGCTAGCGTCGACCTCGGCGACGAAGGGAGCCGATCGTGAAGATTCCCGAGGTGCTCGACCACCTGCCCGCCGCGGATGCGGCCCGGCGCGCCTACGGCGAGCCGTACCAGACGCCCGATGGGGCCACCGTCATCACCGTCACCCGGGTGCGCGATGGTGGCGCCCTCGGGGTGTACGTCATCCGCGGCGGCGACGTGTCCTGGGTACCAGCCATCGATCACAACCGGATCGCGCTGATCGGTGTGATCACCGGCCTGCTGGCGGCGGTCTTCGGCACCCTGGCCATGCTGCGCCGGCCGCCCTGGCCGGATCTGCACGGGTGGATCGAGCTGCCGCGGCGCACGGCTCAGGGGTTGTAGGCCACACCCACCGCGCGGTAGACGTACTCCGGGGGCACGTCGAATGCCAGTGACCGCAGCGGCAGCTGGGTGAGCACATCACCGGGAATCGGCTGCTTGTAGTGCAACGACAGTTCCCCGCTGAACCGGGGATCCACGGCGGCGAGGTTTATCTCGACCTGCAGGCCGCTCGCCGAGATTTCCACCCCGGCGGCGCCGGTTTGCGCTGCGTCCCAACGCACGTCGACGGTGCGCCCGGCCAGTTTCGGCAGCGATGACAGGGTGGCCAGCACCCGCTGGGAGGTCAGCACCAGCGACCCGACGTAGCTGGCGAGGCTGTGCGGTGACCGCAGGCCCGGCACCGCGCCGCTGAACCGTCGGGTCACCGCAACGTAGTCGGCCAGGTAGAGCACACCTTCGGCATCGACCTCGGCCCGCAGGTCGGCGGGCAGCTTGCCGATGCCGAATAGCCGGCGGATAAAGACGGCCACCAGCCCAGTATGCCTACGCCCGAGGTGGTGTGGCGGTGCCCGTTGCGGCGCCTCGTGATAGGGGTCTTTTGGGTTGGTCACCGGTGCACGACGGATGCTGGTGAGCCTCGTTCATATCGGGCGGTGGGCCCCGGCCGCCCGGATTGGAGGGCCAGGGGTAGATGGTGATGGGCCCGGCCCCGAGAACGGACGGATGTTCCATCGCTGCCTTGACGAATGATAAAATTTGCTGGCATTCTTTGCTGAGGACAGTGTGATCGGGGGTGGTTGAATGTCGAGGCGTTTGCTGGTTGAGTTGCCGGTGTTGAGTGGGTCGGCGCAGGATTTTTCGGGGGCGGCTGAGCGGTTGCGGTCGGGGTTTGTTGCACTGGATGAGTCTGTGCGTGGCCTGGTTGGCGGGTCGTGGTCGGGGGATGCGTCGGCCGAGTACCACAAGGTGTGGCAGCAGTGGCATGAGGGCGCTGATGCGGTGGTGTCGGGCTTTGCACGGTTCGCCGAAGCGATGGGCAAGACGGCCAAGGCATTTCAGGAGGCCGAGGGGGCCGGTGACCGGTCGAGGGATATGTGATGAGCAAGTTCGCGGTGGATCCGGAAAAGTTGGCGGCTGCGGTGACGCAGATGGGCGATTTCCACAAGGTGGTGGCGGCTTCGGTGGCTGATGCGCAGTCGCTGATGGCCCGGTTGTCGCACTCGTGGGAGGGTGAGGCGGCTGCGGCGGGCCAAGACGCGCATCGGCGGTTGCATGCCGGTGCCGAGCAGATGGGCGAGGCGTTGGGGCAGTTGCAGCGTTTTTTGGATAACGCCCATGACGGTTATAAGCGGGCGATTACCGGGAATTCGCAGATGTGGGGTGTGGGGTAGGGCACCTGTGCGCCCACACAACGCGGTAAGGGCGCCGGGGGTGAGCGATGGCGCCCATTGAGGTTGACCCGGTGCCGTTGGCCGCCGCGGGTGTGGCGCTGGCTGGCGATGGTGAGGCGCTGGCTGCGGCGTTGACGACGTTTTCGGGGTCGCTGAAGGGGTTTAACGCCGGGGAAGACACCGCGGGAACGGTGTTCGCGAATACGTATCGGACAAATGCTGACGAGGTGGTCAAGGCCGCGTTGTCGGCGTTGAAAGCGTGCGGGCAGGTCGGGTTCGGGGTTCAGATGTCGGCGGCCAATTACGCTGCGGCCGAGGCGGGCGCGACGGTGGGCTGCCCGGCGCCGTCGGTGCCGGTGCCGGCCCAGCCCGCGGCGCCCCAGGTGACGGTGACGATTCCCAGCCCGTTCGGCGGCGGGATCGCCAAACCGATGCTGTGGGCGGTGGTGGAGTTTTTTGTGGGCGACGTGTGGCCCAACGGTGATCCCGGCGCGATGCGCGAGGCCGCGGGGACGTGGAAAACCCTCGGACAGGCACTGAGCCGGATCGGGGCCCAGGTGCCGACCGTCAAACCGTCGATCACCGCCCAGACCATCCCCGAACAGCAGACCATGGGCGCCGCCGTCGATGACATCGCCGACTCGCTGACCAAGCTGGCCGGCATGTGCAGCACCATCGCAACCGAGCTCGAAGGGTTCGCCGGTGAGGTGGAGAAGGCGCAAAACGCGATCCGTGATCTGCTGAAACGGCTTTCCCCGTCCGGGCTGCTGGACAGCATCGGCCATCTGTTTTCCGGTGAGAATCCGCTGGAGGAGATTAAGGCTGTGGCCCGCGACATCATGGCGGTGCTGCGCAACTTGGGGCGTGAGGGTAAAGCAAGGGTCGATGCCATCAAAGGGCTCGCGTCGGCGCTGGAGAGTCTGGCCGATACGGTGGAGAGCTGGATCAGCAAAGAATTTCCGGCGATCGCACCGATAGCCAATGCGCTGATCGATCTCGACGTGGGGGCGTGGACGAACGTTATCGGTGTGCTGGGGTCGGTGGCTGCGCTGAACCCGTCCCGGTTTTTCTACGACCCGAAGGAAGCCCTGCAAACCTGGAAGGGCACCGCCGAGGGATTGTTGATGCTGACCAATCCCGCCGCCTTATTCACCAAGATCGTCACCGACCCGCATGGCGCGCTGGAGATGGGCAAAGCCCTCATCGACTGGGATGACCTGAGCGGGGAGCACCCGATGCGCGGGGTGGGATCGGATATGGTCACCCTCGCCTCGTTCTTCCTACCCGGGGCCGAAGCAGCCAAACCCGCTACCGCCGCCGCAGAAGCGGGCGCGCGCGCCGCCGAAACCGCCACCGCGGTCGAAACCAGGGCCGGGTCGGCGCTGACCCGCGACGCCGCGGCCGCCGCGCGCCTGCCGGTCGCCGATATCGCCCCCCAAGCCGCGAAAATCACCGAAAAACTCGACAGCCTGCCCCAGGTCAGAAACACCGAACTACCCAAACCGGGCCCCCTCGACCAGCCCCGACCCGGCGCCACGGTCACCGACCAACCCCGCCCCACCAACACCGGCCAACCCGCCGCCGAACCCAAACCCGAAGCCGTAACACCGACCGCCGAACCCAAATCCACACCCGTCGAGGCACCGGCCGGTCATGCGCCAGCGGCACCGGTCGAAGCGCCGCCTGGACACGCACCCTCGCCGGCAGGCGAACCGGCCGGCCCGACACCGGCGCCCCAGGCGCCTGCGCCGCCTGGTGACGCGCCTCCAGCACCTATAGGCACACCGGTCGCTGAGAAACCGCCAGCATCCGTGCCCGCGCCTGCCGACCACACACCACCTGCGCCGGCAGGCGCGCCAGCCGGTGAGGCACCATCGGCTCCGCGAGGTGCGCCGATCGGTGAGACGCCTCCGGGACACGTAGAGCCGCCCGCGACTCCCGGCGAGACACCACCGACGCCTCACCAACCGCCGAGCGGGGACGGCCACGGAACCACCGGCGACGGCACAGAACCCACGAACACCGGTACTCCTGGCAACTCAGATGACGCGGGCGCCGGACCGCAAGAACCCGCCCCTCAACCGCACTCGCTACCAGACACATTCGACCCGAATGCAGGAAGTAACTACCCGTCAGGAGACCCGTACCTTCCCGGACGGTGGCCACCCGACACACCGCCGGAAACCTGGATTCCAGGGCAGAGCGAGTCGGGCTGGAAGTACTACAATCGCGGCACCGACGACTGGGTGGACTATCAGCTACAGACAGGCGGCATCGAGCGAGCCGCGGACGGCAGGGTCCCTGAGTTCTTGCAGGTCGATCCCGCCACAGGGAAGCCGGTTGCTTTCGATAGTCACCTGTACCGTGGGGACCAAGAGGTCTTCATAGACGGGAAGATGGGACGCCGGGGATTGTTCTGGCAGCCTGAGAACGGATACTGGGTCAAACGGGCCTTTGGTGATCTTGAGACCGCTGAGCGGCAACTGAGCGCACTTCCACCGGGAGCCAAGCTCGAATGGCATGTCTCTGATCCCTATGGCGCAGCTGCACTTCGTCAGATGCTCGAAGACAACGACATCTACGACATCGACGTGATCTATACGCCGAAGCAGTGACCTAGATGAAAGGTGAATCCAAGGTGACATTGCAGACACGTCCCGCGTGGGCGGCCGACGCATTTGTGCGGGCAATCTGGGTCGCGACGGGAGAGTCTCCTGAATGGATCGCGGCGCGCACCAACTCGCTCATACAGCAGTTGCGACACCTCTTCGACATCGAGCACTGGCGAACCCTTGACGACGAGCCTTGGGAAGGGTCGGAGGGCGAGCTGGTGCGGATAGTGCGAAGCTACGTCAGCGTCAACGATGCCTACGAGCCTCCTCAGCCCGAACCGGAGAGCGGTTATCGGATATGGCTATCCGGCGAGGGCCCGCGAGTCCGTATCCGCGTCGAAATCAACGCCGGTGCAATCTCGCCGGGCGGGCGAATACCGTTACATCATCTGACGGTCCGCATCCACGAGCAAACGCCTGGAGACATCACCAGCGAGGCCGCGGACGCGGTGTGCGCAGCCGTTGCCTCCACATGGAACCCCGCCTACGCCAAATTAACTGACTCCGCGACGAACAGCCTTGCCCGACGTGGTGGTTGGAAGATCGGCGTTGGATACCGGACATGGATCAGCTCCGACGTCGGCACAGTCAGTCATCTCGGGGACCAACTGTCCTCCACCGAACTAGCTGGGGGAACCCTCATCTCGGCTCCCGATGATTGGCCGGCCGCGCGGGTCGTGGAGGCGATGACGGCTACTCTGCGGGAGAATGGCATGGACGAGGTACCCCACTAGGATTCACTTCCTTTCGTGGAGTACCAATCCCGTGGAGAAGGTACGGCTATGGGTTTCGAGGAGTTAGCTGACGATGACCTGGTCCGTTGGCTCGGTAGCTGGATTGCGAATGTAGCCGGGACCGTCGACGTTACGGCGGCAGGAGGCACCGAGAGCGCGGGGAAGATCACCGTGTCGATTCAGGGCGATCTAGTGCGCCTTGAACTCACTCAGGTTGCGAAGGGTATGCAGCCTGATCGGTTGAGCCAGGCGATTGAGCAGGGATATGTGCAGGCGTACCGGGAGGCGCTGCACCAGGTTGGCCTGGTATTTGACCGGATTGAGCAGGATGTCGCGGATAACCCTGTCGTGTTGGGCCGGATCCGTCGAATACGCGAAGAATACGGGGACCGCAGCGGGCTGCGCAGGATGCTCAAACGGCAGGCACAACGGCAAGAACCGTCCTGGGATCCAGCCGAGGATCCGCTACGCCGCCGTATCTAGCCACGCGGGCGATGATTCATCGCCGCCGTTCGGCTACTTCACCCGTATCGCGGTGAGGTATGCACTGCCAGCTGGTTCACGAGGTTGCGGCATGGGTCGTGGGCCGCAGGTAGTACGCGAGCGGATCAACATCTCCAGCGGCCCGGCTTGCACCGCCCTGGGCTCCGGTGCCTCGCAGGCGAGGTTGGTTTGGTAGTCGTTTAGGCATGGTGTCGTATACGGCCTGGCGGAAGGATGTGGTCCCGCCTCACGCGTCGATCGTCGCCGCGGCCGCCGCGCTCGTCTACGCGCTGATGTGGGTGGGCTGGCGGCAGGACTGGGGGTGGCTGGCGGCCGTCGATACCGCGGCACTGACCGCGGCCCACGACATCGGAGTGAAGCACCACGGGTGGGTGCAGTTCTGGCAGCTGCTGTGCACGGTGTTCAGCCCGGCCGCCTTCCGGGTGGTGGGCATGCTGGCGGTGGTGGCCGCTCTGGTGCGCCGCCGGCTGCGGGCGGCGTTGTTCTTGCTGGTTGCGGTGGAACTGTCGGAAGTCGTCACGCACGTGGCCAAGACGCTGGCCGAACGCCCACGGCCGGTGACCGCGCTGGTGGTCGAACCTTCGTGGTCGTTTCCGTCGGGGCACGCGCTGGGGGTGATCGTCGCGGTGCTGGCCCTGCTGACCGTGCTGCTGCCGTTGTTGGGTCCGGCGGCGCGGCCGGCCGCGATGGCGGTGGGGGCGCTGATCGTGGTGGCGGTCGGGGTGGGCCGAGTGGCGCTCAACGTGCACCACCCCTCCGACGTGTTGGCCGGGTGGGCGCTGGGCTACCTGTACTTCCTGCTGTGCCGGCGAGTGCTGCGGCCGCAGGTTGGTTAGGCTTCCGGGTCACCCTGCCTGTGGCCGGCCGCCTTGATGCGGTAGGAGGCCGCAAGCTTGGGCTTCAGGTGTTTGGGGGAGCGGTGCGGATCGCCCGGTGCTCCGCCCGAGACGTAAGTGGTTCTCGAGACGAGCCGGCACGCACCTAGGAGAATGTGGGGCACAATGGCGCATCCGGACGAGGCTCGCCCCAACAGGGGCGACACGGCACAAGACCGGCTCCGCAAGGAGCTGCTCACCAGTGGGCTCTACGACCTGGTGCCGCTGGCCCAGGTCGAATCAGTGATCACCCGAGACGATCTCGCGGAAACCACTGCAGAACAACAAAGCCTGGCGTTGTCCACCATTCGGTCGCTCGTCGCCGATGGACTCATGCAATTTGATGAGTGGGACGACATTCCCCTGGATGAAGCAATGTCCCGCGTGCGCGACCTTTTCGTCAACCACTACGAAGATCCGGCAGCGTGGGCATTCGCGGTTTGGCTCAAGCTCACCGAAGCCGGTACGCGTATCGCGACGGAACTGACTCAGCGGTGACGGTTAGGCCTCCGGACCACCCTGCCTGTCGTCGCCCTTCGGATCGGCCACCAGGATGCGGCGGGTGGCCACCGGCTTGCCCTTGATGTGTTTGGTCACCGGCGGCGCCGGGGGCGGCGTGGTGATTCGGCCCTGCACCGGTGCGCCGTTGCGCACCGACGGCGCGAGGACGCGTTTGGTGGCGGCCTTTGGCTCCTCACCCAGCCCGCCGCCCTGCATGGCGCCCGGCGGCACGAACGGCATCGCACCCATCGGGGCGCGCGGTGTGGCCGACGGTGCCGCGGAACCCGAGGACGGCGGCGGCCCGCTGGGCGCCGAGGCCGGATAGGTGGCGGCCGACGGAATCGGTGGCGGCCCCAGCGGTGAGGCCGGGGCGGTGTCGCCGCCGGCGCCCCCCGCGAAGTCGCCGGCACCGACGCCGGAATCGCCTGCGGTGCCGCCGAAGTCCTCGGGCAACTCGTCGAGAACGTCGTCGCTGAGGTCCGCGTCGGGGTCACCGGCCTGCTCGAGCCCGCCCAGACCGGCCTGCAGCCCTTGCTGGGCGGCCTGGGCGCCCTGCTGGGCAAGCTGACCAAACGGCTGCAGCGCGGCGCCCAACGCGCCGCCGAAGGCGCCGGCTGCCGCCGACAGGGCCTGCGGAAGGGCCTGCATCAGCTGCGCGGACTGTTGCTCGTTGGCGGGGAAATTCGCCTGCGCGTCGGTGACCCCGGCTTCGCGTTCGGCCTGCCCGGTCTGCGCGTCGAGGTTGTCGCCGGGGATGCCGGTGTTGCTGGCGACCCCCAGGGCCGCCAACAGCTGGTCGATCGCCGAGTGCACCATGGCGACCTGCGCGGGGGTGATCGGTGGTGCCGGCCCGTTTTGGGCGCCCGCCGACGCCCACGACGACGCGTCGAACTGCAGGTCACCACCGTCGGTGGTCATGGCAGGGCTCCTCCCGCGGCGGTCCGGCTCAACGCCTGGAACCAGGCGAAGTGATAGTTCGCGACGGCGGTGCTGCCGTTCACCAGCGCCGCGATCGTGGCCAGCAGCTGCCAGTTTTCGATCGCCGCGCCGTCCAGGTCGTCGGGGTAGGCGCGCAGGACCCGCTCGGCGACGGTGGCCAGATGCTCACGCAGCGCCTGGTATTCGGCGGGCGCCACGCCGGTGTCCCGGGTCGCGGCCCTGGCCAGGGTATGGGCGAGACGGGGCAGCCCGTCGCGCCATTTGGTGGCCTGGCCGAGTTCCCACCCGAGTTCGTCGACGACGAGTCCGTGGCGGGCCCGCGGGGAGGTCAGCACCGGGTCGATGTCTTCGGCCTGCGGGAGGTGCTGGCCGGGGATGTAGCTGGCGGTGACGGTGACCTCGCCGAGCAGCGCCTCGACGTCGCCGCGGCGGCGTGCCGGTCCCAGCAGCCGCATGCCGACGGGGATGTCGACATGCGGTGGGATCCAGCCGCAGGCCAGGTCGGTGACCAGGACGGTGGTGTGGTCGGGCCGCTCGCCGGCGGCCCAGTGCAGCCGGGGTTCTTGGCGGGCGACGGTGTCGACCAGGTTCTGCAGCCGGGTGCGGGCGGTGGTTTGTGCCGAGGTGGCTCCCGCGATCGCGCCGCCGGCGGTCACACCCACGGCCTGCTCGGAGACGACCGCCGGCGTCGGGGGTGGCGTGGCCGGGCTGGCGGATTGGCGCACCACCGCGGGCTGACCGACGCTGCTGCTCGGGCTGGCTGGCGCCGACGCGGGCGCCGCCGGGGGAGGGCTGGCCGGTGCGGTTGGGGCCGCCGGGGTGGCGGGCCGGATGTCGGCGCCGTAGGACGGGAGCGGGCCCACGGGTGCGGCCGCGCCGGTGATCGGGGGCGGCGCGGCCGTCGGGCCGGCTAGATAGGCGCCGCCGGCAGCGCTGGGCGGCACGTAGCTGGGTGGCGGCATCTCGGCGGCCGGCGGGTGCGGCGGCACCTCGAACGCCGGGGTGTGCCCACTGGACGGGAACGTTTGCGCCACATGCGGTGTCGGCGCGGGAGGCGGGTCGGACAGCGGTGGCGCCACCGGGCCCGCCGATGCCAGCGCGCTGGCCCCGATCGGGGTGCCCGCCTGCAGTCCCTGGCCGAAGCTCTGCATCAGATTCGTCGGAGCCGGGGCAGGTGTCGCGGTGGGCGATGGGAGGCTAGCCGCCGGTAAGCCAGCGGAGGACACGGGCGGCGCGGAGGCCGGTAAACCAGGCGCTGACACTGGCGCTGGACCGGCGTTGGGAGCTGAGGGGGCTGACGAGCCAGCAGACGGGGGCACGGGGGGTCCGCTCGATGCTGTTTGGGTGTTGTTTTGTCCGAAGTTTTGTGGTGCCGGATTTCCTACTGGTGGTGATGCGGGTGCTGGTCCGATAGATGGTGGCTGGGTGTTGTTCTGTCCGAAGTTTTGTGGCGCTGGATTTCCTGCTAGTGGTGATGGGGGTGTGGGTCCGCTAGCCGGTGCCTGTGTGTTGGCCAGGCCGAAATTGTTTGGTGCAACATTAGTGAGTGGCGGGGCAGGCGAGTCCGGTAGCGGTGTACGAAACCCCAATGCTTCAGTAGTGGTAGATGAGCTGAACTTGTTGAGTGTTGTCTCCACCTGTTGGTGTATCGTGTCAATGCTCGGTGATCCAAACATACGGGTGGTGTCGATGCCCAGTTCTTTAGCGAATTGTTGGGCAGAGAGCTGAACCCCGTGCTTGTTAAGAATGTTCTGGATGTCAGTCAGTACATCTCCTGCGCAAGCCGCCGCTTTGGTGTTGGCCTGAGTCTGAGACTCGACCACGATATCGGTAATCTTGCCGACTTTGATCGGGAAGGGGTCCTTGGAACCTTGGATCTGCTTAATTTTGGAGTTGCCGGTGTCTGCGATCGTTAGAAGCTCGGAACGAAGTTCACTGGCAGAATTATGCGCAGAACGGTTGTATTCTTGTATGCCCTCGTACTTCTCCGCGATCTCACCCGCATGTCGCTGGCCATGCTCGAAGGCATTTCGTCCGCTGTTGGCTGTTGAGCCTTCCTGCTCGGAGAGTGCTGCAAGCCCTTGCCGCAGTCGGTGCTCCACATGGCGAAACCTGGCGGCGACGTTTCCGAAATGACTCGACGCACTACTTACGGCATCCAGGTTTGCATCGGTTGGCAAAACATGGCCGACAAGCAATTCCGTCCAATCTCCGGTGAGCGGGCTAGTCATTGGCACAACCGATCAACTATTGCGATGTCGGTGTCTATAGTGTGACGGAATGGCTCTAGATCTGCATCAGTATCATCGTTGATTGCATGTATCCCCGCTTCTAGGTATGAAGTTGCAAGTGACCGGATCGGTTTTTCCAGGTCGGCAGGGGTTGCGGGTTCTGAAGTCAACCGGTATAGAAGGTAATCCCCGGCAGCGTAAACTGCAAGCCGCGCATTCGCAGCTATTGCGAGAATGGCAGTCTCTTCACTTTCTGCAGGCCGGGGTCGGTGGGTGTTCAGCGCCACCTCACTCTTCACTATCTGAAAAGCGGCGCAGACGTTCGCTTTGGCGTCGCTGATCTGCTGATCGCTATACATCGGCGCGGACGGCGGCGGGGGACTGTTCTCCGGCATCGGCCGCAGCCACGCGGCGACGGCGACACCGACCGCGACCAGTGCGACGACGAGGGAGGCCAGCGCGGTAAAAGTGGGTACCCGCGAGGTCCGCGGTGAAGCCATTCGCGGTGCTGAGGCGTGCGGCACAGGTGGTCCCGGCGGACTCGGTGCGGGCGGCAGTCCGGTCGAGCCCGCCGCGGGCGGCGGTCCTGGCGGCCTTGCTGGAGGAAGCCCCGAAGGGGGCGTATCCGGCATTCGTCGATCGTATCGCTGATCCCAAATTCCGGTATTCAGCTTGGCTTTCTAGCGGCCGCTGCTCAAGGCGACGGCCAGCATGCCGCGTGACGTCTGTGGCGGTTGATCCTGTTGTGCTGGTGGCGGGTTGGTACACCGGATCATCCACGGACCACCGCGTAGACTCGACCCACAATGGCCGATCTATCCGCGACGCCCGATCCCGTCGGGGAGTTCACCTGTTCAAGCAAAGGCTGTCGCACGCAAGCGACGTGGGGCCTGCTGTGGAACAACCCCAAGATCCACACCCCCGAACGCCGCAAGGTCTGGCTCGCCTGCGATGACCACCGCGATCACCTCGACGAGTACCTCTCGCTGCGGGGTTTCCTCAAGAAGGTGGTGCCAGTGACCGAACTAGAACGCGCCGGCGACGGGTAACACCGTCGAGCGGGCCACCGCGGCGTTGAGACTGCGGTGAGGGTCGCGATTTCGGCGGAAGCACAGCCCTGGCCGCAATCTCAGCGAATAGGGCGGGCCACCAGAGCGCCCGCGTGACCCAACCGTAGCTAAACCTTTACTTGACCCTCAGGTCGGATGGCCTTGATCATGAAACGGTGCGTCGTCTGCTGGCTTTGCTATGCGCAGCGGTGTGTGCTGCCGGCGTGACGCTGGAGCTCGCACCGCGCAGCGCGGCCGTCGTCAACCCCTGGTTCGCGGGCTCGGTCGGCGGTGCCAGCCAGGTGGTTTCGGTTGTCGGCGTTGGTGGTTCGGATGCGAAGATGGACGTCTATCAGCGCAACGCGGCGGGCTGGCAGCCGGTCGCTGCCGGTATTCCCACCCACGTCGGGTCCGCCGGCATGGCCGCGAAAGCCAAGAGCGGGTATCCGGCCACCCCGATGGGGGTCTTCACGTTGCCGTTTGCGTTCGGCACCGCACCCAACCCCGGCGGCGGGCTGAAGTACGTCCAGGTGGGACCCAACCACTGGTGGAACGGCGATGACCACAGCCCGACGTTTAACACCATGCAGGTCTGCCAGCAGGCGCAGTGCCCGTTTGACACCTCGGCCAGTGAGAACCTGGAGATCCCGCAGTACAAGCACGCGGTGGTGATGGGCGTCAACAGCGCGCGGACCCCGGGTGACGGGGCGGCGTTCTTCTTCCACACCACCGACGGCGGGCCGACCGCGGGCTGCGTGGCCATCGACGACGCCACCCTGGTCAAGATCATCCAGTGGTTGAAGCCGGGTGCGCTGATCGCGATCGCGAAGTAGACGGACCCAGCGCGGTTAGCAGGACTGGACGCGGCAGGCCGTGTCAAACGCGATCAGCACCGGGTAGATCGCCATCCCGGTCATGAAGAACAGCAGGGCCAATTTCAGTGCCGCGGGGGACTTGCGGGCAAGCAACCCCGACAGGACGGCTACCAGAAGCCAGATTCCGAGCGCCCGGAACGGGGCATGGGCGATCCCGCCGTACGCGTCCACTCCGAGGGCCGCCAGCGCCGCGGGCAACCACAGATACAGGCAGGTCCCGACGAGTGCCCCGGCGGTCAACCCCGCGGCCGCGAGCAAGAATCGCTTCATCGGCGCATCGCCTCCAACCGGTCGGCGACGCGGACCGGTCGAGTTCAGATCCTAAACCCGGGTGATGGGGCAGACCGTGCCAAACGCGGTCAGGCCAGGGCGCGGCCCGGCGTGAGCTTGAAGTCCAGGCCGGCCAACGACATGGTCGCCTCGTAGGTGCGGTCGTAGCCGGTGGCGCTGATCTTCCAGCCGTCGGCGGTGCGCCGGTAGCGGTCGCGGTAGAACGCCGCGCCGATCAGCATGAAGTTCATCTCGGCGACGATGACCCGATCCTGCAGATACCAGGTGGCCGACGCCTCGTCGCCGGTCACACTGATCTCCGGGTGGGTCACCCGGTGCTCGGTGATGATGGCGGGCCCCAGCGACGATCGCATGTACTCCACCAGGTCGGTGCGGTTGCTGAAACGCAACTCCTCGCCGAGCGACGATCCGTAGTCGCCGGCGATGTCCTCGGTCAGGGTGTCGGCGAAGTCATCCCAGTGCTTGGTGTCCAACGCGCGCAGGTAGCGGTACTTGACCTGTTGGATCGCGTCGATGTCGGCGGTGACGTCTCGGGGGCTCATCTGGTCATTGCAGCACACAGGGTGGCTAGTGGCCCGGGTAGCGCGTCTGTACGCGGTGTGAACGCAGTCGATGTCGGTCAACAACGTACACAAATGCTTGCGTTGGCCCAATGTGAGCGCTACAGTTCCCTGCATGAGTTCCGAAGACAACGAGGTAATCACCGGCGCCGCAATCGCGCGCTGGGCCGGCGTTGGTCGGGCGGCGGTATCAAATTGGCGTCGTCGTTACCCGGACTTCCCTCAACCTGCCGGCGGCACTTCGAGGAACCCGAAATTTTCCCGAGCCGAGGTCGAGGCGTGGCTGACCGCGACCGGCAAAGGCGACCAGCTAGCGACTGCCGGACGCACCGACACCGGGACACATCGGCTCGATGACGCAACATCGGTCGAGGTGAGAAACGAGGATTCAGCTCCAGAGACAGCCCTGTCTATGTGGACGACGGGTGAGCTGTTGGCCCGGGTCATGGTGTCCCTGCTGCCTGACTCCGCGATGTTCTGGGATCTGGAAGATGCCGAACTTCCGGTCGTCATGGACCCGGCCTGCGCAAGCGGTACTGTGCTCATGGCGGTCGCCGACCGATTCGGCGAACAGGTCGCCGTCGCCGGGCAGGACATCGACGAATCGTTGGCCGCCGCAGCGTCGCTGAACCTGCGCACTCGAGCTGACAACGTGACATACGAAATCAACCCGGGTGATTCATTGCTGGACAACAGGTTCAGCAAACACATCGGCAACGCTGTCGCGGTACTGTGCGAGCCGCCAGTCGATCAACGCTGGCCAAGAGACGAGCTGGTCACCGATCCGCGGTGGAAGTTCGGTATCCCGGAGGTGCGCGATGCCGAATTGGCTTGGGTGCAACACTGCTACGCCCATCTGCGTCCCGGCGGGATGGCCGTCGTGGCCGTGTCACCGCGCACCTGCATACAGTCGTCAGGGCAGTCGATTCGCGCCGCGCTCGTGCGTTCCGGAGTGCTTCGTGACGTGATTGCGCTGCCCACGGGCATGGGCAGCGACCCGAACACCGATAGGTATCTGTGGGTGTTGGAGCGTCCATCGAGCGCGCAAACCCAATCGCTGATAAGGATGACTGACCTGTCCGGCCTGGGCGAACCTGCTGACGTGCCGCACGAATTCGCCCTCTGGAGACGATTCTTCGCAGACGCCGATCCGGTGGTATGCCGGCTTGTTGATCGAGTCGAGCTGCTTGACGGGAATATCAGCCTTCTCCCGTCTCGCTTTCTCACCGCTCGCATCGACGTCAATGCGACCGACCTGGCCCGCGTTACCGACCGACTCGCGCGCCTCTACGAGCGGATTGGGCAAGGTCTGCCCCGCTTTGTGGCGCCCGAGCGGTCGACGCGGCCGTCTAGTGTGACGATCGGCGAACTCGAACGCGCCAGCGCGTTGACAGTTCGGTCCCGCGATACCGTCCCCCGCGCAGGCGACGTGTTGATACGGACTCTGGGCCGTCCTCCGATCGTCGCCACCGGCACCGACTCCGACGAGAGCGGGCTAGCGCAGGTAATCGAACTCGATTTGACTCTCCTGGATCCGCACTTCGTAGCGACATTCCTTCAGAGGGACGCGAACGCAGTGCCCGTGAGCAATACACTCGGCGCGCTAGGCCGGGACGATCTGCGGCGCTGCCGCATCCCCCGACTCCCGCTGTCCCAGCAACGCTGCTACGGCGACGCGTTTCGATACCTGCATGACCTACACAGCGCGGTCACCGCTCTCACGAATACGACCTCGAACGTCATTGATCAGACCATCCACGCCCTAACAGTCGGCACTGTGTCACCCGGCCCGGACCCGCCGATGCCGGCAGCTCGTTCAGCCAGCCATCACCCTCCGACATTGAGAAGTGAGCACCGTGACCACAGCCCCGACCCACGAAAAGATGGCCAGTGACATCTGGTCGATCGCAGACTTGCTGCGCGGCGACTACAAACGCCATGAGTACGGCCAGGTGATCCTGCCTCTTACGTTGTTGCGCCGGCTCGACTCGGTGATGGCGCCCACCCGGGATGCTGTCCGCAAGCGAGATGCGCAGTTGGATATTCAGAACAAACAACGGTTGCTGGAGAGCGCTGCCAAGCTGCCCTTCTACAACACGTCAGCACAGGACTTCACATCGATTTCCGCCGACCCGAACAGCGTCGCGAAGAATCTTCGCGACTATGTCAACGGGTTCTCCCCGAACGTGCAGGAGATCCTCGGGCGGTTCGATCTGGACAACCAGATCACCCGCCTCGCAAGCGCAAAGCTCCTGTACCAGGTGGTAGGCAAGTTCGCCGGGATGAAGGACCTCGACAAACTGTCCAATCACGACATGGGCTACGTATTCGAGCACCTGATCCGCAAATTCGCGGAAGACTCCAACGAGACCGCCGGTGAGCACTTCACCCCGCGGGAGGTCATCAAGCTGATGGTCAACTTGCTCATCGGGCCCGACGCGGACACCGTCGCGGGCGAGGGGCAGGTCATCAACATCCTCGATCCAGCGTGTGGCACCGGCGGCATGCTCACCGCCGCTGAAGATCACATCAAGTCGATCAACCCCAATGCCGAGGTGTACCTCTTCGGGCAAGAGGTCAACGGCGAGTCGTGGGCCATCTGCCAATCGGACATGCTGATGCGAAACCAGCGTGGCCACATCGAATTTGGCAACACATTCTCCAACCCTGGGCATGGAGACAAGAAGTTCGACTACATGTTGGCCAACCCGCCGTTTGGTGTTGAATGGAGGAAGGTTAAGGACGAAGTGGAGGCGGAGGCCGACCACGGACACGGCGGTCGTTTCGGCGCCGGCACGCCTCGCATTAATGACGGTTCGTTTCTCTTTCTCCAGCACATGATCTCTAAAATGGAGCCGGTCGAGGGCAAAGGCTCGCGGTTGGCGATCGTCTTTAATGGCTCCCCATTGTTTACCGGGGCAGCCGGTTCGGGTGAGTCGGAGATCCGCCGCTGGATCCTCGAGAACGACTGGCTTGAGGGTATCGTCGCACTGCCGGACCAGCTGTTCTACAACACCGGCATCTCCACTTACTTCTGGATCCTGTCCAATCGGAAGCCAGATAAACTGCGAGGCAAGGTGATTCTCCTAGATGCCCGCGACCAGTGGGAAAAGATGCGAAAATCACTGGGCGACAAACGTAAGCTGGTCTCAGATACGCAGATCAAGCACATCACCGAGCTATATGGCGATGCGTTGGCGGTAACTGATAACCCCGATCGCCCTGACCACGACAAGGTTAAGATCTTCGGAACCCGCGACTTCGGATATCGCCGCATCACGGTCGAGCGCCCGCTCAAGCTACGATTCGAGGTCAGCGCGGACACGCTCGCGGCGATTGAAGAAAGTAAGGGCCTCCGTTTCTGGAGCGACCGGCAGACCGCGGTCGCTGCGTTGCAGAAAGTGTTAGGAACCACTTGGTGGACGAAAAAGGAAGCCGCGAAGGCGCTGCGCAAGGTCGTCAATGACGTGGGCGCTCAGTGGCCGAACAAGACACCGTCAATGCTGAAGGCATTTTGGCGAACAGTTTCGGTTAGTGATCCGAAAGGTGAAGTCCAGAAGGACAAGGACGGGAACGTCCTGCCAGACCCGGAATTGCGGGACTACGAGAATGTCCCGCTGGATGAGGACATCGATAAGTACTTCGCGCGCGAGGTCAAACCACATGTCCCCGATGCGTGGATCGACCACAGCAAGACCAAGATCGGATACGAGATCCCACTGACCCGGCACTTCTACGTCTACACGCCACCGCGGCCACTTGCGGAAATCGACGCGGAGCTAGACGAGCTTGAGGCTCAGATCCAGCAACTGCTTGGGGAGGTAACCCGGTGAGTTCACGGCTCGACATCTCGCTGCCAGAGTCCTGGTACTGGAGTCCTCTTAAGCATATGACTACGTTCCTCAACCGCGGCACAGCTCCGGACTATGTGGACGACGGGCCAGTTCGCGTGATCGGTCAGGCTGCAAACCAAGCGGGCGGACTCGATTGGGGCCGTACCCGGTTTCATGCTCACTCGGGCGATACTCGGACGCTCAAGGGACACCTGCACCCGCATGATGTTCTTATCAACTCGACAGGTACCGGAACGCTCGGTCGAGTTGGGTACTTCGAGGCAGGTCCGGATGATCGACCCAGCATGGTTGATGCGCACATCACGATCGCGCGGGCCGATCCCGAGTCTGTCGAACCACGTTTTATGTACTACTGGTTGAACTCAACACCGTTCCAGGACTACCTTTACGCGGCACTGGTCGTCGGTGCCACGAATCAGATTGAACTGAATCGTGATCGTTTCGCTGGTGCGCCGATTGCAGTCCCGCCCATCGACGAGCAACGCCGAATCGGTGAGTTCCTCGATGCCGAAACGGCGCGGACTGACCACCTGGCAAGCGAGTCGACGCGTCAAAAAAAACTGATCGAGGCGAGACTCCTCGAGTCGATGCGGGTGGCAACAACAGGAGAAAGCGACGATGTCATCTCGACATCGATACCATGGATGCCACTAATGAGCAGACGTTGGAAGCTAAGCAAAGTCAGCCGCGTGTTTCTCACATCAAGTGGAACCACTCCGCGAGCCGATGATAATCGGTACTTCGATGGCCCTATTCCGTGGGTGAACAGTTCAGATCTGACAGATGGGGCGATTTCTGGTATCAGCCGTAGTGTGACGCTGCAAGCGCTTGCCGATTATTCGGCCCTCAAAATCCAGCCCGCGGGCGCACTGATCGTTGCAATGTACGGCCAAGGCGATACAAAAGGACGAGTGGGCATATTACGGTCGCCTGCATGCCTCAACCAAGCTTGCTGCGCACTAATTTCGACCGGCCAGGTGCTTCCCGACTATGCAGCCTACTGGTTCCGAGCGCACAAGTACGGCATTGTGTCGCTCGCGGCTGGAGCCGGTCAGCCGAATCTGAGTCAAGAATTGATTCGTCAGCTCAAGATCCCCACGCCGAAAGTGGAGGAGCAGAAGTGCATCATCGAGCTCATCAAGGAGGAAGAAACAGACTGCGGGCAGCAACAGTCTCTTCTTGATCTCCGATCCAGGCTGCTGGGCGAACGCCGCCAAGCCCTCATCACAGCCGCTGTCACTGGCCAGTTCGACGTGACGACTGCCCGCACCATATCGACAAGCGAAGCTGTACCCGCATGAACCGCAACGCATATGCTGAGTACGCGTTCGAATCCCGCGTTGAAGCAGAGCTTCTCGACCGAGGTTGGCAGCGCGCGCAGGGAACCTTCAATTCCGAGCTTTGCCTCGACACCGGTGAGATGTACCGATTTATCGGTGCAACCCAGGTGCAGAAGTGGAACAAATTGGTCGAGCTGTACGGCGGCGACCCGAACGCTGCGCAGCGCCAATTCGCGCAGCGTGTCGCCGCCGAGGTCGACGCGCGTGGTGTACTCGATATACTACGGCAGGGCGTGCGCGACCGCGGAGTGCTCATCGAGCTCGCCTACTTCCGGCCCGGACACACCCTAGCCGCCGATGCGCTCGCCGAATACAACGCAAATGTGCTCACCGTTGCTCGTCAGCTAAAGTACAGCGTCAATCATCCAGGCCGTTCGCTCGACATGGCGTTGTTCGTCAACGGATTGCCGACCGCCACAGTTGAGTTAAAGAACCCTAATACCGGGCAGAACGCGGACGACGCCATTGCTCAATACCGGCGTGATCGTGACCCACGTGAGGTATTCCTCGCTAAGCGCGCTGTCGTTCACTTCGCTGTCGACCCAGACCGCGCCTTCATCACCACACGCCTGAGCGGCGCCAACACCCGCTTCCTGCCGTTCAACGTCGGGTCCAACGGTGCCGGCGTATCCGGTGCTGCGGGCAACCCGCCGGCCGCCCCCGGATCGTATGCTGTGGCCTACCTATGGGAGCAGATCTGGCAGCGTGACAACTGGCTCGAGATCTTGCATCGATTCGTACACATCGAAACTCCCGACAAGAAGGGCGTCAAGACCAATCCGCACACCGCGCCGCGGGTCTTCCCTCGGTACCATCAGTGGGACGCGGTGCAGAAGATGGTTGGGCACGCACGGGAATATGGGGCCGGACGTAACTACCTGATCGAGCACTCTGCGGGCTCGGGCAAGTCCAACACTATCGCGTGGCTAGCGCATCGGCTGTCGAATCTGTTCGGCGCGGACAACCAACCGGTGTTCCACAAGACGATCGTTGTCACCGACCGGGTCGTTCTCGATCGTCAACTGCAGAAGACGGTCTTCCAATTCGACCACACCCCCGGCGTCATCAAGACTATCGACGAAGGATCGGCACAGCTCGCTGACGCCCTTGGTGATGCTACCTCCAAGATCATCGTCAGCACGATGCAGAAGTATCCGTACGTGCTGGAGAAGATCGCGGGGCAAGAGTTCGGCGGAAAGCGTTACGCGGTCATCGTCGACGAGGCGCACTCCTCCCAGAGCGGTGACTCCGCCGCGCGCATCAAACAAGCTCTCGGGGTCAACGCTGTGCGATTGGACGATGAGGACGACGTCGAATACATGACCCGAGTACGCGGACGTCAGCCGAACCTGTCGTACTTTGCGTTCACGGCGACCCCAAAATCGCCAACGCTGAAGCTGTTCGGCACGTTCGACCCGTCCCGCACTAACCCGCACACGGGCGAGCTGGGAATGTATGTGCCCTTCCATGTTTATTCAATGCGCCAAGCAATCGACGAGGGTTACATCCTCGACGTACTCGCAAACTACATCACCTACGACACTAAGTGGCGCTTGCGCGATGCGGCGGCCGACCAAGCTGAATCGGATATCACAAACCCCGAGGTCGACTCAGCGAAGGCCAAGGCCAAGTTCATCCGGTACGCCGAGCTGCACCCGAATTCCATCGAGCAGAAGGCAAAACTCATCGTCGACGACTTCCGGGAGAACATATCGGAGCGTCTGGGCGGCCGCGCCAAGGCGATGGTGGTCACCGACGGTCGTGAACATGCCCTCCGGGTATATCAGGCGATTCGTAGCTACGTCGGAATGCGCGGCTATACCGACTGCGGGACCCTCGTCGCGTTCTCGGGTGACCTCAAGGTTGACGACCTTGAATATACGGAGAAACAGCTCAATGGGTTCCCCGAGAGTCAACTTCCCGAGAAGTTCGGCTATACCAAGGCGGACGACCCGCATGCGGCTGCCCGTAACCAGGACGAGTACCGGATTTTGGTCGTCGCGGACAAATACCAGACGGGCTTCGACCAACCGCTGCTGTGCGGAATGTACGTCGACAGGACGTTGACTGGCGTGACCGCGGTGCAGACCCTCTCACGACTCAACCGCATCCACCCTCTCAAGACGCAAGATGATGTGCGCGTCCTTGACTTCGTCAATAAGGCCACTGACATTCAAGAAGCCTTCAAGCCCTGGTTCGAGACCACGCTTACCCAGCCCGGCGACCCCAATCTGCTCTACAACAAGCAGCGCGAGGTAATGGATTACGAGATCCTCGTCGCTTCCGAGATGGAGTCGTTTGTTCGAGTGATGGCAGCGGCTGCCCCGCAGCGGATGACCGACACCGCCGAACGCAAGCTGCACGCTGAACTGCACGAATACCTCAAGCCGGCAATCGATCGCTTCGTAGCGCTGGATACCGATGACGAGCGGGAGGGCTTCCGAGGCGCGCTTCGCAGCTATGTGGGGGCGTACAGTCTCATTGCGCAGATCGTCGACTGGGGCGATCGCGATCTCGAACGGTTGTACCAGTACGGACGGATCCTGTTGCTACGCCTGCCCGGTCGACCGGCTACATCGGTTGACATTGGCGATGCTGATCTCAGTCACTTCAGGCTCGAATTCACCGGCCGGCATAATGTGTCCCTGTCAGCGGTCGGAGACCATGACGTCCGCGGGCATGCAGCTGACGGCACCAGTTACCGCGAGCCGGATATGCAGCCGCTCTCGGAAGTCATTGCGGAACTCAATGATCGGTTCGGACTTGATCTGGGAACGCAGGATGAAATCCTTGTCTACCAGCAAGTACTCGGACTGGTGGAGGACACTAAGATGCAGCAGATCGCGCTCATGAACGACGAGGCCCGGTTCGGTCAGGTAGTGGACGGTCGGCTCGACGACATCGTTGCCGAGAACGCCGAGCGCAATACCGACTTTGTGAAGCTGTACTTCGACAACAACGAATTCCAGAAGGCGATCAAGGAGGCTGCCCGGCGGCGCGCGTACCGAATTATCACCGAACCGGCGCGCGAAGAGGCGCTCGCACGGTTGCGTGCCGAGATGCTGCGAGAAACTGTCGGTCAGACGCTGGAAGGTTAGTCGTGGATACGGCCGTATCGTGGCATCCTCGTAGCCGATGCCGCAACGGGTTCAAGAGAAAGTGACAGACCAGTCCCCACCGCAGGCGGAGAAGCGGGTGCTAGTCGGACGGTACCGAATTGACGGTTCGCTTGGCCGTGGTGGCATGAGCGAGGTATTCGTCGGCTACGACGAGCGCCTCGACCGGCGAGTAGCGATCAAGCTGTTGCGTCCACCGTCCGTGGGTGCCGATCAGTACGAGCCCAACAGTCCCGAGGCGGTCGCGGTTCTGGATTCGCGCGAACGCGACCGCAAGCGGTTTCTTCGCGAGATCCGAACCACAGCGCGGCTGGAACATCCAGGTGCGCCGGCGGTATACGACAGCGGTGTCGAAGTCGAATCCGATGGCACCTCGACACTTTGGCTGGTCATGCAGCTGCTTCGCGGGTCCACGCTGGAATCGGTGCTCGACGCTGCTGACTTCGAGGTAGCGCCCCCGAGTTTCGGTTGGGCTGCCGCGATAGCTGCTCAAGTGGCCGCGGTCCTAGCGGATGTCCACCGCGTCGACATCGTGCACCGGGACATCAAACCGGCCAATGTGATGATCGTGGACGGCGGCTTGGTGAAGGTCCTTGACTTCGGGATAGCTATCCTGCGCGGTGCCGCGGCGCTGCCGAGGTTGACGCAAGTCGACCGAACGGTCGGCACCCCGGCCTATATGTCGCCGGAGCAGTGTCTTGGGCAGGTAGTCACCGCCACGTCGGACATCTACTCACTGGGCTGCTTGCTGTGCGAACTGCTCACGGGTGACGTGCCGTTTCACGCCACGTACGACACGTCCCTGCGCGCTCACCACTTGCAAACCGCTGCTCCGTCGATGCGGCCCCGCCGCAGTGACATCCCGCTTGCGCTCGATCGCCTGGTCACGTCGATGTTGAACAAGAATCCGCGGTTGCGCCCCTCAGCGGTTGAGGTCTACGAAACGTTATTGCCGTTTGTCTCGGAAAGTGCGTCGAGCGTCGATGACCGGGACCCGACCCGCCCGTTCCGAAAGCCACTGTTGATCACAGCTCCCCGTCGCGACGCCGCCAGTGGTCGTTCGGCTCTCACTTCTGGCGAGTTCGAACAGCTCAAGGCGAATGTGGGCGTGCTGCTGGATAACGACCGGCCCGCGGAGGCGATCAGGCTTCTCGAAGGTGCTATTGAGCGGACCGGGGATGACGCTGTCATGGGGCTCCGATTGCGACATTTCCTTGGGGCAGCGTTGTTCTACGCGGGCGAATACACTCGTGCGGCCTCATTGTTGGACGCGGCCGGTCGCGACTACCGTCGCCACCTTCTGCCGAACGACGCGTACGTGCTCGACTGCGCCTACCACGCCGGACATGCGTACGCGGCAACCGGGAAACCAGAGTCGGCGCTGCCCCACCTCCGGTTCTACGTGCAGAACGCTGACCCGAACTCGAACGTGGACGAGGCACAGAAGATCCTCGAATCTCGATTTGTTATCGCTCAAATGCTCGTAGCAGTGGGCGACCCGGATGATGCTGGTGCAGAACTGAGGGAACTTCGTCCGCTGTTCGTAACAATGTTCGGTACCGAATCAATTCATGTTCGTAACATTGATAAGGAGATTCGGCGACTCGGGCAAGATGGAAGTAGCACCTGAGCGCCGAAGGGTTGTTGCCGCGACGCTTCCGCAGCAACGAAGTTGGGAGGACCAGGATGACGAAGCTGTCGGTGATCTACTACTCGGCGACCGGCCACAACACCACGATGGCGCAACGGGTCGCGACGACGGCCGAAGCCGCCGGCGCCGACGTGCGGTTGCGCCACGTCGCCGAAACCCGGGATCCGGCCTCATTCGCCAAGAACCCGGCGTGGACGGCGAATTACGAAGCCACCAAAGATCTTCCGGCGGCGACCGGCGACGACATCGTGTGGGCGGATGCGGTGATCTTCGGTTCGCCGACCCGGTTCGGCTCGCCGTCGTCGCAGCTGCGCACCTTCATCGATTCCCTGGGCGGGCTGTGGGCGCAGGGCAAACTCGCCGACAAGGTGTACGCCGGGTTCACCTCGTCGCAGACTGCGCACGGCGGGCAAGAGTCCACCCTGCTCAGCCTCTACATCACGCTGATGCACTTCGGCGGCATCCTGGTGCCGCCCGGCTACACCGACCCGATCAAGTTCAACGACGGCAACCCGTACGGGGTCAGCCACGTCACCGGTTCGGACAACAAAACCGCACCGGGTGAGGACACCCTGGCCGCACTCGATCACCTGGCCCGGCGCGTCGTCGCGGTGACCGACCGGCTCACCGCCGCAGGTAATGGGTGACCATCTCGATGAGCGCGCGCCGCTCCAGGGCCCAGTCGATGGCGGTGCCCATGATCATCTGCGCCAGCACCACACCGCGCAGGGCCGCCCAAATCACCTCGGCGACACCGGCATCGGCGGGGTCGTCGGAGATCAGCCGGCCCAGCTCCCCGATGGCGTCGTTCATCTCCAGCAGGTGCCGGTGCGAGCGTTCACCCAGGCTGCCTCGGGTGGCGCGCAGGATCTCGAACGCCGCCAGCGAGGTGGGGCTGGAATAGCAGGACCAGGCGGTGTCGACGACGGCCTCGATGCGCTGCGGCAGCGCCACCTCACCAACGTCGATGGCGGACAAGCTGGACAGCAGCTTGGCCACCCCGTCGTCGACGACGGCCATCAGCAGGCCGTTGCGATCCCCGAAGTGGTACTGGATGACGCCCCAGGTCACGCCGGCGCGTTCGGCGACGTGCTTGGCGGTCGCGGCGGCAAAGCCTTCCTCCACCACGCAGCGGACCGTTTCGTCGATGATCTTGGCGCGGGTGTCGTCCCCGCGTTTGCGCGGCGCGCTGGTCTGCCGGGTGGGAATCGCCGCCCGGCTAGGCGTCTGGCCTGCGCTAATAGACATTGTTGACTTTATAACATAGCCAGCTCTATTTTTGGCGGGTGAGCGAATCCAGGTATGCGTCGCTGTCGCGCGACGAGCTGTCGGTGTTGGTGCCCGAGCTGCTGCTGATCGGGCACATGATCGACCGCTCCGGCATGGCCTGGTGCATCCAGTCCTTCGGCCGCGAAGAGATGCTGCAGATCGCCATCGAGGAGTGGGCCGGCGCCAGCCCGATCTACACCAAGCGGATGCAGCGGGCGCTGAACTTCGAGGGCGACGACGTGCCCACCATCTTCAAGGGGCTGCAGCTCGACATCGGCGCCCCGCCGCAGTTCATGGACTTCCGCTACACCATCCACGACCGCTGGCACGGCGAGTTCCAGCTCGACCACTGCGGCGCGCTGCTCGACGTGGAACCGATGGGCGACGACTACGTGTTCGGCATGTGCCACACCATCGAGGACCCCACCTTCGACGCCACCGCGGTGGCCACCAATCCACGCGCCCAGATGCGGCCCATCCACCGGCCGCCGCGCCAGCCCGCCGACCGGCAGCCGCATTGCGCGTGGACGGTGATCATCGACGAGTCCTACCCGCCGGTGGAGGGGATCCCGGCGCTGGATCAGGTGCGCCAAACCCGCGCCGCCGGCTGGGAACTCGCCGCCATCGACCGCACCGACGAGGGACTGGCCGACTACGCGGGTCCGCTGCTGTCGGACTTCGACTTCGCCGCGTACTCGCATTCGGCGCTGGTGCGGATGGCCGACGAGGTCTGCCTGCAGATGCACCTGCTGTACCTGTCGTTTGCGCTCGCGGTGCGGGCCCGCGCCGGCGACGATGCCGCGCTGGCCCGCGACGTCGGCACCCGCCAGCTGACCGGCCTGGCCGGGCTGGGCGCCGAACGCATCCACCGTGCGCTCAAGCTGCCCGCGGGCATCGCGGGCGCGCTGCGCACCTTCGAGCTGCACCCGCTGCTCAACCCGGCCGGTTATGTGCGGGCCGACGTCGACGGTGCCCGGCTGCAGGTGCACCGCTCCCCGGCCCACGACGACGACGCCTGGCTTGCGCTGTGCACACCGGGCTCCGTGGCGCCGCTGCAGGCGATCGCCGCCGCGGTGGACCCGCACCTCGAGGTGCAGGTCGCCGGCACCGACACCGACTGGACCGTTGAGCTGGTCGAATCCGGCACCGCTGCAAAAGAATTGCCCGAGGTGTCGGTGGCCAAGGTCAGCGCCGGGTCGACGTTCGCCTTCCAGCCGCGCAAGTCGTTGCCGCTCACCGTGGTGTGACCTCGCGGGCGAGACCTCGCTCGTGGCACCCTCGGGCAATGGCCGACAACTGGAAACCGACCGACCCCGCCGAGCATCTGCGGCTGACCCGGGACGCCTACGACCGGCTCGCCCCGGTGTGGAGCGCGACCACCGATACCGGTCCCTTCAACGGGCTATTGGAGCGGCCAGCGCTACGGGCGCTCATCCCGCGCCCGCTAGCCGGGAAGAACATTCTGGACGCCGGCTGCGGATCCGGTGCGCAATGCGAGTGGCTGCTCGACGAAGGTGCCCAGGTGACCGGGATCGACCTGAGTCCCGCGATGGTGGAGCAGGCCGCCCAGCGGTGCAACGGGCGGGGCACCTTCGCGGTGGCGGACTTCTCGCGGCCGCTGCCGCTACCAGCCGGCACATTCGACGGCATCACCTGCTCGCTGGCCCTGCACTACCTGCGTGACTGGGCTGTGCCGCTGCGGTCCTTCGCCGCGCTGCTGCGGCCCCACGGGTGGGTGGTGCTGTCCGTCGACCACCCGTTCGCCCCGCCGCTGCCGACCCAGCACGGGGGCTACTTCACGACCGAACTGGTCAGCGACACCTGGCGCAAAGCCGATGTCGAAGTCACCCAGCATTTCTGGCGGCGGCCACTGGCGGCCGTCGTCGACGCATTCGCCGACGCCGGCTTGGTGGTGGAGCGCGTTGCCGAACCGCAACCGGCCCCGGCGGCGGTCGAGCGGTTCCCCGAGTTGTCGGCGGTGGTCGGGACGCCGAGCTTCATCGTGTACCGCCTACTCTTGCACCCTCAGCACTGACAACGCGCCGAGCGTGCAGCCACGGCGGAAAATCCGCGAAAATTCCGCCACCAGCGCACGTTCGGCGAGAGCGCTCGCTTTGCGTCCAAACGATAACGACCCGGTTTCAACATGGCACGCCCAATGTTGGCGCACCGCCATTCCCGCTATCGTTGACCGCGCCCCAGCCATTGTCGACCCAAGGTGTGCGATATATGTATGACCCGTTGGGGTTGTCGATTGGGAACACCAACCTCGTCGCGGTGCGCGTCGGAGAGTCACCGGTCACGCGCCGATCGATGTTGACTCTGTATCCCCATCGCGCCCCCGAAATCGGTGCACCCGAACAGAATCCGGTCCTGACCGAATCGGGACCGGTGGTCACTGGTTTCGTCGAACGGGTCGGTGACCCAATTCCGTTGGCCGCCTCGGACGGATCCATCCACGATCCCAGCGTGCTGTTGGTGGAGGCCATCGACGCGATGGTCAACGCCACCGGCGCCGACGCCACCTCCGCGCAACTGGCGCTCGCCGTGCCCTCGCATTGGGGACCGGCGGCCCGCGCCAGGCTGCAGGATGCGTTGGCCACCCATGCCGGGCTGTCGACGCTAGGGGGTCCCGCGCAATTGGTGTCGGACGCCACCGCGGCGTTGACCGCGTTGCGCGCTGACTGCGGCCTGCCGGCCCGCGGGGTGATCGCGCTGCTGGACTTCGGGGGCAGCGGCACCAGCATCACGCTGGCCGACGCCGGCGCCGGATTCCAGCCGATCGACGAAACGCGCCGCTACGCCGAGTTTTCCGGTGACCGTATCGACGACGCACTGCTGGCCCACGTGATGAGCAGCATCGGTGACGCCGGTGGGGTCGACCCGAGCGCCACCGCGGCGGTCGGGCAACTCGCCGAACTCCGAGAGGAGTGCACCAAAGCCAAGGAACGGCTGTCGGCGCAGCAGGCCACCGACCTGGTCGCCGACCTGCCCGGCGCCCAGCTCAGCGTTCGGGTGACCCGCAACGAGCTGCAGAAACTGATCGAGGATCCGCTCAGCGGCCTCATCTGCGCGCTGGAAGACCTGCTGGAACGCAACACGATTCGCTGGAGCAAGCTTGCCGCGGTCGCCGCTGTCGGCGGCGGCGCCAGCATTCCGGTGATCGCCCAGCGACTGTCGTCGCGGCGTCGGATGCCGGTGCTGACCTCCCAGCACCCGGCACTCGACATCGCGGTCGGTGCCGCGGTGATGGCCGCGCGCGGGGCCGACGAAGAGGGAACGACGCGGGTTGTGATGGCTGCCGCGGATACCCAGACCCAGACCGCGCTGGCCGCCCCGGCGGGGACCAGCACCGGCCTGGGGGGCCTGCCGCCGGTCGGCGGTCTCGACGAGTTCGCCGAGACGGCGCCGCGCAAGGTGGAGCTGGCCTGGTCGCAGGAGGACGACGCCGACGAACCGGTGCCGTATGTCGGTGAGCCCTACACCGTCGACGTCGACGCCCGGCCGGCGGCTCCCTACGAGGTGCCGTCGCGGCTGCCGGAAGTTCGGCGCGGCTCCGGCCTGCCCCGACTGGTCTTCGCGGTGGGCGCCCTGGCGGCCGCGGCCGCGATCGGCGGGGTGGCCTACACGCTGGCCAACTCCAGCCACACCGAGGCTCCGACCACCCCCACCAACACCACCGTGCCGGCTCCGCCCAGCACCCAGCCGCCGCCACCGAGCACGATCGCGCCACCACCGCCCAGCGAAATGCCGGCCACCAGCGAGGAACCCCCGCCGCCGCCCCCGCCGCCCCCGCCTCCGCCGCCGGCGCCGGTGACGACGACGGCTCGACCGGCGCCGACCACCACGACGACCCAACCGCCCACTACGACAACCACCACGACCACCACACCGCCAACGACGACCACCACGACCACACCGCCGACGACGTCCACCACCACCACGACCACTGGTGTGCCGATGACGACGGACTATCTGACGCTGCCTTTCGTGCCGGTGCCGATCCCGGTACAGGTGCCGCAGAATCAGGCGCCGCAGCAGCAGAATCCGTTCATTAACCCCCCTGGAGGGGGCTCGTACGGCGGATATCCGTGACCACGCGGCCCCGGCACGGTGGGCGCGTAGGGTTGTGGACACCGGGTCAGCGGGGATTCGCGCCGCCTGGTCGGAACGTGATCAACATCAGCACATCTCCTAGGCGGTAACCGGCAGCGGACTCCCCGGCTGTGGGCTCGCCACGCGTGGGAGGTGTTGTGGACATCGTTCTTGGGGTGTCGCTGGCGCCGCCGACCGTCCGGCTGGTGCTGGTGGAGGGCGAGAACGCCAACGGTGTGACCGTCGACCAGGACGACTTCACCGTCGAGGACGCCGCGGCGGCCACCGACCGGGTGGTCTCGGCGGTGCTGGGCACCCGGGAAAGCGCCCGCGCGGGCGGGTATCGGCTGACCTCGGCCGGGGTGACGGTCACCGACCAGGCGCAGGCCACGGCGCTGCGCGATGCGCTAGCCGCGCACAAAGTCGAGAACGTGATGCTGGTGTCGGCGTTTTTGGCCGCCGCCGCGCTGGCCCAAACGGTGGGCGGGGCACTCGGCCAGGAGCGCACCGCGTTGCTGTTCGTCGAACCCAGCGCCGCGACGGTGGCGGTGGTCGATTCCTCGGATGGTTCGATCCTCGAGGCGCATCATCGGGTGCTGCCCGGCGACGACGACGATGCCCTGACCGAGCTCAGCGGGCTGGTCGCCGGCATCGACCGGCTGGATTCGGACCCCGACGGCGTCTTCGTGGTGGGCTCCGGGGTGAACGTCGCGATGATCAAGCCGACCCTGGAGGCGGCGACCTCGCTGGCGGTCAGTGCCCCCGAAGAGCCCGAAATGGCGTTGGCGCGGGGTGCGGCGCTGGCCAGCGCGCAGGCGCCGCTGTTTGCATCGTCGACGCGGGCGGTCGCGTGGGCTCGGGATCCGGGCACCGGCGAAGTCGACAAGAACCTGGCCAACCTCCAGTACGCGTACGTCCCGGCCGGCCGGGACGACTACGACGACGCGCTGGCCTACAGCGCCGTCGGCGACGAGGACGAGGCGCAGACCACCGCCTTCGATGTGGACGAGCAGCGGCGGATACCGCTGCTGCTGGCCGGCAGCGCACTGGTGACGCTGGTCGTGATCGGGGTGGTCGCGTTGGTGGTCGCGCTCGCTTCCGAGATGCGCCCGTCGGCGAACCTGCGGCCCAACGCCGGCGGCAACGTCATCGCCCCGACCCAGCGGGCACCGGCGCCGCAGCCCGCCCCGCCCCCGTCGGCGTCGCCGCCGCCCCCGCCGTCGGCTCCGGCCTATACGCCGCCGCCGGCACCCGCCTATACGCCGCCTCCGACGCCCGCGTATACGCCGCCGCCCGCCGCGGTCCCCAGGACCATCCCGCCGCAACCGGTGCACCGCGCCCCGGCCTATACGCCGCCCCCGGCCGCGGCGCCCAGCCCCGCGCCGGAGCCGGCCGCCCCGCCGGCGCCCCCACCCGAGCCGGCCGCCCCGCCACCGCCCCCGGCGCCGCAACTGCCGCAGATGCCGCCGATGACCATGTGGCTGCATCTGCCGTTCGTGTCGGTGCCCATCCCGCTCAACCCGCCGCCCCCGCCGGCACCGTGACCGGATCGACAGCGGCGCGCACACTGGTGTCACCGGTGACTACCTGCCAGGAGGGCTGCGATGAGTGACGAGCATGGGTTCGGATTCGATCCCGAGGACTTCGATCGGGTGATCCGCGAGGCCAGCGACGGCCTGCGCGACGCCGTGGGGCGCCTCGGACGCTTCTTCACGGTGCCCGGCGACCGGGCGGGCTGGAGTGCGGTGTTCGAGGATTGGGCCCGCAAATCCCGCGGCGGGCCCGCGACGGCCGGCGAGGCCGGCGACGGCGTGTGGGCGATCTACACCGTCGACGACGGCGGCGGCGCCCACGTCGAAGAGGTGTACGCCACCGAACTCGACGCGTTGCGGGCCAACCAGCGCAACACCGACCCCACACGGCGGGTGCGGTTCTTGCCGTACGGGATCGCGGCCAGCGTGCTCGACGATTCCGACGACACCGGGGGCGCTGCCGAGGCCTAGATCCCCATCGCGACCAGGACGTGGTTGATCAGGCGTTGCCAATCGGCGCCCGAGCGCTGCAGCACCTGTTCGACGTCGAACCACTGGTTGGTGGTCGGTGACTCCTTCTTCAACACGTCCAGCTGACTGGTGGTCTTGCTGATGATGGTCCAAAAGTCGGTGGCGCCCCGGCCCTTGGCCTTCTGGTGGCTTTTCTCGGCTTCCCCGGCCCGGTTGTGCACATTGGAGACGTCGGTGCCGCCCTTGATCTCGATGGCGACCTTGAGGAACTCCTGATCGTTGACGGTTTCGGTGATCACCACGTCGGGGTCGGCGGCCAGCGCCAGCGTGACGGTGCGCCCGGCCTTGTTCTGCAGGCTCAGCGACGGCCCGATGTCGCCGTACTGCACGCCATGGCTTTTGATCACCGACTTGAGCACCTCGTAGACGCCCTTGGTGGCCTTCTCGCCGATCTGGGTGCGCCACGACCCGTCGGCCTGCGCACCCAGCATCATCAGCGGCAGTTGCTCGACGTCGGCGGCGGTCAAACCCGGGCTCAGGCCGGTGATCAGCGCGGAGATCTCGATGTTGAGTTCGCGGCACAGGTCGGCGATCAGCGGCGCGGCGCGCGGGCCGACGATCCCGCGTTCTTCCATGCTCTTGAAGACGTTGAGTCCGGTGGCGGTCTTGTAGAACAGTTTCTGGCTGACGCCGAGCAGCAGCCGGTAGTAGCCCAGCGCGGCCGGCGCGGCGGTGAGCACCGACGGGACGGCGAACACCAGCTCGTCGCGGATGTTGCTGCCCTGCAGCAGTTGCAGCCCGGGATGCGGGGCGTAGGTCATCATCTCGGTGCTCAGCGCGGCCGGCGGAATCGTCTTGGCGGCCGCGCGCACGGTGTCGTGCAGCACCGAATGGCGCGCCTTGACCAGGATTTCGTGGACATAGATCTGCCGTTCGGGCGGCGGAAAGGTGAACATGGCCAGGATGGGGCGCCGGCTAGGTTTCGATCTCGAAGCCGTGCGCGGTGAGCCGGTTGCGGGCCATCTCCAGGTAGTCCGGGTTCAACTCGACCCCGGCGAAACGGCGTTTCAGCGTCCCGGCCACCAGGGCCGACGTGCCCGACCCCATGAACGGGTCCAACACCAGGTCGCCTTCGTCGCTGCTGAGCGTCACGCACGGTTCGATCAGCGCGGGCGGGAAGGTGGCGAAGTGCCCGCTGGCCGCCCGGTACGCCTGGGTCTTGACGTCCCACACGCTGCGCAGCCGCCGACCGTTGGGCCCTTCGACCGCTTTGACGTTGTACTTGTACCGCTCGGACTTGGAGAACAAGAACACGTATTCATGGCTGCGGGTGGGCCGATCGGTCACCGATTCCGGTTGGGCGTTCGGCTTGTTCCAGATGATGTCCGACCGCAGATACCAGCCGCGTTCTTGCAGGTTGAGTGCCAACCGCCACGGCACCCCGATCAGGTCCTTGGCCTTGAGGCCGTCCGGTGTCGGGGGCCGCACGCTCATCGCCCGCGCCACGTTCTTCTTGTCCGGGGCGCGCCAGGTCCGGCCGCCGCTGGTGTAGGAGTCGCCGATGTTGAGCCACATCGTCCCGTCATCGCGCAACACCCGCCACACTTCCTCGAACAGTTCGGCGAGCGCGTCGATGAAGGCGTAAACCGAGTCCTCCAACCCGATTTGGCCGTCGATCCCGTAGTCGCGCAGCGACCAATACGGCGGCGAGGTGACGACGGTTTGCACGCAGCCCTCCGGCATCGCGGACAGCACCTGATGCGCGTCGCCGAGGATGAGCGCCGAGCTTTTCAGCAGCGCCGCATAGTCTTGGCCGCGGTCGTGTTTGACGACGGAAAAGCTCGGCGGCGTCTGCGCACTCAAGCTCATGCGCCGCATCGTATCGGGCGCCGCCGACAACCGCGCTCAGGCGCGCCACCAGCGCAAACGGATTTCCGGTGGGGCCTGATGGTCCGCTACCTGGCCTCCGGCGGGCAGCGCAGTTCCCGGCCGTTGTGTTCGTCGATCACGGCGGCCAGGTCGGCGACGCTGTCGAGGATGTGGGTGTGCGGGGCGTGCACGAATTCCGCGTCGCCGTGGCTGCCGGTGCGGACTGCGGCGACGATTGAGGCGCCGGCCTGGCTGGCCGCCCACAGGTCGTTGATGGTGTCGCCGGCGGCGGCGATCTGGGCGACGGACGCGGTCCCGGTGCGCAGCAGCGCGGTGAGCAGCATGTCGGGGTAGGGCCGCCCCCGCCCGGCGTCCTCCGGTGACAGCGTCAGGTCAACCAGGTCGCGCCAGCCCAGAATGTCGATGATGTGGTCGCGGATGTGCGGGGAGGACCCGGTGGTCAGTGCGACCGCGCACCCGGACCCGCGCAATTTCACGATGGTCTCGGCGGCCCTCGGAATCGGTGCCAGACCGTCGGTGGCGAGGTGCAGGTAGGCGGATTCGAAGGCGGCGTTGGCCGTCTGGGCGCGCGTCTCGTCGCCGGGGAAGACCGCCCGGAACACCTCGATCTTGGACTGACCCATGGCGTCTCGGGCGTAGGCGGCGGCGTTGGTGAAGGCCGACGAGCCGGTTCGCAGGCCCGCCGCGGTCAATGCTCGGTCGACGGCGCGCGTCACCACGCCGGCGTCGTGCACGGTCGTCCCCGCCATGTCCAGGCAGACCAGGCGGATCACGCGTTCTCCTCGGATCGGGTGAGCGGCCTCGGATGAGGGCAGCGGCTCCCAGGGGGAGGCTAGGCCGGCTAGTTCAACGGCGCCTAAGAGATGGGATCGGAGCATCGGCTTCTTAGCTGGGCGTCCCCGTGCCCGCAAACCGCACCTGACCAGCCGGGATAGCTGGATGGCGGCCGATCACCCCCACCGAGCACCCACCGCCGCCGCTCTGAGGGTTCGTTATGAGATTGTGATTATTCGCGGGGTTGCCCGTATGGTGGTTCCCCGTGGGGAGGCACGAATTAGCCAGGAAGCGACGAAAGTCACCCGCCCTCACGGCTGCAGCCCTCGCCTCGGGGGCCGTTTTCTTTGCCGTCGGCGGCAGCGCGCATGCACACCCGGTCAAGAAGGCCGCCGAGCCGATTGCTCAGGACGTGGCGCCGTGCTGCATACAGCTGGTCTCCGCGGCGCCGCGGGGGATGGTGGCGACGCAATTCGGCGGGCAGCCCGGCATGGGACCCGATCCCGACCAGGCCATGCCGGCCTCGCGGTGGCGGGTGGTCACCCATGAGGCTCCGCGGCTGCTGCCGGTGGGGGTGGCCTCCGAGCGCGGCCTGCAGGTCAAGACGATTCTGGCTGCCCGCAGCATCAGTGCGGCGTTCCCGGAGATCCATCAGATCGGCGGCGTGCGGCCCGACGCGCTCAAATGGCATCCCAACGGGTTGGCGATCGACGTGATGATCCCCAACCCGAGCAGCGCCGAGGGCATCGAGTTGGGCAACGAGATCGTCGCGTTCGCGCTGAAGAACACCGAGCGCTTCGACCTGCAGGACGCCATCTGGCGGGGCACCTACTACACGCCCAACGGCCCGCAAGGATCCGGCTACGGCCACTACGACCACGTCCACATCACCACCCACGGCGGCGGATACCCCACCGGTGGAGAGGTCTATGTCCGCTGAGCGGGGACGACGGGCGCGGCGGCGCCGGATGCGCGCCACCTCCGTCGCATGGTTTCATTCGGTCTGTGCCTGAGATGGATCGACGCAGCCTGATGTTGATGGCGGGATTCGGCGCGCTGGCCGCCGCGATCCCCCTCCCGGAGGCACGCGCGCACCCGTCGGCGCCTGCCGCGCCGCCCGGGAACGGCGGCTCGGTGAACTATCTGTTCCACGACGAATTCGACGGCCCGGCCGGCTCGGCCCCCGATGGGGCGAAGTGGGCGGTGGCCCGGGCGCGGGAAACCATGAAGGACCCGACGTACTGGGAGCTACCCGAGAACGTCGGGCAATACCGCGACGACCGGCGCAACGTGTTCCTCGACGGCAAGTCCAACCTGGTCATCCACGCCGCCAAGGACGGCCCCACCTTCTACAGCGGCAAGCTCCAAAGCCGGTGGCGGGGCGGCATCGGGCACACCTGGGAAGCGCGGATCAAGCTGGACTGCCTGACCCCCGGCTGCTGGCCGGCCTGGTGGCTGGGTAACGACGACCGCGGCGAAATCGACGTGGTCGAGTGGTACGGCAACGGCAGCTGGCCGTCGGCGACCACCGTGCACACCATGCCCAACGGCTCGGAGTGGGCGACCCACAACATCGCGCTGGACAGCGCCTGGCACACCTGGCGCTGCCAATGGGATGACGCCGGGATGCGCTTCTGGCAGGACTACACCGACGGCGCGCAGCCGTACTTCACCGTGCCGGCGAATTCGATCGGGGACTGGCCGTTCAACAACCCCGGCTACACCGTGTACCCGGTGCTCAACCTCGCGGTGGCCGGGTCCGGCGGCGGGGACCCATCCGGTGGCAGCTACCCGGCGCAGATGCTGGTCGACTGGATCCGGGTCTGGTAGTGGCTGGGCCCGCCTTCTAACCTCGCCAGCCTCTGTGGTCTCATCGGCCCCTGCAGTCCCTGGCTGGGGGACTGGTGCCTTCTCGAAACGGATATCGCATGCGACATCACCGGCGGGGAGCGAATGCGGGTGCTGCCCGCGGCGCGGTGCCTGGACGGGCCGATGAGGTCGTTTCGCCCGCAAGGTTCGGGCCCGGCGGCGACAATATAGCGATGGACACGCTCCGGACCAGCATCGTCGTCGGTGTCGCCGCCCTCGGCCTGGCCGTCGGCGACCTGTTCACCGGCGCTGGCGCCGCGCACGCCGATGACTACAACTACCTGGGGGGCCTGCGCGCGGCGGGCATCTGGATCCACAAGGACGCCGAACCGTACGTGGTGCGCGATGGCCACCGGATGTGCGGCGAACTGCGCCGAGGCGTGCCGCCCGAGGACGTCGCCGCGGAGTTCCCGCAACTGGACCCCGGGGTGTTCCTGTCGATTCTGCGGGACAACCTGTGCCCGGACGCGCCGGGCTAAGCCTGCTGACCCGTGGCGGGAATCGTGGTCAGCGGTGGTCGGCGGTAGCGCCGTCGGCCAGCAGTCCGTACGCCATGTGTTTGAGCCCCATCCGGAACTGTTGCAGGTCGATGCGGCGCGAGGATTCGAAGTACAGCAGCGTGGTGGCGATTGCCGAGTTGATGAAGAGCCAGGCGATGTTCTCCGGCTCGAGATCGGGCCGATACTGATCGCGGTACTGCCGCACGTGCATGGTGACCATCGTCTGCATGAGCATCGGCATATCCGAGTCGGGCTCGACCTCGCGCGAAAACTCCGGGTATTTCGCCAGATATCGGATGGTGGCGGCGTTGTCGGTGCTGAACGCGATCAGGATGTCGATCGCAGCGTCGATCATTTCCCGTGGGGGCTCAAGCGCAATTTCGGTCAGCATGGCGCGCACGGTCGGCGTCTGGCGTTCGGCGGTGTCCCGGATGGCCGCGACGATGATGTCTTCCTTGGTTCGGAAGTACTGGTAGATCGAGCCTTTGCTGATACCGGTGATCTCCGCAACCCGGTTGGTGGTGACAGCTTCGGGGCCCTCGGCCCGCAGCAGATCGCTCGTCGCCGCGACAATTTTTGCGACCATTTCGCGGGAACGGTGTTGCTGCGGCACCTTACGCAGCGTTGACCTGGGACTTCCCTTCGTCACACGGTCCTCCCAACAAGACTTATATGCGACCTAAAGGTCAGGTTAGCCTGCCTGGCGACGGTGCAGGACGTTCCTGTCGTGACACAGGAGGCTCTTCGTGACAGCTGTGGCAGACCCGCCGGTATCTCAGCGCAAACCCGGCGATCCGGAATCTCGCGGCTGGACACAGCCGGTGCCGGAGCTCATGGATCCCCTCGGAATCACCTGCACGCTGGGCGGGCAGTGGCTGTATCTGCCGGCGGTGGGTGCCGCATTCATCATGCAGGGAATGCATCCGGTGATCGGTGACGTGACCGACCGCTACTCGGTGGCCGACCGTGACCCCAGCGGAAGGGCCATCCGGTCATTTGATGCCGTCCAGCAGTGGATGTTTGGCGGCAAGGCCGCGATCGAGCAGGGCTACTGGTTGCGCAAGATGCATCAGCCGCTGCAGATGACCGGCGAGACGGGCGACCGGCACGGCAAGCACGTCAGTGCACTCGATCCGCAGGCGTACGCCTGGGTGATCGCCACGGCGTACGCAACGACGATACGTGTCGCGCCGCTGTTCCTCGGGCGGGACATCACCGACGAAGAAGACGAGCAGTTCTTCCAGGACAATGTGTTGCTGGCGCGCATCACCCAGGTTCCCGAACGCGGCTACCCGAGGACCCGCCGCGAGTTCTGGGAGTACTACGACCGGATGGTCGACGAGGTTCTCATCAATCACCCCGCGATCGCGGAGAACCTCGGCAAGCTGACCGACCCGGCCGCGGCCCTCGATGAGCTCGATGTGGCGCAACGACTCCCGTCGTGGGTGCCCTCGGGTGTGGTGGTGGCCTTCTTGAAGCGGCTGATGGCGCCGATGTCGAGGCTGATGTTTGCGCTGACCTTCGGCGCCATGGACCAACGGGTGCGCGACATCCTGGGCGTCGACTGGTCGAAGCGCGACGACCGTTATCTGCGGCGGCTTTTCGCAGTGTACCGGCTCGCCATCCGGATTCTCCCGGAGCGCATCACGTACTCACCGCTTGCCTACTACGCGCGCAAACACCAGCGGGTCATCAACGCCATGCGCGGTCGCGAACTGACCGATTTCGCGGCGCATGACAAGGGGGAGCCGTCGGCCGTCCGCCGAAGCCAGGGGGCCGACTGTGGCTAGGGGTGCCGCGATGTCCAGTTCGGACATAGGAGTTGGAGGGAAGATGTCAGTCGATGCTGTGCGGAACAACCCGTCTGCCCAGCAGGCCGACCGCCTCATCGACGACGGCCCGTTGCTGTTGCGGGGGCCGGGCCTTCGGCCGGAGGTGATGAGAGACTTTCGCATGCATATCGGAAGTCCGTTTGCGGCACTGTTTCCCGGCGCTGCCTTCGATGAGGTCGCCTTGGTGCCGGTCGCGGCGGCCGTCGATGCGACGGGACGGTTCGCCGAAAACTTCACCGATCGGGGGATCCGAAGCGGTCTCAGCGGCGTGGGGGTCATTCTCGGCAATCCCGCGCAGCGCGCCGACGCGGCGAATTGGTTGAAGCACATGCACCGGGAGGTGCACGGAGAAGGCGTCGGCGACTACCAAGGGGTCCGCTACAGCGCTTTGACGCCGGAGTTGTGGATCTGGATCGCGATGAGCGGCGTTCGCCTCGTGATGTCCACCTTCCCGTTGTGCACCGGGCATCGTCCGACGCCGGCCGAGAACGAGGCGATGTATCAATACCTCCGGCACCTGAACAGCAACCTGGAATTGCCCAGCGCGGCCGGGAAACTGCCGGCGAACTGGGCCGAGTTTGAACGGCGCTACGACGACTTCGCGCGAAGCAAGCTGCGGCCTAACCGGTTCATGCGGGAGAATTACGCGAACCTCAGTAAGCTGCCGCTGCCGACGTTGCTGCTGCCCCGGGCGGTGCGGGTGTTGATCACCCCGCTGTGGTTGTTGATCCGTGGCATCTCCGGGCATTTCACCAAGGTGTGCTCGACGAGCGCGATGCACCCCGCGGTCGCCGACGCCTCGGGATACCGGCTGACCTGGCGGCACCACCTCGAGTTCAGGGCCATCACTGGTGTGCTGGGCATTCTGTGGCGGGTGCTGCCCGCGCGGCTGCGCACGGATCCGTTCACCTACGAGCGCCTGCAGCTCGAGGAGATGGAGCTGCAGGATCGCATGGGGCCGGAGTACTGGCGCCGACGGGACCGCCTGGAGAAGAGGGTGGAATCGGTGATCAAATTCGGTGCGCGCTACCAGCTGGAGTCGTTTGCGGTGCCGGCGTCACGCCGTGGCGGGTGCCCGGTAGCGAAGTAGTGGTCTGCGCCTCCGACGGTGGTCAGGGCAAAACGCCCTGACTTCGGGAAACGGTGGAGCCGATGACGGGAATCGAACCCGCGTATTCAGCTTGGGAAGCTGATGTTCTGCCATTGAACTACATCGGCCTAGCGTTCCGAAGGGTAGCACCCGCGGGCCGCGGCGGTGTGCACCCCGCCAGCAGACGCAAAGGCCCCCGACACGCCGTCCCCGCGGGTGCGTTTGCGTCTGCTCGGCGGAGAAGAACAACCCGAGCGGATACGCTCGTCGGGTGCTGCTCTCCGATCGCGACCTTCGAGCGGAAATTGCCGCCGGACGGTTGAGCATCGACCCGTTCGACGACGCGTTGGTGCAGCCGTCCAGCGTGGACGTGCGCCTCGACAGCCTGTTTCGGGTGTTCAACAACACCCGCTACACCCACATCGACCCGGCCAAACAGCAAGATGAGCTGACGTCCCTGGTGGAACCCGCCGACGGCGAACCGTTCGTCTTACATCCGGGCGAGTTCGTGCTGGGCTCCACGCTGGAGCTGTGCACGCTGCCCGACAACCTGGCCGGCCGGCTGGAAGGCAAGTCGTCGCTGGGCCGGCTGGGCTTGTTGACCCATTCGACCGCCGGATTTATCGACCCGGGGTTCAGCGGGCACATCACCTTAGAGCTGTCCAATGTGGCCAACCTGCCGATCACGCTGTGGCCGGGCATGAAGATCGGCCAGCTGTGCATTTTGCGATTAACTAGCCCGGCCGAGCACCCCTACGGCAGCAGCCGGGTAGGGTCGAAATATCAGGGCCAGCGGGGGCCCACGCCTTCGCGCTCGTACCAGAACTTCATCAAGTCCAGCTGAGTACGTAGATGTAACGGTCAGACGGCCGTCCGGCGATGAGATCTGCGGCTAGCTAGTGAATTGCCTGGAGGTGTTGTGGACATCGTTCTTGGGGTGTCGATGGCGCCCTCGACGGTCCGCATGGTGTTGGTCGAGGGTGAAAACGCAGACGGAGTCACCGTCGACCACGATGATTTCGATATTGCCGCGGGCCGTGACCAGCCCCCACCCATCACCACCGCATCGGATCAGGTGATCTCGGCGATCCTCGGCACCCAGGAGAGTGCCCAAGAGGGCGGTTACCACCTGGCCTCGACCGGTGTGACGTGGAACACGCCCGCCGAGGCGGCGGTGCTGCAGGACGCGCTGGCGCACCACAAGATCGAGAACGTGATGCTGGTGTCGGCGTTTCTGGCGGCCGCGGCGCTGGCCCAGGAGGTGGGCAACGCCACCCGTTACGCCAAAACCGGCTTGTTGTTCGTCGAACCCGATAGCGCGACGCTGGCGGTGGTCGACTCCGCCGACGGTTCGGTGACCGAGGTGCAGCGCCGCGAACTGCCCCGCGACGACGACGCTGCGGTGGCGGAGTTGGCCCGGTTGGCGGGCGGGGCGGACCGGCTGCAGTCACGCCCGGACGGGCTGTTTGTGGTGGGCTCCGGGGTGAACGTCGGGATGATCAAGCCGGCGCTGGAGGCCGCCACCACGCTACCGGTCAGCGCACCGGAGGAACCGGATATGGCGTTGGCGCGGGGCGCGGCGCTAGCCAGCGCGAACGCCCCGCTGTTCGCCTCCTCCACCCAGGCCGTGGCCTGGGCGCAAGATCCCGGCACCGGTCAGGTGGACCGCAGCGCCGCCGAGCTTGGCTATGCCTACGTCGCCGCGGCCTCGCCGGACTACGACGCCACCCAGGGCGACGGCCTGGCCTACAGCGCCGTCACGGACGACCCCAGCAGCGGCTACCTGCCCATCTCGGAAGGTATGCCCGTCGTCGACGACCCCGAGCTCGTCGACTCCCGCCTGCTGGACTTCAGCACCGCCGAGCACGAGCTCGAGCGCAAACCGTTCCTGGTGGCCGGCAGTGTGGCGGCCCTGTTCCTTGTCGGGGTGGTCGCCCTGGCGATCACGCTGGCGGTCACCATGCGGCCGACGGCCACCGAGCGACCCAATGCGGGGGGCAACGTGGTCGTTCCGGCCCACCAAGCGCCGCGGAAGGCTCCGGCGCCGGCCCCGCCACCGGTGCAGAAACCGGCTCCGGCGCCCGAGCAGGCCTCGGTACCAGCTCCTGAGGCCCCGGCGCCCGTCCCGCAGGCACCCGCCCCGGCCCCGATCCAGGTGCCGGTCCCCGCGCCGCCGCCGGCGGCGCCGCCCCCGCCGCCGCCGGCCATGCCGCCGATCATTCCGCAGATCCAGATCCCCGGCCTGCCGGGTGGACCGCCGGTTGGCGGGCCGCCGCCTGGTCGCGGTGGCGGTGGCTGGGAGCGCGGTGGTGGCGGCTGGGGTCCCGGTGGCGGTCACGGTCACGGCGGTGGTCATGGTGGCGGCCACGGTGGTGGGCCGCCGGGGATCCCGATTCCCATCCCAATCCCAGGAATCCACTTCTAAAATGTAGATAACTAAGCTAAACTAAGTGTTTGTCTGGAGTTAACCTACCGTTCGGGGAGGTGTGGTGGACATCGTTCTCGGGGTGTCGATGGCACCCTCGACGGTCCGCATGGTGTTGGTCGAAGGCGAAAACGCCGATGGGGTCACCGTCGACCAGGACGATTTCGATGTCACCAGTCGTGATGTCACCGCCTCAACTACCGCGGCACCCGATCAGGTGGTGGCCGCGATCTTGGGCACCAGGGAAGGTGCCCAGGAGGGCGGTTACCACCTCGCGTCGACCGGGGTGACGTTCAGCGACCAGGCCCAGGCGGCTGTGCTCCGCGACGCGCTGGCGCATCACAAGATCGAGAACGTGATGCTGGTGTCCGCGTTTTTGGCCGCCGCGGCGCTGGCCCAGGAGGTGGGCAACGCCACCCGTTACGCCAGGACCGGGTTGTTGTTCGTCGAGCCGGACACCGCGACGCTGGCGGTGGTCGACTCCGCCGACGGCTCGATCACCGAGGTGTACCGGCGTGAACTGCCCGGCGACGACGACACCGCGGTGGCCGAGATGGCCAGGCTGGTCGCTAGCGCGGACCGGCTCGAATCGCATCCGGACGGGCTGTTTGTGGTGGGCTCCGGGGTCAACGTCGCGATGATCAAGCCGGCGCTGGAGGCGGCGACGACGCTGCCGGTCAGTGCCCCGGAAGAACCGGATATGGCGTTGGCCCGTGGTGCGGCGTTGGCCAGCGCGAACGCGCCGTTGTTCGCCTCGTCCACCCAGGCCCTGGCCTGGGCGCAAGACCCCGGCACCGGCGCGGTGCCGGCGGACATGATCAGCCTGGCGTACGCCTACGCGCCCGCGCCCGTCGACTACGAGGCCACCCAAGGCGGTTCCGCCCTGGCCTACAGCGCCGTGCAGGACGCCACCGGCAGCGTCTATCTGCCCCTGCCCGACGAGGACATCCCGGCCTACACCGACGACTCGGAACTGGTCGACTCTCGGCTGCTGAACTTCGGTCCCGAGGAGACCCACTCCGGGCGCAAACCGTTCCTTTTGGCCGGGAGCGCGCTGGGCACCTTATTTATTGTCGGCGTGGCCGCCCTGGTGATCACCTTGGCGATCAGCATCCGCCCGACGGCCAATCAGCGGCCCCAACCCGGACAAAACATCGTCGTCCCGACCCAGCAGGCGCCCGCGCCCGCTCCGACGGCGGCCCCGCCCCCGCCGCCACCGGCAGCGCCGCCGGCGCCACCGGTGGAGACCATTCCGCAGCCCGCACCGGCCGCCCATGAGGTGCCGCCCGCGGCACCCGCGCCACCGCCCGCCGCCGCGCCCGCGCCGGCGCCGGAGGCACCCGCGCCGGCCCCGCCCCCGGTAGCGGTCGCGCCGCCGGCCCCCGAAGCTCCCGCGCCGGCACCACCGCCGGTGGTCGCACCGGTGCCGGTCCCCGTGCCGGTGCAGGTGCCCGCCCCGCGGCCGGCACCGCCGCCCCCGGTCGTGGTCCCGATCCCGGGTATCCAGATCCCCGGTCTGCCGGACGTTGATCCTCCCCAGGTGGGGACGCCACCGCGCGGACACCCCGGCGGCGGCCACGGCGGCGGCGACACCGGCATCCCCGGCGGCGGCGGCAACGACGGCATCCCCGGTCTGCCCGGTGGTGGTGGTGGTCATGACGGTGGTATCCCCGGCTTGCCCGGTGGTGGTGGTGGTCATGACGGTGGTATCCCCGGTCTGCCCGGTGGTGGTGGTCATGACGGTGGTATCCCCGGCTTGCCCGGTGGCGGCGGTGGCGGCGGGGGCATCCCCGGTCTGCCCGGCGGTGGCGGCGGCCACGGCGGCGGGTTCCCCGGCTTCGGTGGCGGTGGCGGCCACGGCGGTGGCTTCCCCGGCCTGGGCGGCGGCGGTCACGGCGGCGGGTTCCCCGGCTTCGGTGGCGGTGGCGGCGGTCACGGCGGCGGGTTCGGCGGCTTCGGGGGCGGTGGCCACGGCGGCGGCTTCCATTTCTGAGTTCGCAACTGTCACCTGCCGTTAGCCTGACGCTCAGCACCACGACGCGATTAGCTCATCGCGGCCCCCTACACAGGAGGCATGCGATGCACCGTCTTCGGCACGGGCTACCTCGGAGCGACCCACGCGGTCGGGATGGCGCAACTCGGACACGACGTCATCGGCGTCGACATCGATCCCGGTAAGGTCGCCAAACTGGCCGGCGGTGATATCCCGTTCTACGAGCCGGGCCTGCGGAAGATGTTGACCGACAACCTCGCTGCCGGCCGACTGCGGTTCACTACCGACTACGAAATGGCCGCCGAGTTTGCCGATGTGCACTTCCTCGGCGTGGGCACCCCGCAAAAGAAAGGCGAATACGGCGCCGACCTGCGCCACGTGCACGCCGTCATCGACGAACTGGTGCCCCGGCTGACCCGCTCGGCGGTCATCGTGGGCAAGTCGACCGTGCCGGTCGGCACTGCCGCAGAGTTGGCCGACCGGGCCCGGGCGCTCGCGCTCGGGGGAGTCGATGTCGAAGTGGCCTGGAACCCGGAATTTTTGCGCGAAGGATTCGCGGTGCACGACACCTTGCACCCGGACCGCATCGTCGTTGGGATACAGCCGGATTCGACCTGCGCGGAAGCGGCCCTGCGCGAGCTTTATGCGCCGATGCTCGATGAGGGTGTGCCGCTGCTGGTCACCGATCTGCAGACCGCGGAGCTGGTCAAGGTGTCCGCGAACGCCTTTCTGGCGACCAAGATTTCATTCATTAACGCGATCTCCGAGGTGTGCGAGGCGGCCGGCGCCGATGTCACCGTGCTGGCCGACGCGCTGGGCTACGACCCGCGCATCGGCCGCAAGTTCCTCAACGCCGGGCTCGGCTTCGGCGGCGGCTGCCTGCCCAAAGACATCCGCGCCTTCATGGCCCGCGCCGGCGAACTCGGCGCCGACCAGGCGCTGACCTTCCTGCGCGAGGTGGACAGCATCAACATGCGGCGGCGCACCCGGATGGTGGAACTGGCCACCACCGCCTGCGGCGGCTCACTGCTGGGCGCCAACATCGCCGTGCTGGGCGCGGCGTTCAAACCCGAATCCGACGATGTGCGGGATTCGCCGGCGCTCAACGTCGCCGGCCAGTTGCAGCTCAACGGTGCCACCGTCAACGTCTTCGACCCGAAGGCGTTGGACAACGCGCACCGGCTGTATCCCACCCTGAGCTACGCGGTCTCGGTGGCCGAGGCCTGCGACCGTGCGGACGCGGTGCTGGTGCTCACCGAGTGGCCCGAGTTCGTCGACCTCGACCCCGACGAACTCGCCGAGCGGGTACGCGCCCGCGTCATCGTCGACGGCCGCAACTGCCTGGATGTGCAGCGCTGGCAACGCGCCGGTTGGCGGGTGCACTGCCTGGGCCGGCGCGTAACCTGACCCCCGTGGACTTTGCGGCGGCATTGCTCGGGGAGAACAAGGCATTCGGCGAACTGATCCGGGGCGCTGACCCGTCGACGCCGGTGCCGACCTGCCCGGACTGGACCCTCAAACAACTGTTCCGCCACGTCGGCCGCGGCGAACGCTGGGCGGCGCAGATCGTCGCCGAACGGCGCGATGTCGATCCCCGGACCGTCGAGGGGGGCAAACCGCCGGAGGACCCCGACGCGGCGATCGCCTGGCTGTCTGAGGGGTCGCGGCAACTGGTCGACGCCGTCGAGAAGACCGGCGCCGACACCCCGGTCTGGACGTTTCTGGGACCGCGCCCGGCCGCCTGGTGGTTACGGCGCCGCTGCCACGAGATTTTGCTGCACCGGGCCGATGCCGCCCTGGCGCTGGGGCAGCCCTTCACCGCCGCACCCGAACTGGCCGCCGACGGCCTCAGCGAGCTGCTGGATCTGACCACAGCGCTGGCCGTAGCACGCGGGCAGGCGCCGTCCCTGGCCGAGGATCAGACCGTGCACCTGCACGCCACCGACCCCGGGCTGGGGGAGCAGGGTGAATGGACGATCAGCGCCGCCGACGGCCGCCTCGGCTGGGGCCACTCGCACGGTAAGGGCAGTGTGGCGGTCCGCGGCGGCGCCACCGACCTCCTGCTGGCGGTGTCGCGCCGGGTCCCGGTCACCGACACCGAGGCCGAGGTATTCGGTGACCTCGCCGTGTGGCAGAGCTGGCTCGGCCATACGGCGTTCTGATCGGCACACGGTAGTTTCACACCATGACCACATCGGAGATCGCCACCGTCCTGGCCTGGCACGACGCGCTGACCACCGCCGACCTGGACACGCTGCTGAAGCTGTCCAGCGAGGACATCGAAGTTGGCGACGCGCACGGCGCCGGGCAGGGCCACCGGGCGCTGCGCGAGTGGGCCGACGCCGCGAAGATCACCGCCGAACTGGGCCGGATGTACGTGCACAACGGCGTCGTGGTGGTCGAACTGCTCCCCGAGGGCCCCGAAGGCACCCCCGCGGCAGCCGCATTCCGGGTGGTGCACGACCACGTCACCTCGATCTTCCGCCACGACGACTTGGCCTCGGCGCTGACCGCCACCGATCTCACCGAGGCCGACCTCGTCGAGTAGCACCCTTTAGGCTCAACGCATGCGCGGGATCATCTTGGCCGGGGGCTCGGGAACCCGGCTTTATCCGATCACCCTGGGCATCAGCAAACAGCTGCTGCCGGTCTACGACAAGCCGATGATCTACTATCCGCTGTCCACGCTGATGATGGCCGGCATTCGGGACATCCAGGTGATCACCACCGCCCACGACGCCCCCTACTTTCACCGGTTGCTCGGCGACGGCGCCGCGTTCGGGATCAACCTGAGCTACGCGGTCCAGGACCGACCCGAGGGCTTGGCGCAGGCGTTCGTCATCGGCGCCGATCACATCGGCACCGACTCGGTGGCACTGGTGTTGGGGGACAACATCTTCTACGGCCCCGGTCTGGGCACTAGCCTGAGCCGCTTCCAAAGCGTCAGCGGCGGTGCGATCTTCGCCTACTGGGTGGCCAACCCGGCCGCCTACGGGGTGGTCGAATTCGGCGCCGACGGGATCGCGGTGTCGGTGGAGGAGAAACCGGCCACCCCCAAATCCCACTACGCGGTGCCCGGCCTGTATTTCTACGACAACGACGTCATCGAAATCGCTCGCGGGTTACGGCCTTCTGCGCGCGGCGAATACGAGATCACCGAGATCAACCAGACCTACCTCAACCAGGGCCGGCTCACGGTGGAGGTGCTGGCCCGCGGCACCGCCTGGCTGGACACCGGGACATTCGATTCGTTGCTGGACGCCAGCGACTACGTGCGCACCATCGAGCGCCGGCAGGGCCTGAAGATCGGCACCCCCGAGGAAGTGGCCTGGCGGATGGGTTTCATCGACGACGAGCAGCTGGCCGAGCGTGCGCGCACCCTGCTGAAATCCGGGTACGGCGACTATCTGCTGGAGTTGTTGGAGCGTCGCTGAGCGCCGTCACCTCGCCGAGCGTGAACGTCACGACGCGACACGCCGCCGACGTGTCGTGGTATTCACGCTGGGCGGTGATTAGCCCACGCCGGCGATCGCCGCGGCGGCGCGCTGCAGCGAACGTTCGGCGTCCTCACGCCGGTCGCCCATCCCGACGAACATGTCGATGATCATCGGTCCGAGGATGTGGGTGAGGGCGCGGCCGTCGTGCCCGAAGGTGCCGCGAAGCTCCAACAGCACCACGCCGTGAATCACGCTCCACACCCGCCCGGCCAGGTCCACGGCGTCGTCCGCGCGGATCCTGCCGGTGGCCAGGATCCGCTCCAGCGCCGTGACGAGTTGACCGAATGTGGCCGCCGCCACGGGCATCTCCGTGGTGGGGGCGCGCAACAGCTGCGGTGACGCCAGACCGAACATCAGCCGGTACCGCTGCGGATCGGCTAACGCGAACTCTCGGTAGGCGTACCCCTGCAACAGGAAGTCGGCCAATGGGTCGTCGGTCGCCGGCACCGAACCCAGCGCGGCGCCGAACCGCTCGAATGACGCCGCGACGATCGCCTCCAGCAGGCCGTTCATCCCGCCGAAGTGGGTGTAGACGGCCATCGTCGAGGCGCCGATCTCGGCGGCGACCTTGCGGGCCTGCAGCGCCTCGGGGCCGTCGGTTTCCAACAGCCGCATCCCGGCCTCGATCAGGCGCTCACGCGGACTCAAATTCACCCTTGCCATCCTGCCATAACAGTGTTATACATGTCGAATAACATCGTTATGGCCAGGAGGTGCCCAGATGACCAATCCCTACCTGGAAGGCGGGTACGCGCCGATCGCCCAGGAGCACACCCTCACCGATCTGGACGTGACCGGGACGATCCCGGACTACTTGGACGGGCGCTACCTGCGTAACGGGCCCAACCCGGTCGGCGAAATCGACCCGGCCGTCTACCACTGGTTCATCGGGGACGGCATGGTGCACGGGGTGCGGCTCCGCGACGGCAACGCCGAGTGGTACCGCAACCGCTACGTGCGCGGGCCGCTGACCGCCGCCGCCCTCGGTGAACAACCGCCGGCCGGCCGGCACGTCGGGGCGTCGGGAATCGGCGCCAACACCAACGTGATCGGGCACGCCGGACGCACCTTCGCGCTGGTCGAAGGGGGCATCTCCTGCTACGAGCTGACCGAGGAACTCGACACCGTCGGCGCCTGCGATTTCGACGGCACGCTGCCCGGCGGCTACACCGCGCACCCCAAACGCGACCCCGACACCGGTGAACTGCACGCCGTGTCGTACGCGTTCAACCGCGGCAACACCGTGCAGTACTCGGTCATCGGCGCCGACGGTCGGGCCCGCCGCACCGTCGACGTCGAGGTGACCGGTTCGCCGATGATGCACGATTTCTCGCTGACCGAAAACCACGTCGTGTTCTACGACCTGCCGGTGACGTTCGACGCGCGTCAGGTCGCCGAGGGCACCGCGCCGCGCGGATTGCGGCTGCCGGTGCGGCTGATCCTGAACGCCCTGATTGGGCGGGTCCGCATCCCCGACCCGATCACCGCCCGGCTGCCGATGCCGAAAAGCAGCATCCGCACCATGCCGTATCGGTGGAACCCGAAATACCCGGCCCGGGTGGGGGTGATGCCCCGCGACGGTGGCAATGGCGACGTCCGGTGGTTCGACATCGAACCCTGCTACGTGTTCCACCCCATGAACGCCTACGACGACGGCGACACCATCGTGCTCGACGTGGTGCGGCACCCGAAGATGTTCGACACCGAGCTGCGCGGTCCGGCCGAAGGCCCGCCCACCCTGGACCGCTGGACGGTGGATCTGGCCGACGGCAAGGTGCGGGAGTCCCGCTTCGACGACCGGAGCCAGGAGTTCCCGCGGGTCGATGAGCGCCGGGTCGGCAAGCGGCACCGGTTCGGGTATTCGGTCGGCTTCGGTGACGACGCGTCGTCGCTGCTCAAACACGACCTGGTCGGTGGGTCGACGGCGGCGCGCTCGTTCGGTGACGGAAAACAGCTAGGCGAGTTCGTGTTCCATCCCTCTGCGTCGGACTCCGCCGAGGATGACGGCGTGCTGATGGGCTTCGTCTACGACAGCGCGACCGATCGCAGCGACCTGGCCATCCTGGACGCGGCGACGATGGAGACCGTCGCCAGCATCCACCTCCCGCACCGCGTCCCCGCGGGTTTCCACGGCAACTGGGTGCCCAGCGGGCAATAGAAGCTGCCGTGACCGCGAGTGGCACTCTCACGACGCGACACGCCGGTGACCGGTCGTGGGAATGCCGCTCGAAGCGGCAGATCGAGTATCAACTGTCAACGGAGTCGAAATGTCCACGAGTTCAGTAATGTCATCGGTACCGCGCCTACGCTCGACGGCCGATGCCGCCCTGCGGGTCGGCGATCCGGAGCGGGAACGCACCGCCGCCATTCTCGGGCAGGCGATGAGTCAGGGATACCTCTCGATGGCGGAATACGAGACGCGAGTGAGCCGGGCGTTTGAGGCTCAGACCACCGGTGGGCTCAATGAGCTACTCGCGGATGTGCCCATCGCGCGGATCAGCCGGCGGGATCCGAACCGCCGCGCCGCGCGGCACGCGGCCGCCCGGCGCGGCGTGCAGATTCACCTGCTCGCCTACCTGGCGGTGTCCCTGCTGATGATTGGCATCTGGCTGGCAACCGCGGTAACCGTCGGTGCGTGGTACTTCTGGCCCGTCTGGCCGATCCTCGGCTGGGGTATCGGCGTGGTCTCCCACGCGATTCCCGTCCACGCGTGCGCGGGTGGCAGTCTCCGCGGCGAGTGGCACTCTCACGACGGGACACGCCGCTGAAGCGTCGTCAGAGTGCCGCTCGGCGAGCGACGAGGCCCAGGGGTCCAGGCTCGGCGTAAAAGCGGGCTACTGGCGGTAGCTGGCCAGGAAGTTGCCCAGCCGCTCGATGGCCTGGGACAGGTCCCGCGACCACGGCAGCGTCACGATGCGCAGGTGATCCGGGGCGGGCCAATTGAATCCGGTGCCCTGGGTGACCAGGATCTTCTCCTGCAGCAGCAGGTCGAGCACCAGCTGTTCGTCGTCGGCGATGTCGTGGACCTCGGGGTCTAGCCGCGGGAACGCGTAGAGGGCGCCCGCCGGTTTCACGCACGACACCCCGGGGATCTCGTTGAGTTTGGCCCAGGCGACGTCGCGCTGCTCCAGCAGCCGACCGCCCGGCAGTACCAGGTCCTCGATGCTCTGGTGCCCGCCCAGCGCCACCTGGATCGCGTGCTGGGCCGGAACATTCGGGCACAACCGCATATTCGCCAACAAGTTGATGCCCTCCAGGAAGCTGCTGGCGTGCTCCTTAGGGCCGGTGATCGCCAGCCAGCCGGCCCGGTAGCCGGCGACCCGGTAGGCCTTGGACAGGCCATTGAAGGTCAGGCACAACACGTCCGGGGCCAGCGAGGCGAGGCTGATGTGCTGCGCGTCGTCGTAGAGGATCTTGTCGTAGATCTCGTCGGCGAGCAGCAGCAGCTGATGCTTGCGGGCCAGATCGGCGATCTGGGACAGGATTTCGCGGCCGTACACCGCCCCGGTCGGGTTGTTGGGGTTGATCACCACCAACGCCTTGGTGCGCTCGGTGATCTTGGACTCCAGGTCGGCGATATCGGGCTGCCAGCCCTGGGTTTCGTCGCACAGGTAATGCACTGGGGTGCCGCCGGCCAGCGAGGTCGACGCCGTCCACAGCGGGTAGTCCGGGGCCGGGATCAGCACCTGATCACCGTTGTCCAGCAGCGCCTGCAGCGTCATGGTGATCAGCTCGGAGACCCCGTTGCCCAGGTAGACGTCGTCGACGTCCAAGCGGGGGAAGCCGTCGACGAGTTCGTAGCGGGTGACCACCGCGCGCCGGGCTGGCAGGATGCCCTGCGAGTCGGAGTAGCCCTGGGCGTACGGCAGCGCCTGGATCATGTCGCGCATGATCACGTCGGGCGCGTCGAAGCCGAACGGCGCCGGGTTGCCGATGTTGAGTTTGAGGATGCGGTGACCCTCGGCCTCCATCCGCGAGGCCTGCGCGTGGACCGGGCCGCGGATCTCGTAGAGGACGTCCTGCAGCTTGCTGGACTGCGCGAACGTGCGCTGCCGCTGCTGATGCCCGGTGGTATGCCACGGCAGCTGGTGAGTAGTCACGACCACCATGGTGCCATGGCTGTCCACTGAAAATTTGCCGAACTACAAGTCAGGGCCGCGCTGGCGTGCCACGCGCGGCCCTGACTTGCTGTTTCAGCGTTTGCCCGGCGGGCGGGCTCCCTTGGCGATCCCCAGGCCCTTGGCCGGCGTCTCGGGCTTGGGTGCGGCCGCCTCACCATCGCCCTCGGCGGGTGCCTTGGCCTCCTCAGCCGGTTCGGCGGCCGGCTTCGACGGTGCCGGGGCGGCCTTCTTGGCGCCGGGGCGTTTGGCGCCGGCGGCCAGACCCAGCCCCTTGACCGGGGCCTGCGCCTTGGGCTCGGCCGCGGTGCTGGCCGGCTCGCTGGCGGTGCTGGCCGGTTCAGTCGCGGTGCTGGCCGGTTCGGCGGCAGCGGGTTTCGCGGCCGTCTTCTTGGCGCCGGGTCGCTTGGCGCCGGAGGCCAGGCCCAACCCCTTGGCGGGCGCCGGTGCCTTGGCCTCCTCGGCCGGCTTCTCGGCCGGCTGGGCCGCCGCCGGGGCCGCCTTCTTGGCGCCGGGGCGTTTGGCGCCACCGGCCATACCCAGGCCCTTGACCGGGGCCGCGGCCTTGGCCGGCGCTTCGGGAGCCGCCGCCTTCGCCTCCTCCTTGGCGGGCTCCTCCTTGGCGGGGGCTTCGGTGGGAGCCGGCGCGGCCGCGGCCTTGGCGGCCGCCTCTTCGGCCGCGGCGCCCTTGGCCGGCAGCGTCACCGTGCTGCGGTCCAGGGACTCCAACAGCAGCTGCGCCACGTCGCGGATCTCCACGTTGTCGCGGCCGGCGGCCTCGGCGCGGTCGTCGACCCCGTCGGTGATCATCACCCGGCAGAACGGGCAGGCGGTGGCGATGGTGGTGGCGCTGGTGGCCAGCGCCTCGTCGACCCGCTCGTGGTTGACCCGCTTGCCGATGTGCTCTTCCATCCACATCCGGGCACCGCCGGCACCGCAGCACAGGCCGCGGTCGGCGTGCCGCGGCATCTCCACCAGGTTGGCGCCGGAGGCGTTCACCAGCTCACGCGGCGCCGCGTACTCCTTGTTGTGCCGGCCCAGGTAGCACGGGTCGTGGTAGGTGATGTCCTGAGAAACAGGGGTGACGGGAATCAGCTTCTTGTCCCGGACCAGCCGGTTGAGCAGCTGGGTGTGGTGCAGCACCGTGTAGTTGCCGCCCAGCTGCGGGTATTCCCGGCCGATGGTGTTGAAGCAGTGCGGGCAGCTGGTGATGACCTTGCGCTCGGCTTGTTCGCGGCCCTCGAACAGCTCGTCGAGGGTCTCGACGTTCTGGGCGGCGAGCTGCTGGAACAGGAACTCGTTGCCGGAGCGGCGCGCCGAGTCACCGTTACAGGTTTCCCCGGTCCCCAGCACCAGGAACTTCACCCCGGCCACGGCCAGCAACTCGGCGACCGCCTTGGTGGTCTTCTTCGCCCGGTCCTCGTACGCCCCGGCGCAGCCCACCCAGAACAGGTACTCGTAGCCGTCGAAGCTTTCGACGTCTTGGCCGTAGACCGGGACGTCGAAGTCCACCTCGTCGATCCAGTTGGTGCGGTCCTTGGCGTTTTGACCCCACGGGTTGCCCTTGGTCTCCAGGTTCTTGAACAGCACCGACAGCTCGGTGGGGAACTCCGACTCCACCAGCACCTGGTAGCGGCGCATGTCGAGGATGTGGTCGATGTGCTCGATGTCCACCGGGCACTGCTCGACGCACGCCCCACACGTGGTGCACGACCACAGCACGTCGGGGTCGATGACCCCGCCCTGCTCGGCGGTGCCGACCAGCGGCCGGGCGGCCTGCTCGGGACCCGAGCCGCCGATGCGCTCGAAACCCTTCTCCGGCACGTGGTGACCGGCCAGCGGCTTGGCGTCGGTCAAGTCGATGTCCATGGCCGGCGCGTCCTTGTTACCAAGCAGGTACGGGGCCTTGGCCATCCAGTGGTCGCGCAGGTCCATGATCAGCAACTTCGGCGACAGCGGCTTGCCGGTGTTCCAGGCCGGACACTGCGACTGGCACCGCCCGCACTCGGTGCAGGTGGCGAAGTCGAGCATGCCCTTCCAGGTGAAGTCGTCGATCTTGCCGCGGCCGAACACCGCGTCCTCCGGCGGGTCCTCGAAGTCGATGGGCTTGCCCTCGTACTCCATCGGCAGCAGCGGGCCCAACCCATTGGGCAGCCGCTTGAACGCGACGTTGATCGGCGCCAGGAAGATGTGCAGGTGCTTGGAGTGCAGCACGATGATCAGGAACGCCAGCATGATCCCGATGTGCAGCAACAGGCCGATGGTCTCGATCCACTCGTTGACCGTCGGGCTGAAACCCGAGAACCATCTGCCGAACATCTCCGAGGCGAACGCGCCACTGTGGTAAGGCAGCGTGCCGTTGTTGACCGCGGAACCCCGCACCAGCACATAGCTCCACACGACGTTGAAGATCATGAACAGGATCAGCCAGGCACCGCCGTTGTGCGAGCCGTAGAACCGCGACGCGCGGCCCAGTTCCTTCGGGTTGCGGATGACCCGGATGACCGCGAAGGTCGCGATACCGATCGTCACCGCGACGATGAAGAAGTCCTGCAGGAAACCCAGCACCGGCCAGGTCCCGATGATCGGGATGTGGAAGTGGTCATCGAACAGGAACCCGTAGGCCTCGATGTAGACGGTCAGCAGCACGAAGAACGCCCACATGGTGAAGAAGTGCGCGAGGCCGGGGATGGTCCACTTGAGCAGCTTGCGCTGCCCGGCGACCTCGGTGACCTCCGTCTGCAGGCGCACACCGACCTCGTCGGTGCGTCCGCTCACCGGCTGCCCGGACAGGACCAGCTTGGCCAGCCACAGGATCCGCCGGCCGGACAGCGCCAGTATGACGGCCGTCATGCCCAGGCCGACAACCAGTCTGATCAGCATCTGTGTGGTCACGGAGCGTCTCTCCAATCCCGAAGTTACTCAACGGTAACTAATCACATGTTACTGGCCGGTAACTTAATCAGTTCCCTGCTCAGCCTGCCCATAGTGACATCTTCCGGTGCTAGCCCGCGACAAAGGTTGCCCTAACTTGCCCGACGGGCGTGCCCTGTCGCTGAGTGTGCCGGGTGTCGACCCGATGAGCCGGGGTTATCGCGAAAAAGCCGCGGTCCTACTCGCCGGTGGCGCCGGCGGTGGTTTGCGGCGCTGTGGCGGTGGTCTGCGGCGGCTGAGTCGTGGTCGGCGCCTGGGTGGTGGTGGGCGCCTGGGTGGTGGTGGTCGGCTGCTGCGTCGTGGTGGTGGGCTGCGTGGTGGTGGTGGTCGGCTGGGTGGTGGTCGTGGTGGTCGACTCGGTCGTCGTGGTGGACGGGGTCGTCGACTCGTCGCTGCTCGGTGGTGGCGGCGGCGGAACCGTGGACAGCGAGGTGTCGCCGTTGGGTTGGGTCACGGTCACGACGGTGGGTGGCGGGGCTTCGGACGGCGTGCCGCCGTCGGTGGGCTCACCGGGGACGCTGGTGTGGGTCTCCGACGGGCTGCTGCTGCCGGACAGGGTGTAGGCCAGCCCGCCGGAGGCGGCCAGCAGCAGGGCGGCGGCCAGACCGAAGATCACGACCGGCCGCTTGTACCAGGCCAACGGTTCCGGTTCGGGGTAGTCGGTGTCCGCGGCGCCCCCGAACCGTTCGGCGGTGTCCGGCGCGGTGAAGGTGTAGTCCTCACCGGAATACGGCACCGGTTCGCCGCCGGCCGAGTCGTCCTGGGACCAGGCCAGCTCCGGAACCGCCGCGGATTTGCGTGCGTCGGGCATGGCCTCGGTCGGGGGCGCCCCGGCGGCCCAGGCCGCCGGCGCCAGGCTGGTCGGGTTCATGCTGGTCGGGGTGTCCGCGACGGGGCTCAGCCCGGTGGGGGCGCTGGCCTCGGCGGCGGTGGCCAGGCCGGCCGGCGGGCCCTGTTCGGCGAGGATGCCGGCGCCGACGGCGGCGCTGAACGCGGGCTGCGGGGTGGTGACCACCGGCACCCGCAGCCGCTCGGTCAGCCGCGCGCCGATCAGTGGCATGCTGGCGCCGCCCCCGACGGTCGCCACCGCCGTCAGCTCACCCGGCCGGATTCTGCTGCGCCCCAACGCGTCGCTGACGGCGTTGAGGAACCCGTCGAGCGGCCCGGCGATCAAGGCGTCCAACTCGCGGCGGGTCAACTGCACCTCGCCGGCGTATCCCGGCAACTCGACGGGGACCGTGGCCGCGGGTTCCGCGGACAGCCGTTCCTTGGCCCGTCGGCACTGACCGCGCAGCCGGGTCAGCGATCCGACGGCTGCGGTGCTGGCCGGGTCGGTGTCGCTGCGGATACCGGCCAGCACGTGGTTGACGATGGCCTCATCGACCCGATCACCGGAAAACTCTGCGTAGCGCACGGTTTCGGCGATGGGGGCGAAGTTGGCGGCGGCGTCGACGAGTGTGACGCTGCTGCCGGTGCCGCCGAAATCGCACAGCGCCACCACACCCCGGGTGGGCAGCCCCGGTTCGGCGTACAGCGCCGCGACGGCGGCCGCCGCGTCGGAGATCAGCGGCGGGGCGTCCTGGGCCCTGAGCCCGAGCTTGCCGGGCAGCGCGGCGCGCAGCGCGGCGACCGGGCGCGGCCCCCAGTGCGCGGGGACCGCGACCGCCACCGGCGTGGGGGAGCCCGCGGTGCGGGCCAGCGCGTCGAGGGCTTCGGCCAGCAACTGCTCACCGCGGTGGCTGGACCCGTCGGCGGCGACCAACGGCACCGGGTCGCCGACCCGCTCGACGAATCCGCGCAGCACCAGTCCGGGTTCGGTGAGGTTCGGGTTGTCTTCGGGCACGCCGACTTCGGGTGCTCGGCGGTCGAACAACGTCAACACCGCGCGCCGCGATACCGGCGGGCGGCCCGCCCGCGCCGCCACCAGGTTGGTGGTGCCGATCGACAGGCCGAGCGAGTCGGTCATTGCGCACTCCCGTGGTTGGCTGGCGGTCGGGGCGACCGGTTTCCCACCTTAACGACGGGATGCGCCGCGGTCATCAACGGTGTTGAGCGGGCGTGTGTGCACCACACGCCGGCGGTCGCGTCGCTTTAGTTCCCCGGCGAATTGATGACGGTCGGTACCGGCGGCAACGTGATCTGCGAGGGCATATGCGGGAGCTGAAAGGCGCCCGGTGCGCTGGTGCTGGTGGTGGTCGGCGCGGTGGTGGTGTCCGACGTGCTGGTGGTGGTGTCCGAGGTTGTGGTGGTGTCCGTCGTCGTAGTCGGTTCCGTGGTGGTGGTCGTTGTCGTCGTGGTCGTCGGCGCCGGAGCCGCCGGTGCGGTGGTGCTGGTGGGTGCGGTGCTGCTGGTCGTCGTGGTGGTGGTCGAGGAGGTGGTGGTGGACGTGGAGCCGCCGGTGTCGCGGCTCATCAACTGCACGATCCCCCAAACCACGGCCCCGAGTAACAGGGTGACCAGCACACCCCAGCCCATCAATACCGCGGGCTTGAGGTACCACGGCGTGCGTGGCACTTCGGCGGGCGGTTCTGCGCGGGGCGCGCGGTAGTCGTCGGCCGGCGTGCCGTAGCCGTACTGCTCCTCCGGCCCGATCCCGTAGTTGGCGTACCTGGTCGGCTCGTTACTCGGGTCGTCGGGAGGTCCGTAGCGCTCCACGGATCGATGGTAGGGCCGCCCGTCGCGCAAACCCCGACGCGACACGGACGCCGAGCTGGCGCCGCCGCGTCAGTGATGCGGCGGCAGCGTGATCACCGTCGGCACCTCGGGTGCGTGCGGGATCGGCGGAATCGTGACAACCGACGGAATGTGCGGAAGGTGGTGTCCCGGCTCGCTCGGCGGGGCCTGCGGCGGTGGTGGGGGCGCCCCGCCCTGGTCGGGCGGACTCGGCGGCGGGGCCTCTTCGCTGCTCTCCTCCGACGTGGTCGTCGTCGTGGTGGTGGCGCTGCTCGTGGTGGTCGACGTGGTCGTGGTCGTCGACGTCGTGCTGCTGGTCGGCGTGCTGGGGGCGGGCCCGCCGGCCGTCAGCTGAATGATGCCGTAGACCACCACCGCGAGCAGGATCACGACCAGCACCAGCCAGCCGATTAGCGCCGCGGGCTTGCGGTACCACGGGGTCTGCGGGGGCTGGCCGGAGTCGCCGGCGGCCAGCGGGTCGGTGGTCTCCGGCTGGCCGGGAGCTTGCGAGTAATCCGGGGGGCCGGGCGGCTGCTGGCCGTAGCCGGAGGGCGGTTGCTGCTGGCCGCCGCTGTAATTGCCCCACTGGGTCGGCTGGTTGCCGAGGCTGCCGGGGGGACCCGGCGGGCTCGGCGGGGGACCCGTGCGGGGTCCGGGCGGAACCGGCGGCGGACCGGGGTGGGGCGGCCTTCCACCGCCGTACCCAGCCGACTCGGTCGGCTCGTTGCCAGGGTTATCGGTAGGGCCGTAGCGCGCCACCCGACCGATGCTAGCGGCTGCGGCGGGCGGGGGCGCGCAACAGGGCCTGGAACCGCCCTGTCAACCGAGTTGGCGCAGCACCTCGGCGGCGAACAATTCCAGGTGATCGAGATCGGCCAGGTCGAGCACCTGCAGGTACACGCGCTGCACGCCGGCCTGGGTGAACGGGCCCAGCCGGTCGACGATCTCTCCCGGCGTCCCCACCAGCGGGGAGTTCCGCCGCAGCTCGTCGAGGTCGCGGCCGATGGCTGCGGCGCGCCGGGTGATCTCGGCGGTGTCCCGTCCGGCGCACACCACGAACGAGGCCGAGTAGACCACCGCGTCGGGGGACCGGCCGGCGGACGCGACGGCGGTCTGCACCCGCTCAAACTGGGTGCGCACCGCGTCCAGCGGCGCGAACGGCACATTGAACTCGGCGGCGAACTTCGCGGCTAGTGCCGGGGTCCGGGTCGCGCCCAGGCCGCCGATGACGATGGGCGGGTGCGGGCGCTGCACCGGTTTCGGCAGCGCCGGGGACTCGGTCAGCGTGTAGTGGTCGCCGGCGTAGTCGAAGGTTCGGCCGGCCGGCGTGGTCCACAGCCCGGTGATGATGTCGAGTTGCTCGGCCAGCCGGTCAAAACGCCGACCCAACGGCGGGAACGGGATGCCGTAGGCCCGATGCTCGCGCTCGAACCACCCCGCGCCCAAGCCGAATTCCACTCGGCCGTCGCTCATCTCGTCGACCTGGGCGACCGAAATGGCCAGCGGCCCGGGCCCGCGGAATGTCGCCGAGCTGACCAACGTGCCCAGCCGAATCGAGGAGGTTTCGCGGGCGATCCCGCCCAGCGTCACCCAGGAGTCGGTGGGGCCGGGCAGCCCGTCGCCGCTCATCGCCACGTAGTGATCGGATCGGAAAAAAGCGGAGAACCCGGTTTTTTCTGCGGTTTGGGCGACCCGGAGTTGGTCGGCGTAGCTGGCGCCCTGCTGCGGTTCAACGAATACCCGAAAGTCCACGAGGGTTAGGTTAGAACGTCTCGACGTTGTCGATGCTGACGAACATCCCGTGGCCGGTGCGGTTGTTGGTGAACCGGGTGCCGTCGACGTTCGCGGCGATCGTCCAGCCCTGCGCATCGTAGGTGCGGTAGTCGATGGTGACGGTGGGGATGGCGCCGAGATTGCCCAGTACCCATTGGACCTCGCCGTCGGCGCTGACGTTGACCCCGTTGGCGTGTGCGCCGTCTTGGATCGGCGAGTTGGTGAACTGCGCCTCGCAGCCGACGTTGTCGCTGGCGATCTGGCAGCGGGTCTTCCCGGATTTGGTCTCGATGAACACGTAGCCGTTGGCGGTCGGCGGCAGCGGGATGGCGCCGCCCGGTGCGGTCGGGGACGGCGACGGCGGCGCGGGCCGCGACGTGCCGGGCCGGGGAGTGGGAAAGGTCGGTTCGGTGGCCGTGCCCGCGCCGGGGGAGGCGACCGGTTGACCGTCCACGGTCGAGCTGCATCCGGCCAGCAGCGACGCGCCGGCCAGCAGCGACGCGCCGACCACGGCCAGCCCTGCCCCATCCGATACCCGCACCCGCCGCTCCCTGACACCGATCCGTACCGGCCTTCCAGGGTACGCAAAAAGTGATGGAAGTGACTAAGGTGACGCGCGTGGCGAGGGGTTTACCCGGCCAGTGCGGTGAAACCGGCGGACAGGGCGCGCAGCTGGGTGGCGCCGTCACCGGTGAACGACGAGCCGTGCATCAGCGCCAGCGTGGTCGGCTGCATCTGGGCCAGCCGCTCCAGGGTGGGCGCCAGGCTGGTGGTCAGCCCGGTGGCGTGGAACAGCGCCTCGGCTTCCAACGCCGGTGCCACGCAATCTTTTTCGGTCAGCGCCGGGACACGTCCGGCGTGCTCGAGCAGGTCGCCGGCCAGCAGGGTGGCGGTGGTCTCGTCAAACCACAGGCCGCTTTCCCAGTTGTGCGGCACGTGCGGGGTGGCGATAAACCGCAGCCGGTGGCCTCCGATGTCGTGGGCGGCGTCCGGTGCGGCCACCGGCGGCCGATCGCACAGGTCGGTCAGCGACAACGCGTTGGCCAGCGCGCTGTGGATGACCTCGGCGTGCGGCGCCGCGTCCAGCAGCAGGTTCACCGCCCCGCACTCGTCGGCCTCGACGTGGGCAAACGAGATCCAGCGCAGCGTGTTCAGCGGAATGACTTTCGCGATGGCCCCCGACACCTGCGCGAACAGCCAGCGGTGTCCGCAGTGGAACAGGAACGGCTGCTCGCCGGTCAGCAGGAACTGGTTGAACGTGAAGCCGTGTTCGGTGATCCCGGGAACCCAGGTGGAGAAGCGGTAGATACCGTCGGCGATTTCGTCGACGTCGGTCTCCACATCAACGCCCATGTGGACATCGTGCAGCAACCGTGGCGAGCAGACGCGGAATCGCCCGAATTGCCCACGGAAGGGGCCCGACGGTCACCCGGCGAACGGGGGACGGGCCATCACCGTCGGACGGAACCCGTAGCGCGGGCCGGAACCCGCTGCGCCGCCGGCGCCCGCACCCGCTAACGGCATGCCGCCCAACAGGTTTCCGGCCGCTCCGGTCTCCGGGGTCGCGGTGATGCGGCTGATCGGCAGCGGCGAGGCCCCCGGGGTCATCGCCGGGCCGGTCGCCGCGGACCAGGCGGGCGGCACGGAGAGACCGCCGACCGGGGCGGCGGTACCGAGCCCCGCCGATACCGCGCCGCCCCCGCCCAAACCGCCCCGGACCCCGCCGAGTCCGGGTACGCCCGCGGCGGCCTTGGCCCCGTCGCTGGCGGCCTTCGCGGCCGCCGGTGCCACAGCTTTCGACAGGGACAGAAAGTGGGTCGACATGCCGGTGGCGCGGTACAGCATCGCCAGGGTGTTCTGGGCGGGGCTGGCGTATTCGGCCCACAGGCTGAACAACGGATTCTGTTCGAGCACATCGGTGATCGGCGGGAGCTCGGTGGCCGACGAGCCCGGCGACGCGAGGTCCTGCAGTGCGCGGGGCACCGACGACAGCAGCTGCGACCGGGCCGAGTCCGCGCTTGTGCCGGCCGAGGTGCCCGCGGCCTTGGTGACCGCTGCGGCCTGCATGGCCTGGCCGGCCGGGTTGGTGGTCTGCACCGGCTCGGTGAACGGCGTCACCCTGGCGGCCGGGGCGGTCTGGGCGGCGTAGCCGTACATCGCGCCGGCGTCTTGGGCCCACATCTCGCCGTAGTGCGCCTCGAGTTGGGTGATCATCGGCGTGTTTTGACTGAGGACATTGGTCGCGACCGCCTGGGCCAGTTGGGTGCGGTTGGCCTCGATCAGGGGCGGCGGCACCGTGGCGGTGAACGCGGTCTCGTAAGCGGCTGCCGCGGCCCGAGCCTGGGTGGCGGCCTGTTCGGCTTGCGCGGCGGTGGTGCGCATCCAGGCCACGTAGGGGCGGGCGGCCTCGGCCATCTGCGTGGACGCCGGCCCCAGCCACTCTTCGCTGGTGAGTTGCGTGATGACGGTGTCGTAGTCGGTGGCGGCCGAATCCAACTCGGCGGCCAGCAGATTCCACACCGACGCCGCGGCCATCATCGACGCCGACCCGCTGCCGGCGTACATGCGCGACGAATGGATCTCCGGGGGTAAGGCTCCGAAATCCAGCACCTCATCCCCTCCTCAGCGGGACGCCGCGGCGTTGATGGCTTCGGTGGTCGCATACGAGCCGGCGCCGAAGCCCAGCATGTTGACGAACATCTCGTGGACCGCCGTGGCCTGGGCCGTGACCGCCTGATACATCTGCGCGTGGGTGGCGAACTGGGCCGCGATCAGCGCCGACACCTCATCGGCGGCCGGCGGAACCACTCCCGTCGTGGGCGCCGCCGCGGCCGCGTTCTGGGCGGCCAGCGCGGTGCCGACGGCCGCCAAGTTGCGGGCCGCGGCCGATAACGCTTCGGGCTGGGTGGTCACGAACGACACGTTGGCTTCTCCTCAATGGTCCCGGTGTCCGCGGCCCCTCACGGGCCGCTCGCCAGTGACGTTAGGCGCCGCGCGGACCAAAGTGCATAGCTGACGACAACTGTTCACCTGAATGTTCTAAATGTTTGTTTGAGTGAACTAAGAGGGAAAAAAATCTACTCAAGTCTTCTTAAGTGGACTGATGTCTGCTGGTGGTGAATAGTCGTGGGCGACGCTGAGGCGTCGCGTTCGCGACTGCGCAGCCGCCGATAGCGGGCGGCGTGGGTCCGGATAGCGAGGCCGTCGACCACGCGAGGAGACAACTAGTGGATTACGGGGCGCTGCCACCGGAAGTCAACTCTGGACGCATGTACCTGGGCCCGGGGTCGGCCCCGATGCTGGCGGCCGCGGTGGCCTGGGACGGGCTGGCCGCCGACCTGTACACCACCGCAGCCTCCTCCGGCGCGCTGATTGCCGAACTCGCCGGGCAGTGGTCGGGTCCGGCGTCGATGTCGATGACCGCGGCGGCCGCACCCTATGTGGCGTGGCTGAGCGCCACCGCCGCGCAGGCCGAGCAGACGGCGGTGCAGGCCAAGGCCGCCGCCGGCGCCTACGAAGCGGCGTTCGCGATGACGGTGCCGCCGCCGGTGATCGCGGCGAACCGTGCCCAGCTGATGATGTTGATCGCGACCAACTTCTTTGGGCAGAACTTGCCGGCGATCGCGGCCACCGAGGCGCACTACGCCGAAATGTGGGCCCAGGATGCCGCGGCGATGTACGGCTACGCCGAGACGTCGGCGGGGGCCTCAACGTTGATGAGCTTCGACCCGCCGCCGTCGACCACCAACCCGGCGGGTCAGGCCGGTCAAGCCGCCGCGGTCGCGCACGCCGCCGACACCAGTGCCCAGTCCAGCGCGTCGAGCTCCGCGCTGGCCAACCTCAAAACCCTGTGGAGCGGACTGCTGGATGGGTCGTCCGGGTCATCCCCATCGGAGACCTGGAAAAAGTTGGTTTCCATCTACGGCAGCGACCTCGGCATCGTTTATAACCACATGGGCGACTGGGAACACATGATGAAGATCTGGGAAGGCGTGATGCCGGCCGCCGCCAGTGCCAGCAACGGCGCCGAGGCCATGGCGGGTGTCCCCGGCGTGGGTGGAGCCCTAGGCGCCGGCCCGAGGTGGGCCGCTGCGCCGGTCGGGGTATCGGCGCAGGCCGGCACCGCCGGCACCGTCGGCACCTTGTCGGTGCCGCGCAGTTGGGCCGCGGCAACCCCGGCGAGCAGCCCTGTCCTCCCGGCCGCACCCGTCGGCGGGGCATCGCCGGGGGCTCCGGCGCAAGGCCTGCTGCGGGGCATCCCGCTCACAGCTTCCGGGGGCCGACGGTCCGGCGGCGTCATCGGCCACCAGTACGGGTTTCGTCACGGCGTGGTGGCGCGCCCGCTAGCGGGCGGATAACTCGCTAATACGGCGGGCTCGCTGGCGAGCGAGGCCCATTGCCGGGCGCGAACCAGGCAAGCTTGCTCTGCCAGGAGCGAGCCGACCCGTAGGCGAACCCGGTCGCGCCCAGGCAGGCGCAGACCCAGACCGGCAGCGTGACATCGACGCCCATCCAGGACGTGCCGATCTGGATCACGTGCGCCGCGACCCCGAACCCCGCCGAGATCAGGTAGAGGTCGACGGTCTCCGTTGAGCGGGGGTCCGCCCGGGCGATCAGCAGCACCCGCGCGGCGTAGGAGAGCAGGTAGATCAGCAGCCCGCCCAGCACCAGCCAGTAGGCGCCCAGCCAGAAGTCGTTGACGGGGGCGGAGAACAGGTCGAGGTGATGGCTCTCGTCGGCGATGATGAACACCGCCAGCAGCAGCGGAATGCCCAGCCACAGCGGGCGCGCGACGTGCTTGCGCAGCAGCCCGCGCAGATGGGTTTGGTTGACCAGGCGGGTCAGCGCGTGCTGGATGATCGCGGTCACCGCGAAGATCCAGCAGATGTGGCCGAGCAGGTGTTGCACGTTCCACAGCCCGAAGATGCGGTGCAGCGGAGGCCCGAGGGCGGCCGCCGCCCAGTGGGACATCAGCAAGACCGCGCAACCCTGCAGTGCGATGTTGAGGGTCGCGCCCGCCTCCCACCGGGAGCGCCAGGTGTCGCGGCGGATCCACAGGCTGCACAGGATCGCTACCAAGGTGGCGGTGACGAGTGCGGTCTTGATCATGGACAGGGTGTTTCCCGGCTCTCCTATGTAGATGGGGGGTTTAGATCGGTGGGCTGGTGGGATCGGGGCGAAGGTCGCGCAGTTTGGGCAGGTTGGGGTCGGATTCCACGTACTCGGTGACCGCTTTGGCGTCGATCAAGCCGAACCGAACCTGCAGGTCGACGGGGTTCAACCCGAAATACCGGGCGACTTTGATCAGGTTGTCGGCGGTGATCAGCCGATGCTCGCGCGCGGCCTTGTAATAGGCGGACTTGCGGTAGCCGAATGCCTCGTAGACCTCGGTAGCGGCCAGCGGTCTGCCCACCAGGTAGGGCAGCACCACCGCCGGGTCCTTGGCACTGTCGTCCATATTCGTGGACGATAGCCCCGTCTGGTGGACCTGGCAAAGCGGCGCGGTGACGCCACCCCCAACGCGCGGTTACGGCGAAATGTCAGGCCGCGGCGGTATAGCGGTTGCCGGTGAACCGTTCGCGCAGCGTCGACTCCGCGTACGACGTGCCGAACAGACCACGGGACCGCAAAATCGGAACGACCTCGTCGACGAAGACCTCCAGGCCGTCGGGGAAGACGTCGGGCATCAGGTTGAAACCGTCGGCGGCCCCGGCCAAAAACCACCGCTCGACGGTATCGGCCACGTCGGTCGGCGAGCCCACGACCACCCGGTGACCCGCTCCGCTGAACTCGCGGAGGGTTTCCCGTAGCGTCAACCCGCGGCTCTCGATGAGACGGACCACTGACTCCCGGAAACCCAGCGAGCCGATGAATGTCGACGCGGCCGGCACGGGGCCGAGCAGCCGCGCTGGGATGGGCTCATCGAGCGGAAGCCCGGACAGATCCTCGCCGAGGGTCTGCGACAACCGGGCCACATCGTGCCCGGCGGGCAGCAGGGCGTTCTGCTCCTCGTAGCGCCGGTGGGCTTCGGCGCGGCTGCTGCCGATGGTGGTGATCAGCCCGGGCAAGATGCGCACCGCGGCGCGGCCGCGTGCGGCCGCGACCTGCTGGACGTACCGGTAGTGTTCGATACCGGCGCCCAAGTCGAGTTCCGCGCTGAACACCGCGTCCGCGACACGACCGGCCAACTCGCGTCCCTGCGGCGACCCGCCGGCCTGCACCAGTAGCGGATGCCCCTGCGGCGACGGCCCCTGCGGCAATGACCCAGCGACGGTGAAGAATTCGCCGCGGTGCTCGATGCCCCGGGCGTGTGCGCCGGCCGCGGCGTCGCGCCACAGTGCCAGCACGACGTCAACGAACTCCGCGGCACGCCGGTAGCGGCTTTCTCGGTCCGGAAGATCGGGCAGGCCGAAGTTCCCGCCCGCCGCCTCCGAATAGGTGGTGACGACGTTCCAGGCGAACCGGCCGCCGGAGAGGTGGTCGAGGGTCAGTAACCGGTGGGCCAGTTCCACCGGATCGTTGAACGTCGACGACAACGTACCGATCAGCCCCAGATGCTCGGTTTCGGCTGCGACGGACGCCAGGATCACGCTGGGCTCAAGGGCTTGTGATGGGCGCAGCGCCGGGTGGTCGCGCAGCGCTGGACCGTCGGCCAGAAACAGCGCGTCCAGGGTGCCCCGTTCGGCGATCTTAGCGATCCGCACGTAGTAGCTGGGATCGGTGAACGCGGCGGGCGCCTCGCTGGACCGCCGCCAGGACGCGGTGTGGATGCCGAGGTTCAAGACGTTGACATTGAGAATGAGGCGACGCCCGCGCGGGTTCATAGCCGAGTTCCCGGGTTGGGCGCACCGGCGAAGGCGTGTCGGTGCGTGGACAGGTCGGGGTCGGCCGGTACCGGTAGCCGAAGTCGTTGTCGCAGTGTGTCGGCCGCGGGAGCGACGATGAAGTCCTGGTGTTGCGCCGACGGCAGCACGTCGTCCAGGGCGGCGGCAAGCGTGTCCGGCGTCAGCCGGATCAGCACGCCGACCGCGCCCGGGGTGTGGGCCACCCGGCGCAGCGCCGCGCGGTCCACGGTGCGCAACCGGATCACCACGGCGGCGCCGGCGGGGACCGGGTCGCCGTCCTCGATGACCACCACGTCCGCATCACGGGCTGCCGGGCCGGCCTGCTGCCATACCGGCAGGTCGCCTTGCAGCGACCCCGGGACATTCAGTGGCCCGGTGATGGAGTAGGTGCCGTGAATGTCGGCGTGCCGAATCTGGGCGGTATCGGCGAAAACGCCGGTCTCCCGGTCGCCCACCAGCGACGTCAACGGCCAAGTGCGCCATAGGGTTCGCACCGCAGCGACCGCTGCCGCGGTGTGGTCGGGGCCCAGGTCGGCCCCGGTCCAGGTGTCGACGGCGGCGTTCAGGCCGATGTGGCGGTCGGCGTCGAGGGCGAACCAGCCGACTCGTCCGCGGGCCGCATGGTCGACCGACAGCAACCGGCGGGCCAAGTTGTAGGGATGGTCGCGGTGGGCGGCCGCGGCGATCACCAGGCCCAGCTCGGTGCTGTGCCGTGCCGCGACGGTCGCCACCAACGACGGGTCGAGGCTGGGGGTCGCGCCGCCGGGCGGTTCGCCGCGGTCGGCGCCCAGCACCCAGTAGTGCACACCGGCGGATTCCAGCCGGCGCGCCAGACCGGCGATACCTCGAGCATCCGAACGGTTGCCGATTCCGTCGCCAGTGATCTCGACCCCGACAGAGAGCGCAACAGGCATGGGCCCACACGCTACGTCGGGCTGACGGCAACGCAACGGTTGCGATCACCGCAAATCGAAATATCTACCGGCGAATAGTCAAGCAACGCCGCACCTTACGGCCGAAAAACTCGCACGGAGGAAATCCCTTGCCGCTGCGCATCGGTGCGCCTACCTTTCGGGCGGAGGTGTCGCAGGGCCCCGCGACGCGAACCCACCCGGGAAAGGTTTCACACAGACATGCCTGTTGCTTCCCCCGAGCAGGAGAAACCAGCGGACCCGGCGGCAATCGACCAGGTGCTCGCCGAAATCGCTGCGGATTACCGGCTGCGCCTGGCCGACGGCGCAACCGAGCCGCCGCTGCGGGGGCTCAAACTCGTCCGGGACCACCGGTTGGGCGCGGTGCGGTTGGCGCGCGACCTCGGCGGTGCGGGTTACACGGTGCCGGAATTCTTCGACCACCTCATCGCGCTCGCCGCGGCCGACCCCGACCTGGCGCACATCCTGCGGATCCATTATTCGCTGGTCGAAGAGCTGCAGATCAACCCGAAGCGCGCGGGCAGCGACCGCTGGATTGCGGTGGTCGCCGAGGGCGGGCTGATCGGCGGCGCCAACGCCGAACAGAGCCTTACCGCGGTCGGCGGCCAAAACCGGGACACCCGGCTGGTGTCCAGCGAAGACGGGCTGCGGCTGCGTGGAAAAAAGTTCTACAGCACCGGCGCTCAGTTCTCCGACTATCTGCGGGTCACCGCGCAGGACGATGACGGCGCGCCCACCGCCGTGGTGATTCCGGCGGACCGCGCCGGGGTGGCGCACATCGACGATTGGGACGGCATCGGCCAGCGCCAAACAGGCAGCGGCACCACGGTCTTTCATGACGTGGCGGTGACAGCCGACGAAGTCTTTCCGCTGGGGGCCAACCTCGGTGTCGACCGTGCCCGGGGTGCGCTGGTGCAGCTGTATCTGCATGCGGTCGCCGCCGGGATCCTGCGAACCTTGGTGGCCGACACCGCGACACTGGTGCGCGGGCGGCGACGGACGTACACCTTTGCCAGCGTGGACACGCCGACCGCTGACCCGCAGTTGCTGCAGATCGTCGGCGAGATCGACGCGGTGGCGTACACCGCACACGCCTTGGTGCGTACCGCGGCCGCCGAACTCGCCCCCGCGCTGGAGGCCGCGCAGCGCACCGGGATCGATCCCGAGCTGGAAGAGACGGCGTCGATCGCGGCCGCGCGGGTCAAGGTCGCCCTCGAAGGGCCCGCGCTGGCCGCGGCGTCCCGCATCTTCGATGCCGGTGGCGCTTCCGCGGTACAGGCCTCGGCGCTGTTGGACCGGCATTGGCGCAACCTGCGGACGCTGTTCTCGCACAACCCGAGGATCTACAAGGCGCGGGTGCTCGGCGACGTCGCGGTCAACGGCGCCGCCCTGCCCGACAGCAGCTTTTTTTAAACCGTGTCCGATCGCGTGGTGACGTTGATGATGCGTGCGGCGGCGCTGGCCGCGGTGGCGCTGCTGGCGGGCTGCTCCGGCCACCCCCGGGCGCCCGGGACCGGACCCGCCGGCGCGCCCGTAGCCGGTGGCAGCCTGACCTACTCCGACGTGCAGTTCGTCACCGACACCATGGCCGCCAACTACAGCGCCAACAATCTGATGTTCCAGCTGCTCGACCGAGTGGTCTACGTCGATTCCAGGACCGACCGGGTCTACGGGTGGCTGGCGGAGAAATTCTCCCGCAACGGCGACGCCACCCGGTACACCTTCACCATCCGCGACGGGGTGACCTTCAGTGACCGGACACCGCTGACCGCCGAGGTGGTCAAGGCGAACTTCGACCAACTCGGCAAGGGCGATCCGAGCAAAAAGATGCCCGCCTTCGCCGACTTTGTGGGCTACGACCACAGCGAGGTCAACGGAAACGCCGTTACCGTGTTCCTCAACCAGCCCAACGCCAACTTCTACAAGGTGTTGTCCTACAGCCGTTCGGGGATCCGTGCCCCGGCGACCCTGGCGCTCGACTACCAGCACCAGTCGAAGGTGGAAAACGTTGTTGGATCCGGCCCTTTCGTCTACGCATCACAGATTCCAGACCAGCAGGTGGTGCTCAAGAAGCGCCCGGATTACGCGTGGGCGCCCGAGCCGTGGCCGAACAGGGGCGCGGCCTATCTCGACAAGGTCGTGTTTCGGGTGATCGGCGAGCCGGGCCTGCGCGCGGGTGCTGTTCAATCCCGTCAGGTGGATGTGGCGCGCGGAATCCAGCCCACCGACGAGCCCGCACTCAAACAGGCGGGCTTTCAGGTGATCCCGGTCGCCGCCCCCGCCGAAACCGCGAATCTGGTCGGTTTCCGGGTCAACAACCAGGTGGTGGCCGATGTTCGGGTGCGTCGGGCGCTGCAATTGGGCATCGACCGGCAGGCCGTCGTAAACACCGTGCTGTCCGATAGTTATCGGGCAAGTGATTCCGTTCTGGGCCACGACGATCCGCTGTTTGCCGATGTGAGCGCCGACATCGGGTATCGGCCGCAGGAGGCGGCCCGCCTGCTGGATGAGGCGGGATGGACGCGGGGCAGTGACGGGGTGCGGGAAAAGGACGGCAAGAAGCTCAACCTGACCCTGGCGGCGTCCAACCAGAGTGTGGTGTTTCGCCCGGCTTTCGAACTCATCGAATCGGAATGGCGCCAGCTGGGGGTGGTGCTGCAGAACCGGGCCGGGGACACCACGTTTTTCAACGCCTCGAGCACCGATGCTGCGACGCCGCTGTTCGGCACCCGAATCCAGTACAACATCGGTTTGGGCCTGCTGTTCGGTCGTGCGAAAGGCAACCTGAACTTCGCCCAAAACGACGATCTGATCGCGCTGTCCCACCAAGAGCTGCAGGAGACCGACCCGGCCCGCCTCAAAGACATCGTTGCTCGCGAACAACGCAAGATCATCGACGATCAGCTGGCGCTGGTGCTCTGGGACGAAGTGCAGGTGCACGCCGCGGCCCCCAACGTCCACCTGGACTTCACCCGCTACACCGAGCCGCTGTTGCAGAGCGCCTGGAAGAAGTGAGCGATGCTGCGCTACGTCCTTACCCGGATCGGCCAGTCGCTGGTTGTGCTGCTGCTGGCCTTCACGGTGGTCTTCTGGGGTGTCAGCATGCTGCCCACCGACCCGGCATCGATCTTCGTGGCCAAGGGCGACGGCTATTTCAACCCGGACATCGTCACCCAGGTCAAGGCCTTCTACGGCTACGACCGGCCGCTGTGGGTGCAGTACTTCTCGCAGCTGAATCAGGTGCTGCACGGGCATTTCGGTTTTTCGTTGTCCAGCGGTCAGTCCGTCACCGACCGGATCGGCGGAGTGATCGGGGAGACGGTGAAGCTGGCGACCACGGCAACAGTGTTCGCGCTGCTGTTTGCCGCGGCCATCATGGCGGCGGCCAGCATGCTCGGACCGGTGAAAGCGTTCGTCGCCGGCATTCCGCCGCTCTTCGGCGCCGTACCCACCTTCTGGCTCGGATTGGTGGTGCTGCAAATCTTCTCGGTGCAGCTGGGGCTGATCGCCTTGTTTCCCGACGGGTCGGCGGCCTCCCTGCTGGTGCCGGCGCTGGTGCTCGCGGTGCCGATCTCGGCACCGATCGCGCAGGTGCTGCTGAAAAATGTCCAAGCGACACTGGCCCTGCCGCATGTCACCACCGCCCGCGCCAAGGGCGGCACACCGGGTTGGGTGATCCGCAAGCACGTGCTGAAAAATGCGGCGGGACCGGCGTTGACGGTGATCGCGACGACGGTGGGTGCGCTGCTGGGCGGATCGGTGGTCACCGAAACGGTGTTCTCCCGCTCCGGGCTGGGCACCGTTCTGCTGGAGGCGGTGTCCAATCAGGACATCTCGCTGATTCAGGGCCTGGTGTTGCTGACCGCGGTCGCGATCGTGGCGGCAAACCTGCTGGTGGACATGATCTATCCGATCCTCGACCCGCGCGTCACCAAGTTGCAGCGCCAGGGGTTCATCACCCGGCTGGGCAGGTTCAGGTGAGCACGGACCTGGTGACCCGAGCGCCGGCACTGGCGCGGGCGTGGCGGTCGGCGCCGTGGTCGGTGCGGCTGTCCGCGGCGTTGCTGGTCCTCATCGCGGCGTGGGCGGTCGCACCGGGGCTGTTCACCGGCCGTGATCCGTTGCAGGGCAACCCCGTCGATAAGTTCCAGCCGCCCAGTCCGACGCACTGGTTCGGCACCGACCATCTCGGCCGCGACGTGCTGACCCGAGTGATCTACGGCACCTCGCACACCATCTTGACCGCGGGGCTGGCGGTGGCCGTCGGCCTGCTGATCGGCAGCATCCTCGGCATCCTGGCCGGGGTGTCGGGTCGCGGCGTCGACGCCGTGGGGATGCGACTGGCCGACGTGCTGCTGGCGCTGCCCGGGTTTTTGGTATCGGTGTGGATCGTCACCGCCTATGGTCCCGGGCCGCTGTCCGTCGGCGTCGGGGTGGGCATCGGATCGATTGCGATCTTCGCCCGGGTGTTCCGCGCCGAAGTGCTGCGGGTGCGGGCGCTGGACTACGTCGAAGCCGCGTTCTTGTCGGGGGAGACCCGGTGGTCGGTGATCCGCCGCCATATCGTCCCCAACGCGTGCGGGGCGGTGATCGCGCTGGCTGTCATCGACCTCAGCAGCGCGATTCTGTTGATCTCGGCACTGGGGTACCTCGGCTACAGCGCCCCGCCGCCGACACCGGAATGGGGCCTGCTGGTGGCCGAGGGCCGCCGCTACCTGGCCACCGCATGGTGGCTCACCACCCTGCCCGGCGCTGTGATCCTGCTGGTGATCCTGGCCCTGGGCGCGGTGAGCCGGCGAGCGCTGACGTCCAGCCGGATCTGAGGGGAAGAAGCCACCATGACCGAACCATTGCTGGATGTGTCCGACCTCACGGTGACGTACCCGGGTCCGGTGCCCAAGGTGGCCCTGGACCACGTCAACCTGACGGTGTCGGCCGGTGAATTCGTCGCCGTGGTCGGCGAATCCGGTTCGGGTAAAACCACGCTGGCGAATTCGGTGGCGGGGCTGCTGCCACCGCAGGCGATCATCACCGCGACCTCGTTGGCGATTGGCCGCCACAACACGCTCGGGCTGAGCGAACGGCAGTGGTGCCGGCTGCGCGGAAGCACCGTCGGGCTGGTTCCCCAGGATCCGGGTGCATCGCTGAACCCGGTGCGCAGCATCGGCTCCCAGGTCGCCGAAATCTTCACGCTGCACAAGCCGAAGCTCGGCCGGCGCGAGATCCGGCGGCGCTGCATCGACCTGCTGGATCGGGTCGAAATCGACCGCGCCGAACAGCGGCTGAAACAGTACCCGGGCGAGCTGTCCGGCGGTATGCGGCAGCGTGTGCTCATCGCGATCGCGTTCGGGCTCAACCCCGACCTGTTGATCGCGGACGAGCCGACATCCGCGCTCGACGTGACCGTGCAGAGCCACGTCCTTGCCGTGTTCGACCGGCTGGTCGCCGAGCACGACACCACGGTCGTCTTTATCACCCATGACATCGGGGTGGCCACCGACCACGCCTCCCGCATCGTGGTGATGCGCAACGGCGCCGTCGTGGAAGACGCCGCGACGGAGGCGATCATCGACGCGCCGCAGACCGACTACGCCGCCCAGCTGCTGCGTCGCATCGGGGAGCCCGCGTCGGCCGGGCAGCGTCCAGAAACCGACGATGTCATCCAGGTTTCCAACGCTGCCAAGGAGTTTCGCGCCGGGCGTCGAACCACCCAGGTCGCGGTCGAGGGGGTGTCCGTCAGTGTGCGCCGCGGAGAAACACTGGCATTGGTGGGGGAGTCCGGGTCGGGGAAGTCGACGACCGCCAAAATGATCGTCGGGTTGCTCAAGCCCACCCGCGGAACGGTTCTGGTGCTCGGCCGTGATGTCACGGCGCTGTCGCAGCGCGCCCGGCGCGAACACTGGCAAGACATCCAGTTCGTCTACCAAAACCCCGATTCGGCGCTCGACCCGCGTTGGTCGGTGCGCCAGATCCTGGACAGCCCGCTGCGTTGCTACCGGCTGGGCGGCGAGAGTGAACGTGCGCGGCGGGTGTCGGAGACGCTGGCCAGTGTCAACCTGACGCCGGATAAACTCGACCGCCGAGCGGCCGAACTGTCCGGCGGTGAGCGGCAACGCGTCGCGATTGCCCGCGCGCTGGTGCTGCGACCGCAGATCGTGGTGCTCGACGAACCGCTGTCGGCGTTGGACGTGGTAACTCAAGAACAGATCATCGGCCTACTGGAGCAGTTGCAGGCCCAACTCGGGCTGACCTATCTGTTTATTTCACATGATCTGTCAGTGGTGCAGCGGATTTCGCACCGGGTGGCGGTGTTGCAGGCCGGCAGGGTGGTGGAGAGCGGGGACACCGCCGCGGTGTTCGCGGCACCGTCGTCGGACTACACCCGCGCGCTCATCGACGCGATACCGGGCCGGCGGCTGACCTGGTTGGCGACCGTCTCGTGACGCCCGTCAAGAGAAGTCGCGGAAGGCCAGGATGAACCCGGCCACCGCGATGATGGCCGCGACCCCGTAGCCGATCACTGACCACCAGCTGGCGTGCAGGTAGGCGGTGACCGCCACCATCGCGATGGCCAGGAAGACCAGCGCCATCCCGTACAGCGGCGGCTTGTCGGCGTAGCGGTTCCGCTTCATCGGCCCTCCGATCCCGCCGGCTCGTCGATGGGGGGGAGGTCACCGTCCGGCGGCGGGGCTGGTGCGGCGGAGGCCGCCACCCGGTGGCGGACCAGATACCAGCCGCCGACCAGAGCGGGCAGCGCGAGGATCAAGGTGCCGGCGATCCAGGGACCGCGCTCCTCGTCGGACAGCATCAGCACCAGCACACCGGCCAGAAACACCAGGGTGGCGTACCCGCTGTAGGGCGCCAGCGGCATCCGGAACGCCGGGCGCGACATCAGACCGGCGTTCGCCAGCCGGTGAAACTTCAGCTGGCAGGCCACGATCGTCGCCCACGCCGCCATCACACCCAGGGCGGCGATATTGAGCACGATCTCGAAGGCCTCCTCCGGCACCACCGCGTTGAGCACCACCCCGAACAGGCCGATCGCGGCGGTCAGCAGGATGCCGCCGTAGGGCACCCCGTTCTTCGACAGCGGTGCGGTGAATTTCGGGCCGCTGCCGCTCATCGCCATCGAGCGCAGGATCCGGCCGGTGGAATACAGCCCGGCATTGAGGCTGGAGAACGCCGCGGTGAGCACCACCACGTTCATCAGGGTGCCGGCGCCGGTGAAACCGATCTTGGAGAAGAAGGTGACGAACGGGCTTTCGCCTTGGTGGTAGGCGGAGTAGGGCAGCAGCAGCGCCAGCAGCACCACCGAGCCGACATAGAAGATCGCGATCCGGGCCACCACCGAGTTGATCGCGCGCGGCATGATCTTCTCCGGCTCCGCGGTCTCCCCGGCGGCGGTGCCGACCAGTTCGACCGCGGCGTAGGAGAACACCACCCCCGAGGTGACCAGCACCAGCGGCAGCAGACCGTTGGGGAGGAAACCGCCGTTGTCGGTCCACAGACCCAGGCCGGTGTCATGACCCTCGACGGGGAAACGGCCGGCCAAAAACACGGTGCCGACCACCAGGAACGTCAACAGCGCCACCACCTTGATCAGCGCCGCCCAGAACTCCAGCTCGCCGAACAGCTTCACCGAGATCAGGTTCATCGTCACCACGATCACCAGGGCGATCAGCGCCAGGATCCACTGCGGGATCACCTGGAACGACCGCCAATAGTGGAAGTAGTGCGCGATCGCGGTGGTGTCCACGATGCCGGTCATCGACCAGTTCAGGAAGTACAACCAGCCCGCCACGAACGCCGTCTTCTCGCCGAAGAACTCGCGGGCGTAGGACACGAACGACCCCGACGACGCGCGGTGCAGCACCAGCTCGCCGAGGGCCCGCAGGATGAGGAACACGAACGCCCCGCAGATGCCGTAGACGAGGAACAGACCGGGGCCGGCCGAGGCCAGCCGCCCGCCGGCGCCGAGAAACAGACCCGTGCCGATGGCGCCGCCGAGCGCGATCATCTGCAGCTGCCGGGGGTGCAGATCCTTGTGGTAGCCCTCGTCCTCACGGGTGAGCAGGTCGGCTGCGGCCGAGCCGGGTGCGCTGGGAGCCATCGAGTTCCTGTCGTTGTGGATGCGGGAAAGGCTAGCCGACGGCGAACGATTTCCGGCGCGCGGAGGCGGGGCTCGCTGCTAGATTCGCCCGCACCGGACCTGCGTCGAGGAGAGGGCACGCCATGGCGAGTTCCAGCGGGCTGTTGTTCAACCCGAACGGCTACGACCCGCGGCACTTCGACGCGGAAACGCGCCGCCAACTTCGGGCCGTGATCGACTGGTTCGAGGCCCGCGGCAAGGCCAAGCTGCTGGCCGACGACCTCGACGCGGTGTGGGTGTCGGACTTCTTGGACTTCATCAAGCGGGAACGGATCTTCGCGACCTTCCTCACCCCGTCGGAATTCGGCGGCGCCGACCCGAACAAGCGCTGGGACACCGCGCGCAACGCGGCGCTGAGTGAAATCTTGGGTTTCTACGGGCTGTCGTACTGGTACGCCGAGCAGGTCACCATCCTCGGGCTGGGGCCGATCTGGCAAAGCGACAACGTCAAGGCCAAAGAACGCGCCGCCGCCCAACTCGAAGCCGGCGGGGTGATGGCCTTCGGGCTCTCCGAGCGCGAGCACGGCGCCGACATCTACAACACCGACATGCTGGTGACATCCACCGATGACGAAGGGCTGGTCTTTCGGGCGTCCGGCGAGAAGTACTACATCGGCAACGGCAACGTGGCCGGCATGGTGTCGGTGTTCGGCCGGCGCACCGACGTCGACGGGGCCGACGGGTACGTGTGGTTCGTCGCCGACAGCGCGCACCAGAACTACCAGCTGATCGGCAACGTCGTGCACGGTCAGATGTATGTGAGCAACTTTCGGCTCAACGACTACCCGGTGCGCGAGGAGGACATCCTGTGCACCGGGCCCGACGCGTTCTCGGCCGCGCTGAACACCGTCAACGTCGGCAAGTTCAACCTGTGCAGCGCCTCGATCGGGATGTGCGAGCACGCCTTCTACGAGGCGATCAGCCACGCCAACAACCGCATCCTGTACGGCAACCCGGTCACCGACTTCGGCCACGTGCGGGCCAGCTTCGTCGACGCGTACGCGCGGCTGGTCGCGATGAAGCTGTTCAGCGACCGCGCGATCGACTACTTCCGCAGCGCCAGCCGCGACGACCGCCGCTACCTGCTGTTCAACCCGGTCACCAAGTCCAAGGTCACCTCCGAGGGGGAAACGGTGGTGACCTTGCTGTGGGATGTGCTGGCCGCCAAGGGCTTCGAAAAGAACACCTACTTCAGCCAGGTCGCCCGGCTGATCGGGGCACTGCCCCGGTTGGAGGGCACGGTGCACGTCAACGTCGCGCAGATCCTGAAGTTTCTGCCGAACTACCTGTTCAACCCCGGCGAGTATCCGGCGATCGGCACCCGTCATGACCCGGCCGACGACGTGTTCTTCTGGGCGCAGGGTCCGGCGCGTGGCGCCTCCAAGGTGCAGTTCGCCGACTGGACGCCGGTGTACGAAGACGCCCGGGACGTCCCCAACGTGGCGCGGTTTTATGAGCAGGCCAAGGCGCTGCAGATGTTGCTGGCCACCGCCGCACCCGACGCCGACCAGCAGCGCGACCTGAACTTCGTTCTCGTCGTCGGGCACCTGTTCACGCTGGTCGTCTACGGCCAGCTGATCCTCGAACAGGCCGGCCTGGTCGGACTGGACCGCGACCTGGTGGATCAGATCTTCGACGTGCAGATCCGCGACTTCTCCGCGCACGCCATCGCGCTGCATGGCAAGGCCAGTTCCACACCGGCGCAACAGGAGTGGGCGCTAGCGGCGGTGCGCAAACCGGTCACCGACACCGGCCGCTTCGACCGGGTGTGGGCGCAGGTGAAGGCCTACGACGGCGCGTACACGATGCGCCCGTAGCTTTTGGGGATCGCGAACTGTCGGAAGTCGGTTTGGCCGATCCGCGGGTTTGCTGCGGTGCGCTCGATGGCGTGTTGAAGTTCGCGCAGGTACTCCTCGGCCTGGTCGACACCCCAACGGTCGTTGGTGTAGTCCCAGATCTGCCCCAGATCTGTTTGTGCGGCAGGCGAGAGAAGGCAGCGTTTGCTCACCGGTCGCGCGAGGACTCGGTGCGCTTCCGGTCGAGGAAGGCATCGAAGTCGAATGGTGTCGAGGCGCCACTGCGCTCGCCGGCCTCGAGAGCCTCGCGCAGTGCCCGCAGTTGAATTTCGCGATCCTCGAGTAGCCGCAACGCGGAGCGGACGACATCGCTGGCCGACCGGTAGCGGTCGGCGGCTTCTATGCCTACGACTTACTGCAACGGCTGGCGAAGTCCGCCTCGGCTAGGTTGACCTCGGCTGCTGGGAACACTCCCGGGAACAAAACCGTCACCCCGCGCCGTTGTCCCCATCGATAAGTTGAGTGAGCCAGACTCAAGGATGAGTTGACAGCGACCCCATCGCGGGGGCAGTCTTGAGTGCGGTCCGCTCAGACCCCACATACGTCTATCAGGGAGGAAACATCATGGCTCGTGCGGTCGGTATCGACCTCGGGACCACCAACTCGGTCGTCTCGGTTCTGGAGGGCGGCGACCCCGTAGTCGTGGCCAACTCCGAGGGTTCGCGCACCACCCCGTCGGTCGTCGCGTTTGCCCGCAACGGGGAGGTCTTGGTCGGTCAGCCGGCCAAGAACCAGGCGGTGACCAACGTCGACCGCACCATCCGCTCGGTCAAGCGCCACATGGGCACCGACTGGTCGGTGGAAATCGACGACAAGAAGTACACCGCGCAGGAGATCAGCGCGCGGGTGCTGATGAAGCTCAAGCGGGACGCCGAGGCCTACCTGGGTGAGGACATCACCGACGCGGTCATCACCGTGCCCGCCTACTTCAACGACGCCCAGCGCCAGGCCACCAAGGAAGCCGGCCAGATCGCCGGCCTGAACGTGCTGCGCATCGTCAACGAGCCGACCGCCGCGGCACTGGCCTACGGGCTGGACAAGGGCGAAAAGGAACAGACCATTCTGGTGTTCGACCTCGGTGGCGGCACCTTCGACGTGTCGCTGCTGGAGATCGGCGAAGGCGTGGTCGAGGTCCGTGCCACCTCCGGGGACAACCACCTCGGCGGTGATGACTGGGACCAGCGCATCGTCGACTGGCTGGTGGACAAGTTCAAGAGCACCAGCGGCATCGACCTGACCAAGGACAAGATGGCGATGCAGCGGCTGCGGGAAGCGGCCGAGAAGGCGAAAATCGAGCTGAGCTCGAGCCAGTCGACCTCGATCAACCTGCCCTACATCACCGTCGACTCCGACAAGAACCCGCTGTTCCTCGACGAGCAGCTGACCCGGGCGGAGTTCCAGAAGATCACCCAGGATCTGCTGGACCGCACCCGCAAGCCGTTCCAGTCGGTGATCGCCGACGCCGGCATCTCGGTGTCGGCTATCGACCACGTGGTGCTGGTGGGTGGGTCCACCCGGATGCCCGCGGTGACCGAGCTGGTCAAGGAGCTCACCGGCGGCAAGGAGCCCAACAAGGGCGTCAACCCCGACGAGGTCGTCGCGGTGGGTGCCGCGCTGCAGGCCGGTGTGCTCAAGGGTGAGGTGAAAGACGTTCTGCTGCTGGACGTCACCCCGCTGTCCCTGGGTATCGAGACCAAGGGCGGGGTGATGACCAAGCTCATCGAGCGCAACACCACCATCCCGACCAAGCGGTCCGAGACCTTCACCACCGCCGACGACAACCAGCCGTCGGTGCAGATCCAGGTCTATCAGGGTGAACGCGAGATCGCCGCGCACAACAAGTTGCTCGGCAGCTTCGAGCTGACCGGTATCCCGCCGGCCCCGCGCGGTGTCCCGCAGATCGAGGTCACCTTCGACATCGACGCCAACGGCATCGTGCACGTCACCGCCAAGGACAAGGGCACCGGCAAGGAGAACACGATCAAGATCCAGGAGGGCTCCGGCCTGTCCAAGGAGGAGATCGACCGGATGATCAAGGACGCCGAGGCGCACGCCGAGGAGGACCGCAAGCGTCGGGAAGAGGCCGACGTCCGCAACCAGGCCGAGTCGCTGGTCTATCAGACCGAGAAGTTCGTCAAGGACCAGCGGGAGGCCGAGGGCGGCTCGAAGGTCCCCGAGGACACGCTGAGCAAGGTCGAGGGCGCGATCGCCGAGGCGAAGACCGCGCTGGGCGGCACCGACATCTCTGCGATCAAGTCGGCGATGGAGAAGCTGGGCCAGGAGTCCCAGGCGCTGGGCCAGGCGATCTACGAGGCCACCCAGGCCGAGCAGGCCGCCAGCGGTGCCAGCGGTGACGGGTCCGGCGGCGGCGCCGACGACGTCGTGGACGCCGAGGTGGTCGACGAGGACCAGGAGACCAAGTGACAGAACAAAACCCGCACGAACCAGTAACGGTGACCGATAAGCGTCGCATCGATCCCGAGACCGGCGCCGTGCGCGAGGCGCCTTCCGGGCCGGCCCCCAACGGGCCGGCGCCGGAGGCGCCGGCCGCCGAGGAGTCCGCGGAGTCCTCGGCGGCCCAGGTCGACCGGGCCGCCGAGCTGACCGCCGATCTGCAGCGGGTGCAGGCGGACTTCGCCAACTACCGCAAGCGGGCGCTGCGCGATCAGCAGGCGGCCGCCGAACGCGCCAAGGCGTCGGTGGTGACTCAACTGTTGGGGGTCGTCGACGACCTGGAGCGGGCCCGCAGCCACGGTGATCTGGAATCTGGCCCGCTGAAGTCGTTCGCGGACAACCTGACCGCGGTGCTGACCGGGCTGGGCCTGGTGTCGTTCGGTGCCGAGGGCGAGGAGTTCGACCCGCTGCTGCACGAGGCCGTGCAGCACGAGGGCGACGGCAGCCACCCGGTGATCGGCACGGTGATGCGGCAAGGCTACAAACTCGGCGACCAGGTGCTGCGGCACGCGATGGTCGGGGTGGTCGACACCGTCCCCGACGAGGACCCGGCCGCGGCCGCCGACGCCGACACACCCGGTAACGCCGCGGGATCGGCCCAACAAGACGCAGAATCAGAATCGCCGGACAGTTAGCGGCTGGCCGGTGGTGCACGAACAACGACTGGAGAACGGTAAGGGGGTGACGCGCGATGGCCCAACGCGAATGGGTCGAGAAGGACTTCTACAAGGAGCTGGGCGTCGCCCCTGACGCCAGCGCCGACGACATCAAGCGGGCCTACCGCAAGCTGGCGGCCGAACTGCACCCGGACCGCAACCCGAACAACCCGTCGGCCGAGGAGCGGTTCAAGGCCGTCTCCGAGGCCAACAACGTGCTGTCGGACCCGGCCAAGCGCAAGGAATACGACGAGACCCGTCGGCTGTTCGCCGGCGGCGGCTTCCGGCGCCGGTTCAACGGCGGTGCCGGCGGCGGCAACTTCGGCGGCTTCGGGATGGGCGGCGACGGTGCCGAGTTCAACCTCAACGATTTGTTCGACGCCGCCGGCCAGACCGGCGGCGCCAATATCGGTGACCTGTTCGGTGACCTGTTCGGCCGCGGCGGCACCGGTCAGCGTCGCAGCCGGCCGCGCCGGGGCAACGACCTGGAGACCGAGACCGAACTGAACTTCCTGGAGGCCACCAAGGGGGTGGCCATGCCGTTGCGGCTGACCAGCCCGGCGCCGTGCACCAACTGCCACGGCAGCGGCGCGCGGCCGGGCACCAGCCCGAAAGTGTGCGCCACCTGTAATGGCTCCGGGGTGGTCAATCGCAACCAGGGTGCGTTCGGCTTCTCCGAACCCTGCACCGATTGCCGGGGCAGCGGCTCGATCATCGAGCACCCCTGCGGCGAATGCCAGGGCACCGGTGTGGCGACCCGCACCCGCACCATCAACGTCCGGATCCCGCCGGGTGTTGAAGACGGGCAACGGATTCGGCTGGCCGGCCAGGGCGAGGCCGGGTTGCGGGGCGCCCCGTCCGGGGACCTGTACGTGACCGTGCATGTGCGGCCGGACAAGGTCTTCGGCCGCGATGGCGATGACCTGACCGTGACCGTCCCGGTGAGTTTCACCGAACTGGCCTTGGGCACCACTCTTTCGGTGCCGACGCTGGATGGCAAGGTCGGGGTGCGGGTGCCCAAGGGCACCGCCGACGGCCGGATCTTGCGGGTGCGCGGGCGCGGGGTGCCCAAGCGCGGTGGCGGCGGTAACGGAGACCTGCTGGTCACCGTGAAGGTCGCCGTCCCACCGGATCTGGAAGGCCCAGCCAAAGAGGCGTTGGAGGCCTACGCGGCCGCCGAACGGTCCAGCGGCTTTGACCCCAGGGCCGGATGGGCGGGGAACCGGCTATGAGTAAGAAGGAAGACTCCCGCACGTTCTTGATTTCGGTGGCCGCCGAGCTGGCTGGGATGCACGCGCAGACGCTGCGCACCTATGACCGGCTCGGCCTGGTCAGCCCACGCCGCAGTTCCGGTGGCGGGCGGCGGTATTCACAACACGACGTCGACCTGTTGCGCGAGGTGCAGCGGCTGTCCCAGGACGAGGGTGTCAACCTGGCCGGTATCAAACGGATCATCGAGTTGACCAATCAGGTCGAAGCGCTGCGCGCGCGGGTCAAGGAGATGTCCGAGGAGCTGGAGATATTGCGGGCCAACCAGCGCCGCGACCTGGCGGTGGTGCCCAAGAGCACCGCGGTGGTGGTCTGGCAGCCCCGCCGTTAACCGCGTTCACTCTGCGCTGACGGCGCACTCTACTCGACTTTTTGCGCCGCGGACGCAGAGTCAGCGGAGCCGAATCGAGAACGTCGCTGTCGCCGGCTCACCCGGCTGGGCGAGCCGGTAGCCGCCGCGGCGCAGCGCGTCGGTGGGCGCGGCCATCGGTTCGAAGCACACCACCTGCTCACCGGCCGGCGCGAAGATCTGTGCCGCCGGATAGCCCTGCTCGAAATGCACCTCGATGCGCCGGTCACCGCCGGAGACGGCGAACACCGCATGCTCGGCCACCTGATCGAAGCCGTCGTCAAACACCGTGTCGCCCAGCAGCTCCGAGGTCCGCGGCCATTCCGACGTCGCCCCGGTCGGCAGCCCCCGTCCGTCGAGGGCCAGGTGCCGCATCGCCGGGGTGTCGATCCGCCACTGCGCCCGCGGCGTCTCCGGCAGCTGCAGATACGGGTGGAATCCGAAGCACAGCGGCACCGCCTCATCGGTGGTGGCGGTCACGGTGGTGCGCACCCGCAGCGTCCGCTCGGCAAGCGTCACCGCAACGCTGAGCAGATGCGGGAACGGGAAGCTGGCCAGCAGCACCGGGTCGGCGCCGAAATCCAGCTCCGCGCGCAGCTCGGTCGCCGATTGCGTGCTCACCCGCCACCCCGGATAGCCGGCCAGCAGGCCGTGGATCGGCAATCCGTTGGGGTCGGCCCGCACTCCGCCGCTGCCGGGCGTCACCGTGACCGATCGCCCATCGACGGTATAGCCGGTGTCGCCCAACCGATTCGCCCACGGATACAGGATGGGGATGCCCATCGTCTTGCCGTCGCTGAGGTAGGCGCGCCAGCCGCGCCGCTGCCCGAGTAGCTCCACGCCGGCGTCGGTCAGCGAAATCCCGATCATGCCGGCGCCCGGAACGAACTGCGTCGCCACGGCTGACGTCGGGTCGCGCAGGGTGACGATTTGCACGCCGTCCAGCCTAGCCGCCGTGAGCGTGCGCGTTCGGCGGCCGGGAGCGAAACCGCTCAGCTCGACAGCGGGTCGTGTTGGATGTGTTCCGGCGGAGCGCCTTTGGCGACCAGCGCGGCCTTGGTGGCGCGCACCATATTGGGTCCGCCGCAGATCAGGATCTGCCGATCGCCCCAGCCGCCGTATCGGGTCACCACCTCGGGCAGCTGCCCGGTCTGCCGCACGTGCAGGCCGCGCGGCGGCGTCACATCCGGGTAGTCGGCGGCCCACGGCGGGTCCCCGGTGTACTCCGACACCGGGGTCACCGACAGCCACGGGTTCTGCGAGGCGATCTCCCACAGGGTGGGCAGGTCGTAGAGCTCGCAGGGGTAGCGGGCGCCGAAGAACAGGTGCACCCGCGGGTTCACCGCCCAGCGGCATAGGTCCATGATGATCGTCCGCAGCGGCGTCAGCCCGGTGCTGCCGGCCACCATCAGCACGTCGCCGGCGTCGCGGTCGACGTGCAGGCTGCCATGCGGGCTGGACAGCCGCCACCGGTCGCCGGGCCGGGTCTCGCCGACGATCGCGGTGCTGACCATGCCGCCCAGCACCGCGCGGACATGGAACTCGATGGCCCCGCTCTTTTCCGACGGGATGGCCGGGGTCAGATAGCGCCACCGTCGCGGGCACTGTGGGATCTCGGCCTTGACGTACTGGCCGGGGTGATACGGCATCGGCCGGTCCAGTTGCAGCCGGACCACCGCTAGATCCCGGGAGACCCGGTGGTGTTCGATGACCGTGCCCTCCCACCAGGCCGGCCCGGCCTCGGCGTCGGCCGCCCCGCTCATCACCCCGGTGATCAGGTTCAGCGATTGTTGGGCGGCCTGTTCGACGGTGTCGGTCCAGACGTGGGCCAGCTGGCTGCGCAAGGTCGCGTGCAGCGCCTGGCGCAGCGTGTCGTAATGCGCCGGGGTGACACCGTATTTGCGGTGGTCGCGACCGAGCTGGGCCAAAAACGCGACCGGCTCCTGGGCGCGCTGCGCGACGAGTTCGCCGTACACCCACTCCATCGCGTGCCCGAACGCGGCCCGCTGACCGTCCAGGTCGGCCGGGAACAGGTCGCGGATCGAGGGGTCGATGGCAAACCAGCGGTCATAGAAGCGGCGGATCAGATCCGTGCCGTCGTGCGGCCCCGCTCCGGTGAAGGCGGCGTGCAGTACGCGCAGCGCATCCTGGTTGTCGAGGCTCACGACCGAGGAGTTTATGCCCGGTTGCGCGTCCCGGCGATAACGATGAGCAATGCGCCGGCGACCGCCCAGCCGGTGAGCACCAGGATCGCGGTGCCAGAACCCGCGCCGGCGAAGTACGCCGTCGAGCGCAGCAGCGTGGCGTTGGCGCCCTGCGGCAGCAGTTGTCCCAGCGCGCCCCAGCCGCGGGGCAGCATCTCCGGGGCGCTCATCAGCCCGGACAGCGGATTGCCCAGCAGCACGGCGATCACCGCGCCGACGCCCAGGCCGACCCGGCCAAACAACGAGCCCAACCCCAGTAGCGACAGGCTCATCGCCAGCGCCCCCAGCGTCAGCCCGGCCGTCACACCGGCGAAGTTGTGGTCGATGGACCCGAACACGTGGCGCAGCAGGGTCGCGATGGTCAGCCCGGCCAGCACCGAAAAGGCCAAGGTGGCAGCGAATCTCAGCCAGACGTCACGTGGGAAGACCAGAATCAGCACGATGGCCGGCAGCAGCCCGGCCAGGGTGAGCGGCAGGGCGGCGGCGGCCAGCCCGGTGCCGCGGGGGTCATGGGCGGGCAGCGGGACGAGGTCTTCGGTGTGCAGCGGCGTTCCGCGGTGTTGGGCGAGGCCGGCGCCGACCTGGGTCAGCAGTTGGGCGACCGCGGGGCTGGCTCCGGAGGCGGTGAGCAGCGTGATGCCCTGCGGACCGGTCGTCAGGCCGCCGTAGATGTTGCGGTGGCGGATCGCGCTTCGCAGGGCGTCCTGGTCGGGGTAGCTGATCACCGCGAAACCGCTCGGGGTGATCTGGTCGAGCTGGGACTGCAGCTGTCCGGCGCTCAGCGGTGCGGCCGCCCCGATCGGCAGATCGTGCGGCCGGGACCGTGCCGCCGGCCAGGCAAACGCCAGGCAGATGATCGCCAGCGCGATGACCAGCCCGACGACGACGCCGCCGGCGCGGACCGGGGCCGGCGTCACGTGCACGGCGGCGGGCTGCTGGCCGTGCTCAGGGAGCGATTGGGTGCTCACGTCACCAAACCTTTTCATCGAGCGGTGAATTTCTTGCCTGTGAGGGTAACCCTATCCGCAGACCCGGCAGGTGTCGGAATCCGGCGCCGACGTGGCCGACCCCGCGCGGGCCCGTCGACCGGTTAGCGAGGGGGGATTCCGTTGTACCCCAAGGAGATACCCTCGCCCTCTGATTGCGGTGCCGGAGGGCCGGGCGCGGAGTAGGTTTGCCAGGTGGGCTACCAGTGCATCGAAGTCGCCCGCCGCGGGGACTTCACGACGATCACCATGAACAGGCCGCAGCGACGCAACGCGCTCTCGCTTGCGCACATGGAGGAGCTCCTCACGGCGTTTCGGGCGGCGGGGGACAGCGATGCGCTGGGCGTGGTGCTGGCCGGCAACGGTCCGGTGTTCAGCGCGGGGCATGACTTCGCCGACGTGGCGGGCAAGGACTACGCCGCGGTGCGACAGCTGCTCGTCACCTGCACCGAGCTGATGACCACCATGCAACAGATCCCGCAGCCGGTGGTGGCCCGCGTGCATGGGCTGGCCACCGCGGCGGGCTGCCAACTGGTGGCCAGCGCCGACCTCGCGGTCGCCGCGGACACCGCGGGCTTCGCCGCGCCCGGTGGCAAGGGCGGTTGGTTTTGCCACACCCCGATGGTCGCCATCGCGCGCAACATCGGCCGCAAACGGGCGGCCGAGCTGGCGCTGTCCGGCGACGTGATCGATGCGGCGACCGCGCTGGATTGGGGTTTGGTCAACCAGGTAGTGCCGATCGAGCTGCTCGACGGCGCCGTCGCGGCGTTGCTGGAGCGGGTCACCCGCGGCAGCGCGCAGAGCAAGGGTCTGGGCAAGCAGGCGTTGTACGCCCAGATCGACCTCGACCAGCCCAAGGCCTACGCCTACGCGGTCGAGGTGATGGCCGCGGCCAGCCAACTGGCCGACGCCCAGGAAGGGGCGAACGCCTTTTTGGCGAAGCGCGAGCCGCGGTGGCGGCGCGGCCGATAAGACGCACTTGACACGTAGGGAAAATCCTACCTATTGTCGGGGTGTGTCGCCGCGGGTCAAATCGAGCCGGACCGACAGCGTCTTTGGGGCGCTGGCGAACCCGACTCGCCGTGACATCCTTGACCTGCTGCTCGACGGGCCACGCACCGTCGTCGCGCTCGCCGAACGCTTCGACATGGCCCGGCCCAGCGTGTCCGAACACCTCAAGGTGCTACGGGAATGCGGACTGGTCGCCGAACGCAAGCGCGGCAGGTTCCGCTATTACCACGTCAATCCGGAGCCGCTGCAACAGCTTTCGACATGGCTGAGTCCCTATGAACGCGTCTGGCGCGAGCGGCTGAGCGCGCTGGGTGGCGTGCTCGACGAGATGGAGGATCAATGAGCGAGATCGCCGCCGACGCCGCGGTCATCGAGGTCGACCAGTTCTATCCGCATCCGCCGGAGCGGGTGTGGCGAGCGCTTACCACGCCCGAGTTGATGGCGCGTTGGCTGATGAAACCCACCGGCTTTCGGCCGGTGGTCGGCACCCGGTTCACCTTCGCCGGCCAGCCGATGCCGTCGGTGGCCTTCTCCGGCGAGATCGCCTGCGAAGTGCTCGCCGTGGTCGACGGCGAAGAGTTGGCGATCTCGTGGGCCGACGCCCACGCCGACACACCGTCCTCCTGGGTGGTCACCTGGACGCTGCGGCCCGAGGGGCGCGGCACCCGGGTCATCCTGCGGCACAGCGGGTTCGACCCCGATGACGAGCAGCAGCAGCGCTCGCGGGCCATCATGGGCCACGGGTGGGTCCGGATCGCCGCCAGGCTCGGTGAAGTTCTGGACGGTTAGCCGGCGCCGGAATCAATCCTTGTCGATGGCTCGAATCAGGGTGGCAGCCGAGTCGCTGGACAGCATCCACCCCGTGCCCTGGTTGACGAAGGTCAGAACCGGGGCGACCGCTACCGGCAGCTTGGGGCCCGAGATGGTGGTCTCCGCCGCGGCGGTGTCCCGGCCCACCGACCAGGGCTGACCAACGGCGAACGCGAGCGGGAGTTCGCCGTGATCGGCCGCCTTGTCCAGCCGGCGTCGGCTGAACGCGCGGCGTTCCGCCGAGTTGACGCCGCCCTGGACCAGGCCGTCCTTCGCCTGGTCGGCGATGCCTGGATCGGTCAGCTGGGTCAGGATGCGGGTGATCTGCTCAGTCGTCGGCAGCTCCTGCGCAGGTGACGAGTTCGGCGCGGGGTCGCGTGGCGCCGGGACGGTGAACACCGCGGGTTGCGCATGAGCTGCCGTCGGGGCGCCCATCGCCACCCCGGCGAACGCGCCGCCGATTGCGGCTACGGCGGCGACGCCGACGGCGAGCGGCTTCATCGTCAGATCCTCGTCCTTCGCTTCGGCGGCCCCGCGACTCGCACGCGCGGATGGGGTCTACCGAGGCTAGCTAATGAAGTCCGAGGTGCTCCCGTTCGGACGACGCATTGTGCTGAAGCCCACGTCGACGCCGGGACCGACGCGTCGACTGTGCAGGCTGATACGCCCGCTGCGGCGTGTCGCGGATAACACCGCACGGTCGGCGGCGATCACGTTAGACTTGAGCGGAACAGACTCAACCTTGACGGCGTTGAACAACCCGACAAGCATTTTTGGCATACCCCGAATGGAGGTGTCGTGGACTCTTTTAATCCGACCACCAAGGCTCAAGCGGCGCTGACGTCGGCTTTGCAGGCGGCGACCGCGGCCGGCAACCCCGAGATCCGGCCCGCCCACCTGTTGATGGCCTTACTGACCCAGAACGACGGGATCGCCGCGCCGCTGCTGGAGGCGGTCGGTGTCGACCCGGCGACCATCCGCACCGAGGCGCAGCGCCTGCTCGACCGGTTGCCCCAGGCCACCGGCGCCAGCGCACAACCGCAGCTGTCCCGCGAATCGCTGGCCGCGATCACCGTCGCGCAGCATCTGGCCACCGAAATGGACGACGAGTACGTCTCCACCGAGCACCTGATGGTGGGGCTGGCCACCGGCGACTCCGACGTCGCCAAGCTGCTGACCGGCCACGGCGCCTCCCCGCAAGCGTTGCGGGAGGCGTTCGTCAAGGTGCGCGGTAGCGCCCGGGTCACCAGCCCCGACCCGGAGGCCAGCTACCAGGCGCTGGAGAAGTACTCCACCGACCTGACCGCCCGAGCGCGGGAAGGCAAGCTCGACCCGGTGATCGGTCGGGACACCGAGATCCGCCGGGTGGTGCAGGTGTTGAGCCGGCGCACCAAGAACAACCCGGTGCTCATCGGTGAGCCCGGCGTCGGCAAGACCGCCATCGTCGAGGGCCTCGCGCAGCGCATCGTGGCCGGCGACGTGCCGGAAAGCCTGCGCGACAAGACCGTCATCTCCCTGGATCTGGGATCGATGGTGGCCGGCGCCAAGTACCGCGGCGAATTCGAGGAACGGCTCAAGGCCGTGCTCGACGACATCAAGAACTCCGCCGGGCAGATCATCACGTTCATCGACGAGCTGCACACCATCGTCGGCGCCGGCGCCACCGGTGAAGGCGCGATGGACGCCGGCAACATGATCAAGCCGATGCTGGCCCGCGGCGAGCTGCGGCTGGTCGGCGCCACCACGCTCGACGAATACCGCAAGCACATCGAGAAGGACGCCGCGTTGGAGCGGCGCTTCCAGCAGGTGTACGTCGGCGAGCCGTCGGCCGAGGACACCATCGGCATCCTGCGCGGGCTGAAGGACCGCTACGAGGTGCACCACGGGGTGCGCATCACCGACTCGGCGCTGGTCGCGGCGGCCACCCTGAGCGACCGCTACATCACCGCCCGGTTCCTGCCGGACAAGGCCATCGACCTGGTCGATGAGGCCGCGTCCCGGCTGCGGATGGAGATCGACTCCCGCCCGGTGGAGATCGACGAGGTCGAACGGCTGGTGCGCCGGCTGGAGATCGAGGAGATGGCGCTGGCCAAGGAGGACGACGCCGCGTCGGCGGAGCGGCTGGAGAAGCTGCGCTCCGAGCTGGCCGACCAGAAAGAGAAGCTGGCCGAGCTGACCGCGCGCTGGCAAAACGAGAAGAACGCCATCGACATCGTCCGCGAGCTCAAAGAACAGCTCGAGGCGTTGCGCGGCGAATCCGACCGCGCCGAACGTGACGGGGACCTGGCCAAGGCCGCCGAGCTGCGCTACGGGCGCATCCCCGAGGTCGAAAAGAAGCTCGACGCGGCGCTGCCCGGCGCGCAAGCCCGCGAAGACGTAATGCTCAAGGAGGAGGTCGGCCCCGACGACATCGCCGATGTGGTGAGCGCGTGGACCGGCATCCCGGCCGGGCGGCTGCTGGAAGGCGAAACCGCCAAGCTGCTGCGGATGGAAGAGGAGCTGGGTAAACGCGTTGTCGGGCAGCGCAAGCCGGTGCAGGCGGTGTCGGACGCGGTGCGCCGCAGCCGGGCCGGCGTCGCCGACCCCAACCGGCCGACCGGGGCGTTCTTGTTCCTGGGCCCCACCGGGGTCGGGAAGACCGAGCTGGCCAAGGCGTTGGCCGACTTCCTGTTCGACGACGAACGGGCCATGGTCCGCATCGACATGAGCGAATACGGCGAAAAGCATTCGGTGGCCCGGCTGGTCGGGGCGCCCCCCGGCTACATCGGGTATGACCAGGGCGGTCAGCTGACCGAGGCGGTGCGTCGCCGTCCGTACACGGTGGTGCTGTTCGACGAGGTCGAAAAGGCTCACCCGGACGTGTTCGACGTGCTGCTGCAGGTGCTCGACGAGGGACGACTCACCGACGGGCAGGGCCGCACCGTCGACTTCCGCAACACCATCCTGATCCTGACGTCCAACCTGGGCGCCGGGGGCAGCGAGGAGCAGGTGATGGCCGCGGTGCGCGCCACGTTCAAGCCGGAGTTCATCAACCGGCTCGATGACGTGCTGATCTTCGAGGGGCTCAACCCCGAAGAGCTGGTGCACATCGTCGACATCCAGCTCGAGCAGTTGGGTAAGCGGTTGGCGCAGCGGCGGCTGACCCTGGAGGTGTCGCTGCCGGCCAAGCGTTGGCTATCGCAGCGCGGCTTCGACCCGGTCTACGGTGCCCGGCCGCTGCGGCGGCTGGTGCAGCAGGCCATCGGCGACCAGCTGGCCAAGATGCTGCTGGCCGGCGACGTGCACGACGGTGACACCGTGCCGGTCAACGTCAGCGCCGACGGCGACTCGCTGGTGCTGGGCTAATTTTTGCCCGCGAGCAGACGCGAAAGCCCCCGTTTCTCAATGAAATCGGGGGCTTTTGTGTCTGCTCGGCCAGGCTTGTCCACCGGAGCCGTGTTGACATTGCGTCTAGGGTCGCGATTTTTCGAAATCCACGACCGTAGACGCAATTTCAACACGACCGCTCGATCCCCCCGAGCTGCACCACTCGTCCTGGGAAAACTGGGAGGCCCGGATCGCCGATGACACCGCGGAGTCGAAGCCGCCGAGTCCGCTGGGCGAGTAGCGTGTGGCAGGTTGGCCGCCCGACGCGGCGACCGGAAACCAGGCGGGGATCGTGCGGGTGCCGGGAGTTCGCTCGCGTGATCGTCGGTCCCACCGATAGGCCACCAGCGCGCCGAGACCCGTCAGCACCACCACCGCGGTGGTGATCAATGGCCAGCGGCCGAAGATCCGGTCGAACCGAATCGTCCACCGCAGGGTGACCCGGTTGGTGTCCGCCTCGGCGATGCTGCACGGGTGCGGCCCGGCGGTGCACTGCACCGATAGCGGACCATCCGCGCGCTGGGATCGGTGGGGTCGGCCACCGGAAAGAACCGGAAGATGCCGTGCTGATCAGCTTTCATGTCCACGATCAGCGTCTCGGTTGCCGTCAGTTCGAGTGCCAGATTGCAGGCTGATGCGGGGTTGTGACCTGCTGGCGTTCGTGCATCCCCGCCGGAAGCGGATAGGCTACCCCTAATGGTCCCGCTCTGGTTCACGCTGTCCGCGCTGTGTTTCGTCAGCGCGGCGGTGCTGCTGTACGTCGACATCGATCGGCGCCGCGGCCATCGCAGGCGCCGGAGGTCCTGGGCCCGGTCGCACGGATTCGACTACGAGCCGGAGTCCACCGACATCCTCAAACGCTGGAAGCGCGGGGTGATCTCGACCGTCGGCGACGTCCCGGCCCGCAATGTGGTGCTGGGCCAGATCCGTGGCGAGGCGGTGTACATCTTTGACCTCGAGGAAGTCGCCACGGTGATCGCGCTGCACCGCAAGGTCGGCACCAACGTCACCGTCGACCTGCGGCTCAAGGGACTCAAGGAACCGCGCGAAAACGATATTTGGCTGCTCGGCGCGATCGGGCCGCGGATGGTGTACTCCACCAACCTGGACGCGGCCCGGCGGGCCTGCGACCGGCGGATGGTCACCTTCGCCCACACCGCACCGGACTGCGCCGAGATCATGTGGAACGAGCAGAACTGGACCCTGGTGTCGATGCCGGTGTCGTCCACCCGCGCCCAATGGGACGAGGGGCTGCGCACCGTGCGGCAGTTCAACGACCTGCTGCGAGTGCTGCCGCCCGTCCCCCAGCAGGCCGCGCTGCCGGAGGCGTCGAGCCGCCGCAACGCGGGGCCCAGCCGTCCGCTGGCCCCGGCCAGCCAGCCCGAACTGTCCGCCAGCCGCGGCGCGGGCCAGGCCCGACGCGAAAACGGGCGCTCGGAATCGGTGCGGCGCCCGCCGCCGAGCCGCAACGGCCGCCAGGCCACCCACTACCAGCGCTGACGGCGCCCGATCCGTCCTCAGTACACTGACGCCGTGCCTCGCCCCGTCGCGCTGATCACCGGCCCCACCTCCGGGATCGGCGCCGGCTATGCCCGCCGGTACGCCGCCGACGGCCACGACCTGGTGCTGGTCGCCCGCGACGCTAACCGACTCGAACAGCTGGCCGCCGAGCTGCGCGATGAGGGCGGCCGCGCCGTCGAAGTGCTGCGCGCCGACCTGGCCGACGCCGACGGCCGCGCCCGGGTGGCCGACCGGCTGGCCGCCGGGGTGCAGGTGCTGGTCAACAACGCCGGCTTTGGCACCTCCGGCGAGTTCTGGACCGCCGACCCGACGCTGCTGCAGGCGCAGCTGGACGTCAACGTGACCGCGGTGATGCAGCTGACCCGGGCCGCGCTGCCGGCGATGCTGGACGCCGGCGCCGGCACGGTGATCAACGTGGCCAGCGTCGCCGGGCTGGTGCCCGGCCGCGGGTCGACGTACTCGGCGTCCAAATCCTGGGTGATCGCGTTCACCGAGGGACTGGCCAACGGGCTCAAGGGCACCGGGGTCGGCGTGCACGCCGTGTGCCCGGGGTTCGTGCGCACCGAATTCCACCAGCGCGCCGGGATCGACATGGCCTCGATGCCGTCGTTTCTGTGGCTCGAAGTCGACGACGTGGTGCGGGAAAGCCTGGCCGACATCGGCCGCGGCAAGGTGATCAGCATCCCGGGCGTGCAGTACAAGGCGATCACCACCGCCGGGCGGATGGTGCCGCGCACCCTGGTGCGCGCGGTCAACAACGTGATCGGGCGGGGCCGTGGCCGCACCTGAACTGATCAGCGCCGAGCGCGATGAGCTGGCCGAGCTGGTGCGCCAGCTGTCGGTGGTGCACGGGCGGGTCACGCTGTCCTCCGGCAAAGAGGCCGACTACTACGTCGACCTGCGGCGCGCCACGTTGCACCATCGGGCCAGTGCGCTGATCGGTCGGCTGATCCGGCAGCTCACCGACGACTGGGACTACGTCGCGGTCGGTGGCCTGACGTTGGGCGCGGACCCGGTGGCCACCGCCGTGATGCACGCCCCGGGCCGCCCGATCGACGCGTTCGTCGTCCGCAAATCGGTGAAAACCCATGGCATGCAACGCCTTATCGAAGGGGCCGAGGTCTCGGGCCGTCGGGTGCTGGTGGTGGAGGACACCAGCACCACCGGCGGTTCGGTGCTGACGGCGGTGCGCGCGGTGCGCGACGCCGGCGGGGACGTGGTGGGCGTGGCCACCGTGGTGGACCGCGCCACCGGCGCCGCCGAAGCCGTCCAAGCCGAGGGCCTGCCGTATCGCAGCGTGCTGGGGTTGGCCGATCTGGGGCTGCACTGACCAGCCGTGCGGGCGTTCATGGCGGTGCTGACAGCGACCCTGCTCGCGCTGGTTGCGGCGTGTTCGGACCCCGAGCACGCCGGCCCGTACGGAGCGCAGACCGCCCGGCTCGGTGAATCGCTGGCGGTGCTGGGCTGGAACATCGCGGTGTCCAACCTGCGCTGGGAGGCCGACCAGGTGCGCGTCGACGTCGACGCCGCCGCCGCCGACCCCGCCGCCCCGCACGCCAAGCCCGGCGACATCCGGTTCGGGCTGTACGGCGCGCTCGGCCATCCGCTGGAGGCCGCCGGCATCGGCAGCTGCGCCGATATCGCCGGGCCCGGCATCGACGCCGGGCAGCCGCTGGCGGCGCCGTCGCCGGACCGGCTCACCGGCACGGTGTGTCTGGGGCCGATGAAGAACCGCAGCGCGGTGCGCGGCGTCTACGTCTACTCCCCGGCCGACCGGATCGCGGGCAGCACGGTGGCCTACGGGGCGGCCTTCCCGGTGGGGGTGGCCCCGACCGACGGCACCGACACCGGGCTGGCGTTGTCGACCAGCGGGGTGACGGCCTGGCGGGCCGACGGCACCCCGCTGACCCCGGCGGCGCTGGGTGATCCGACCGCGTTCACCGGCAACGGCTACCTGCTGTTGAACCTGACCGCCGACGCCCCGGCCGGCCGCTACCGCGACGACGCGGTGGCCCGCGGCGGACCGCTGATGCTGGTCGTGGCGCCGTCGCAGCCGGTGCCCGGGCTGGACCCGGCCTGCGCGGCCGCCGGATCGTCGGCGCTGGTGTTGCCGGAGGCGTCGTTGAAGGCCGTGCACGTCAACGCGTCGCTGTGCAGCCACGGCGAAATCAACGCCGCGGTGCTCTACGCGACGGTGTCGGTGATCGGCACCCACGCCGCGGTCTGGACCGTCGATGCCTGAGCAGCCTGAGCCCGGGCCCACCGAGTGGGGCGCCCCGGTCAGCGGGGTCGGCCCGTGGGAAGGGGATCCGCCCACCGACCCGCGCTATGACCCGGTGCTGCTGCGCGACGGCGACACCCGCAACGTGGTGGACGCCTACCGGTACTGGACCCGCGAAGCGATCGTCGCCGACATCGATCGGCGGCGGCACGCGCTGCACATCGCCATCGAGAACTTCGGTCACGACGCCAACATCGGCTCGGTGGTGCGCACCGCCAACGCGTTCGCGGTGCACACCGTGCACATCGTCGGCCGGCGCCGGTGGAACCGCCGCGGCGCCATGGTCACCGACCGCTACCAGCGGCTGTGCCACCACGACAGCACCGCCGAACTGCTGGATTTCGCCGTCCACGCCGACCTGACCGTCGTCGCGGTCGACAACGTGCCCGGCGCCGAGCGGCTGGAGCAGACCACGCTGCCGCGCAACTGCTTGCTGATCTTCGGCCAGGAAGGTCCTGGCATCAGCGCCGACGCCCGGGCCGGCGCGCAGCGCACCGTGTCGATCGCGCAGTTCGGTTCGACCCGCAGCATCAACGTCGGCGTCGCCGCCGGGATCGTGATGCACGCCTGGATTACCCAGCACGGCGCCCTGGACCGCGCCTGGTAAGGCAGGATCAAGGCATGGATCGGGTATGGGCGAACCGGGCGGCCAGTGCCGAGGCCGCCGTGCGGCAACGACACCTGAAACGGCTGTGGTACCTGCCGGGCACCCAACTGGGGGTGGTGGGCTGGCCGCCGACCCGGCGGGATCGTTGGTTCGGCAGCTGGCATTACTGGTGGCAGGCGCATCTGCTGGATTGCCTGGTCGACGCGCAACTGCGCGACCCGCAGACCGACCGCGGGGCCGAGATCAAACGGCAGATCCGCGCACATCGACTGCGCAACAACTTGTCCTGGGTGAACAACTACTACGACGACATGGCCTGGCTGGGGCTGGCGATCGAGCGGGCCAGCCGGGTCGTCGGCGTCGACCGACACCGGGTGCTGGACAAATTGACCGACCAGTTCGTCAAGGCGTGGGTGCCCGAGGACGGCGGCGGGATTCCGTGGCGCAAACAGGACCAGTTCTTCAATGCCCCGGCCAACGGGCCGGCGGGAATCTTCTTGGCCCGCTACGGTGATCGGCTCAAGCGGGCCCAGCAGATGGCCGACTGGATCGACAAAACCCTGATCGACCCGGAGACCCACCTGGTGTTCGACGGCATCAAGGCCGGTTCGCTGGTCCGCGCCCAGTACACCTACTGCCAGGGCGTGGTGCTCGGCTTGGAAACCGAGCTGGCGGTGCGCACCGGAGACGGGCGGCACTCCGCCCGTGTCCACCGGTTGGTGGCCGCGGTCAAAAAAGAGATGGCCCCGGCCGGGGTGCTCAAGGGCGCCGGCGGCGGCGACGGCGGCCTGTTCGGCGGGATCACCGCCCGCTACCTGGCGTTGGTGGCCACCAGCCTGCCCGGGGACTCCGCCGCGGACGCCGCCGCCCGCGACACCGCGCGTGAGCTGGTGTTGTCTTCGGCGCAGTCGGCGTGGGACTACCGCCAGCCGGTCAACGGGCTCCCGTTGTTCGGGCCGTTTTGGGACCGCGCCGCGGAACTGCCCAAGGACGCCGAGGACGGCGCCGAGTTCGTCAACGGCGCGGTCGACGCGTCCGCGGTGCCCGAACGCGACCTGTCGGTGCAGCTGTCCGGCTGGATGCTGATGGAGGCCGCGCACGCCGTCGCCGAGCTGGACGCTCAGGACTGAGCCGGGGGCGCTATCTCGACGGATTAACCGTCTGCCCCGGGTTGGGGACACCGGGATTGGTGACGGCCGGGGTTTGCGGCTCTGGCGCCTCCATCGGCCCGGTCGGGTCCGCGACGGGCGGCCCGTAATCCTCTCCCGGCGGCTGCGCCCCCAGCGGGAACGGGGGCAGCGGTTCGGGCGACGGCACATACGGCTTGGGCACCAGGTAGTTGCGCCACGCCCCCGGCGGGTTGGGCGCCTGGCCAATCGAGTTGTCGGGGTTGCGCCACGTGCAGGAACCCCCCACCCCGGCCAGCGAACTCAGCCCGGCGTTGACCGGGCCGACGCCGATCCCGGCGTTAGCGCCGCCGCCCAGGCTCCACCCGCCGTACTCGCAGTGCCAATGGGTGGAGTTCTCTTCGACCGGGAAATCGCAGAAGTACCAATAGGTTCCGAGGACCAATCCGCTTTGCCCGATGCCGGGGTAGTCGCAGAGATCCGGACCGGGCACCCCGCCGCCGGGGCCGGCGTGGGCGGCGGGGGCGGCGCCGAACATCAGGCATACCGCGGCGCCAAGCGTGATCAAAACCGTGTGAATACGGGTCAGTCCGCGCACGAGAAAGGGATCCTTTCGTCACATCACTGTCTGACGACTGCGATCCCAGCGTCGCACGGGTGTTATCGATCTGTGATGTAAACGGAAGTTAGGGCGTGTCTTACCGAGCAAGCGACAGTACCCACACCAGTAGGTGCCAGCGGGAAACGGGTCGGCTCATCGGCCGAGCCGGCTAGACCGCCTTTTCCGGGGCGGGCACCTGCTCGGAGTGGGTCCGGGCGTGGCGGCGGCGGGACAGGTACGCCTTGCCCGCCGAGAACAGCGCCGGCAGCAGCGACACGAACAGGATGCCGAGGATGATCGTCTCGAGATGGTTGGCGACACCGGGCACCCTGGTGCCCAGGAAGTAGCCGGTCAGCGTCATCCCGGCGCCCCAGGCCACGCCGCCGACGATGTCGAACCCCAGGTACAGCGGGTAACGCATGTAGGACACCCCGGCGATCACCGGCACGAAGGTCCGGGCGAACGGCACGAACCGGGCCAAGATGATCGCCCACGGCCCGTACTTTTCGAAGAACGCGTGCGACTCGGTCACATAATGCTTCTTGAAGAAGCGGGAGTCTTCCTTCTTGAACAGCGCCGGCCCGATCCGGCGGCCGATGAAATACCCGCTCTGGTCGCCCAGCACCGCCACAACCGCCACCGCCGGGGCCAGGAGCCGGATGTCGAGGGTGCCGCCGGCGGCCAGCAGGCCCCCGGTGAACAGCAGCGACTCGCCGGGCAGCAGCGGGAACAGCAGCCCGGTCTCCACGAAGACGATCACCAAGATGGCGGGCAGCACCGCGGACGCGAACAGCCCGTGGGGGCCGATCCAGAACCACGGGCTGATCAGGTCGGGTAGTTGGAGGGCCACCAGGCTGGTGCTCATGACGCCCTAACATACCGGTGTTGGCTGGGTGGGCTGTTTAGCGCAACCCGGAGCTTGGAATACTGAGGGCACACGTGGCCATCATCACCGTCGTTGAACTCGCCAGGAGGAAGTCCCATGCCCATCGCAACGCCTGAGGTTTACGCCGAGATGCTGGGACGGGCCAAGGACAATGCCTACGCCTTCCCGGCAATCAACTGCACCTCTTCGGAGACCATTAACGCCGCGATCAAGGGTTTCGCCGACGCCGGCAGCGACGGCATCATCCAGTTCTCGACCGGCGGCGCCGAGTTCGGTTCCGGGCTGGGGGTCAAGGACATGGTGACCGGCGCGGTGGCGTTGGCCGAGTTCGCGCACGTCATCGCCGACAAGTACCCGATCAACGTGGCGCTGCACACCGACCACTGCCCCAAGGACAAACTGGACGGGTTTGTCCGGCCGCTGCTGGCGATCTCCGCGGAAAGGGTGAGCGCCGGCCGCAACCCGTTGTTCCAGTCGCACATGTGGGACGGCTCGGCGGTGCCGATCGACGAGAACCTCGACATCGCCCGGGAGCTGCTCAAGCAGGCCGCCGCCGCCAAGATCATCCTGGAGATCGAGATCGGCGTGGTCGGCGGTGAGGAAGACGGCGTCGCCAACGAGATCAACGACAAGCTGTACACCACCCCGGACGACTTCGAGAAGACCATCGACGCCCTGGGCGCCGGCGAGCACGGCATCTACCTGCTGGCCGCCACCTTCGGCAACGTGCACGGCGTCTACAAGCCCGGCAACGTCAAGCTGCGTCCGGACATCCTGGGCCAGGGCCAGCAGGTGGCCGCCGCCAAGCTGGGGCTGCCGGAGGGCTCCAAGCCGTTCGACTTCGTCTTCCACGGCGGCTCGGGCTCGCTGAAGTCCGAGATCGAGGAGGCGCTGCAGCACGGCGTGGTGAAGATGAACGTCGACACCGACACCCAGTACGCGTTCACCCGGCCGATCGCCGCGCACATGTTCAGCAACTACGACGGGGTGCTCAAGGTCGACGGCGAGGTCGGCAACAAGAAGACCTACGATCCGCGCAGCTACCTGAAGAAGGCCGAAGCCAACATGACCGAGCGCGTCATCGAGGCTTGCAACGACCTGCACTGCGCCGGGAAGAGCCTGTCGGCCTAACCCGGCGCGCGGCCTAACCCCGCGAGCAGACGTGAAAGCCCCCGTTTTCCAGCGGAATCGGGGGCTTTTACGTCTGCTCGCCGTTACCCGGTCGGGGACTGGCAGATCTTCCACTGGTCGTCGCGGAACTGCAGGTCGAAGCTGCGGGTGGACCGGACCTGCGGCGCGTACGCCATGAACGCGGTGACGTTGGCCTCGGCGTGGTCGCCGTGCACGGCGACCTGGTCGATGCTGGCGACCACCGGATAGCGTTTGGCCGCCGCCACCCGCCGGTAGGTGTCGTTCCACGCCTGGTCGTTGTAGTTGACGTAGCCGTCGCGGGCGGTGCCGCAGGTGATGGTGCGCAGCGTGGTCAGATCGCCGTTTTGCACCGCGATGTCGAAATTGTGGATGGTGTCGCGGACCTGGTCTTCCTGCGATGCCTTCGAGCTGTGCCCGCGGGTCAGCCACACCGTGCCCAGCACCGCGATCGCCGCCAACGCCAGGATGATCAGGATCAGCGCCAGCACCCAACCCCAGCTATGGGCGGTGCTCGCCGGCAGCTTGCGCGCCAGCCGCGGTGGAATCAGCTGGGGCGCCGCCTTTCTCGGCGGCGGTGGTGGCGGCGCCGCCGAGGTCTGGAACACCTCGGTGGTCGGCTCCGGTACGGAGTGGATGACCTCGGTGGCGCCGGCGTCGAACCCCGGCGCGGTGAAGCGGCGCTCCGGGGTCGGCTGGTGCTGCGGCTGGACCCCGGCGCCGGTGGCGAACGCCTCGGTGGCCGCGCCGGCGCCGGTGTCGAGGACCTCGGTGGCGGCCTCGTTCTCCGGGTCGGCCCCGGCGCTGTCCTCGGCGTCGGTCGACGCCGCCGGATAACTCTCGGTGACCTGCTCGTCCGGCTCGACGGGCTGCGTCTCCTCCGCGGCGGCGTCGGTGGCTTCGGGGGCCGGGTCGGTGTTCGGGGCGTCGTCGCGGTCGGGCCCAGATGGGTTCGGCATGGGTTCCTGCTGTCCTCCCGCTGTGGAATGTGGTGGCGCTAGTTTGGAGCTTACTGAGCGACGTGGCCACCCGATGGAGCGGATGACTCTCCGCGGCACGGCACAATGAGCGTCGGCAACGACGAGAGGAGTAGCGATGAGGTGGGGGTACCTGCCGCGTGCGGGGCAGGAGCGGCGCCGATGACGCCGATGGGTGACCTGCTGCAACCGGACCCGGTCTTGCTACCCGCGGACCGGGACGCCGAAGCCGAGTTGCAGGCCAACGAGAACCCGGCCATCGTCGCCGCCGCCCACCCGGCCGCGTCGGTGGCCTGGGCGGCGCTGGCCGAGGGCGCATTGGCCGAGGACAACGCCATCACCGCCTACGCGTACGCCCGCACCGGCTACCACCGCGGCCTGGATCTGCTGCGCCGCAACGGCTGGAAGGGTTTCGGTCCGGTGCCCTACGCGCATGAACCCAACCGCGGTTTCCTGCGCTGCGTGGCCGCGCTGGCGCGCGCCGCGGACGCGATCGGGGAGACCGACGAACAGACCCGCTGCCTGGACCTGCTCGACGACTGCGATCCGGCCGCAAGGTCGGCGCTGGGCCTGAGCTAAAAACCCGGGCAGTGGCCGACCCCGTCCGGCGGCTCGATCTGCACGGTGGCGTGCTGCAGCCCGTGGGCGGTCAGCACCGCCCGGGCGTCGTTGAGCACCCGCGCCGAATCGGCGCCGCTGGTCAGGTGCGCGGTGACCATGTCCTTACCCGGCGCCAGCGTCCACACGTGCAGGTCATGCACGTCGGTGACGCCGTCGACGGCGCGCAGCGCCGACCGCAGCTGGTCTACGTCGATGTGGCCGGGTGAGGATTCGGACAGGATCCGCAGCGCCGACCTGGCCAGCGCGAGCGCCCGCGGCAGCACCCACAACGCGACCAGCACCGCCACCACCACGTCGGCGTAGGGCCAGTGGGTGGTCACGGTGACCACCCCGGCGATCAGCACGCCGATGCTGCCGACGATGTCGGCCACCACCTCCAGGTAGGCGCCCTTGACGGCCAGGCTGTGTTCGGCGTGCGAGCGCAGCAGCAGCATCACGATCGCGTTGGCGACCAGCCCGGCGCAGGCCACCACGATCATCGGCACCCCGGGGACCTGCGGGGCGTCACCGAGGCGCTGGATGGCCTCGTCGAGGATGATGGCGGCCACCCCGATCAGCAGCGCGGCGTTGACGACGGCGGTGAACACCTCGGCCCGGTGCCACCCGTAGGTGCGGGCCGGTGACGAGCTGCCGCGCCGCGCCATCAGCACCGCGATCAACCCCATGAACAGCGCCGCCAGATCGGTCAAGATGTGCCCGGCGTCGGCGAGCAGCGTGATCGAGTTGATCAGCAGGGCGGTGGTGATTTCCACGATGAGGAACACGCCCAGCACCGCGGTGGCGGCGACCATCCGGGACACGCGGGCGTCGGCGTGGCTGTGCTGGTGGCCGGCGCCCATAGCCCCTCAATGTAAGCCATGCAAGGCCGACCTTCTTGCGTTAGCTTCTTGCACCGAGATCGACGTTTTCGGGGCGTCCACTTGAACTTCTGCCCGGAAACGTCGATCTCGGCGCAACGGCGCAAGAAGGGCGATCAGAACCAGGCGCTCCAGAACCGGGTCAGGTTCATGCCCCAGCCCGCCAGGAAGCCGGGCACCCCGGACAGGTCGAAGAACCAGAAGACCAGCGCGAAAAACAGATGGTTGAGCTGCGGGGAGATCAACAGCACCAGCAGCGCCAACAGCCCCCACTGCTTGACCGGCTCCATGCTGTGCTGGGTCTGCGGGCTCAGGTGTGGTTCCAGCGCGCCGTAGCCGTCCAGGCCCGGCACCGGCAGCAGGTTCAACAGCAGCGCGGTGACCTGCAGGAACCCGAGGAACGCCACCCCGGACCAGAACACCACGTGCGCGGGGTGGAAAAACAGTCGGGTCGCCGCCAGCAGCAGCACGGCCAGCAGCAGGTTGGCCGACGGGCCAGCCAGGGCCACGATGCTGCGTCGCGTCGGGGTCATGAAGGAGGTCCGCACGTACACCGCCCCGCCGGGCAGCCCGATGCCGCCCAGCGCGATGAACAGCATCGGCAACCCCAGCGACAGCAGCGGATGGCTGTAGCGCAGCGGGTTCAGGGTGAGGTAGCCGCGCACCGCGACGTCGTGGTCACCGAACCGCCACGCGGTGACGGCGTGGCCGAACTCGTGCAGGCACAGCGACACCACCCAGCCGGCGATGACGAAGATGAACACCCCGACGTAGGCCAACACCTCGCCGAACGCGGCCCGCCAGGCCAGCGCGCCACCGGCCGCGGTGACCGCGAGGATCGCCAAGAAGATCGGGCTGGGACGCACCGACTCGTGTACCTGCCGGATGTCCACCTCACGAAACTACCGGACGGCACCCGACGGGCCGGTCCCGCCGCAGGGCGTCACCGCACCACCAGCCAGCCCTCGGTGTGCCGATAAAACGTCGACCGCTTCACCGCACGCCGGCCCGGTACCCCGTCGCGGACCACGTCGGCGCCGGTGCTGCCCAACTGGGCGGCCCGCCCCGACACCCAGCGCCGCAACCCGCCGGACTGCACCCGAGCCCGCAGCCCCGGCAGCGCGGCCGTCGGCTCGATGAACACCCCGGGCGCGTCGCCGTCGAACAACACCGTGTCGTCGACGATCGCCTCGCCGCGCAGCGACCGGTCGTCGCCGGCCGGCAGCCAGCGGGCGACGCCGACCAGCACCGTGCCGGTGTCGTCGCGGATCAGCGGCACCCGGTGCGCCGCACCGCGGCCGGCCCGGCGCGCCGCGCGGCGCCCGGCCGGCAGCCGGTAGGCCCGGGTGGCCGGGGTGGCTCGCCGCGGCACGTAGCCGACCTCGACGTCGAACGCCTCGGTCCGCAGCAGTCGGGTCAACACCGCCGCCAGGTCGGCGTCGGCGCCGACCACCACCAGCCGCCGATGGCCCTGCAGGGCGGTATCGATGCCGGCAGCGTCGTCGATGCGCTGCGCGGCCAGGTCGGCCAACGCGGTGGGCGCCTCCCGGTCGCCGAACAGCAGCACGGCGGTGTGTGCGGTGTCCACAATGGTGTTTTACCGGGTCGTCGCAAACCGCTGAGATAGGGTGGGTCACCGGCTGACCACAATAAGCGGGCTCAATACCCGCAGGAACGTAAGCGGGAGACATGCCGGCAATCGTCCTGATCGGCGCCCAGTGGGGCGACGAGGGCAAAGGTAAGGCCACTGACCTGCTCGGTGAGCGGGTGCAGTGGGTGGTGCGCTACCAGGGCGGCAACAACGCCGGACACACCGTGGTCCTGCCCACCGGGGAAAACTTCGCGCTGCACCTGATCCCGTCCGGGGTGTTGACCCCGGGCGTCACCAACGTCATCGGCAACGGCGTGGTGGTCGATCCCGGGGTGCTGCTCGACGAGCTGAAGGGCCTCGAGGACCGCGGTGTGGACACCTCCCGGCTGCTGATCTCCGCCGACGCCCACCTGCTGATGCCGTATCACGTGGCCATCGACAAAGTGACCGAGCGCTACCTGGGCAGCAAAAAGATCGGCACCACCGGCCGCGGCATCGGGCCGTGCTACCAGGACAAGATCGCCCGCATCGGGATCCGGGTCGCCGACGTGCTGGACCCCGACCTGCTGGCCCACAAGATCGAGGCCGCGCTGGAATTCAAAAACCAGGTGCTGGTCAAGATCTACAACCGCAAGGCGCTGGAGCCCGAGCAGGTGGTCGAGGACCTGCTGGCGCAGGCCGACGGCTTCCGGCACCGCATCGCCGACACCCGCCTGCTGCTGGGTGAGGCGCTGGACCGCGGCGAAACCGTGCTGCTGGAAGGCTCGCAGGGCACCCTGCTCGACGTCGACCACGGCACCTACCCGTATGTGACGTCGAGCAACCCGACCGCGGGCGGCGCGGCCGTCGGCTCGGGCATCGGCCCGACCCGGATCACCACCGTGTTGGGGATCCTCAAGGCCTACACCACCCGGGTCGGCTCCGGCCCGTTCCCCACCGAATTGTTCGACGAGCACGGCGCGTACCTGGCCAAGACCGGCGGGGAAGTCGGGGTGACCACCGGCCGGGCGCGGCGGTGCGGCTGGTTCGACGCCGTCATCGCCCGCTACGCCACCCGAGTCAACGGGATCACCGATTACTTCTTGACCAAACTCGACGTGCTGTCATCCCTGGAAACCGTGCCGGTGTGCGTCGGCTACACCATCGACGGCAAACGCACCGCCGAAATGCCGATGACCCAAAGCGACCTGGCCCGCGCCGAACCGGTCTACGAGGAACTGCCCGGCTGGTGGGAAGACATCTCCGGTGCCCGGGATTTCGACGACCTGCCGGCCAAGGCCCGCGACTACGTGTCCCGGCTGGAAGAGCTTGCCGGAGCCCCGGTCTCCTGCATCGGCGTCGGCCCCGGCCGCGACCAGACCATCGTGCGCCGCGACATTGTGCGGGGGCGGCGATGACCCTCGATCAGCCGGAGAACCTGGACCCCGACTACGGCAAGCACGGCGGTTTCCCCCGCTACGAGCCCGCCAAACCGGGCCCGGGGTTTGGCCGGTTCGTGGCGGCCATGCGCCGACTGCAGGACCTGGCGGTGTCCACCGACCCCGACGACGACACCTGGGACGACGCCGCCGGCCGGGTCGAAGAGCTGGTCAAACTGCTCGACCCGTTCCAGGCCCCGGAGGGCATCGCCCCGGCCGGGCGGGTGCCGGCGCTGCCCGGCATGGGCAGCCTGCTGCTGCCGCCGTGGCAGATCACCAAATTCGATCCCCACGGGGTGGAGATGCGCGGCCAGTTCAGCCGCTACTACGTGGGCGGCAACATGGCCGTGCACGGCGGGGTGCTGCCGCTGCTGTTCGACCATCTGTGCGGGATGGTGGTGCACGCCGCCCAACGCCCGATCAGCCGCACCGCGTTCCTCAAGGTCGACTACCGCAAGGTCACCCCGATCGACACCCCGCTGGTGGTGCGGGCCCGGGTGGACTCGGCCGAGGGCCGCAAGGCGTTCATCTCCGGTGAACTGGTCGACGGCGACGACAACCTGCTGGCCGAGGTGCACGCCCTGATGGTGCGCCTGCTGCCCGGTCAGCCGTAACGCACCCTCGGCTTAGCCCAGGTTGAGGGTCGCCTCTTCGAGGTCCAGGCCGTGCAGCGCCGCCCGCAGCACCTGGTCGTCGATGTGTCCGCGGTCGCGTTCGGCGATGAACCACCGGAATCAGCCCCACCGCGAGCCCGGCGACCACCAGCACCAACGGCGCGGACACGTTGTGTCGCCGGGCCAGCGCGGCCACCAGCACCGCCGCCACCAGCGGGGCCAACAGGGTGGGGTTCACGCCCTCCGACCTCCGTTCGTCACCACCGGGCCGATCGCACTTATCCTTGAGCAGCATGCAGCATCGCCTGCGCACGGGCGTAACGCGATGAACGAAGGTGAGGGTGAGCCAGTGGTGGAGGGCCGGACCGACCAGCCGGAGTCGCACGGACGGCACGAGCAGGCGGTGCGCGGCGACACCCCGGCCGCCGCGCCGACGCCACCCGCCGAGCCGGCCCCGGTCACCGAGGCCATCCCTGCCGCCGGTCAGCCCCCGGTGACCGACCCGATTCCGGCCGCTGAGCAGCCGTCGGTCACCGATGCGATTCCTGCGCCCGAACCGGCCCCGGTGACCGAGGCCATTCCGGCCGCCAAGGCGCCGCCGCGCGCCGACGATCCGCCGACCGATCCCGAACGCGCCCGTCGCACCCGGGTGATGCTGCTCGGTTCCGGGGATCTGGGCCGCGAGTTGGTGCTGGCCTTCCAGCGACTGGGTGTCGAGGTGGTCGCCGCCGACCGATTCGCCAACGCGCCGCTGCACGGCATCGCCGACCAGTCGGTGGTGGTCAAGCTGACCGACACCGACGAATTGGCCGCCACCATCGGCTGGCTGCAACCGCGGTTCGTGGTGACCGCCACCGACCTGGTGGCCACCGACGCGTTGACCGCCGCCAGCGAAACCGGGTTCACCCAGGTGGTGCCCAGCGTCCGCGGCGCCCGGCTCAGCACCGACCGGGAAGGGATGCGACGGTTGGCCGCCGACGAACTCGGCCTGCCCACCGCGCCGTTCTGGTTCGCCGGCTCGCTGGAGGAGCTGCGGGCGGTGGCCGAGCACGCCGGCTTCCCGATGGTGGTCAAACCCGTGGCGGCGTCGCACGGCGAGGGCGAGTCGGTGATGGTGCGCGCCGAGGATGTCGAGCCGGCCTGGCAGCGGGCGGTGTCCGCCGGTGACCGGGTCGCCCACAGCCGGGTGATGGCCGAAACGGTGGTGGAAGTCGACTACGAGGTCACCCTGCTCGCCGTGCGCAGCGAGGGCCCCGACGGGCCGACGCTGGACTTCTGTGCGCCGATCGGGCACCGGCGCATCGACGGCGCCGACGGTGAGCTGGTGGTGGAATCGTGGCAGCCGCAGCCGATGAGCACCGCCGCCCTAGACGCCGCCAAGTCGATTGCCGCCCGGATCGTTAAGGCGCTCGGCGGCCACGGCGTGTTCGGGGTGGAGCTGCTGGTCCACGGCGACGAGGTGTACTTCTCCGACGTCGCCGTGCGCCCCTATGACACCGCGCTGCTGACCCAGCGCACCCAGCGGCTCTCCGCGTTCGAGCTGCAGGCGCGGGCGATCCTCGGCCTGACGACCGACACGATCATGATTTCGCCGGGCGCCGCCCGGGTGATCTACTCCGGCCGCGAGGCGCTGGACGCCGCAGCCGACACCAAGCTGGTCACCGGTGCGCTGGCCGAGGCGCTGGCGGTTCCCGAAGCCGATGTCGTGGTGTTCGGGCACCACGAGGGGTATCCGCGGCGCCGACTCGGTGTGGCCGTCACCACCGCCTCCGACGTGCTGATCGCGCGGGAGCGGGCCGGTCACGCGGCGGACGCGCTGCGCAAGCTGTGGCCGTCGTGACCGGCGCTTAGCGTCGACGTGCGTTAATCCGCTGGGCAGCGCCGACGCCACCCGTGCCCGCGGCTTTCCGCGCCGGATGCCGCGGCTACGGTGTAGATGTTCAGTGCCCCTTGTTCCGATAGCGCGAGGTTCCAGTTGTCCGTTCCTGATAGCCCGGCGGTCGGGCCTTCCTACGCAGGAGATATCACGCCGCAGCAGGCCTGGGAGTTGCTCAGCGACAACCCGGAGGCGGTGCTGGTCGACGTGCGCACCGAGGCCGAGTGGCGCTTCGTCGGGGTGCCCGATCTGTCCGGGCTGGGCCGCGAGGTGATCTACATCGAGTGGAACCGCACCGACGGGCGGCGCAACGAGGACTTCGTCGCCGATTTGCTGGCCGCCGGGGTCACGCCGGGGGAGCGGCCGGTGGTCTTTTTGTGCCGGTCCGGGAACCGCTCGATCGGCGCCGCGGTGGCCGCGACCGCCGCGGGCATCGCCCCGTCCTACAACGTGCTCGACGGGTTTGAAGGCAACCTCGACGAACACGGCCACCGCGGCGGCACCGGCTGGCGCGCGGTCGGGCTGCCCTGGACGCAGTCATGAGCGAGCAGCCTTCGGTCCGCCGGCCGGACCCGCTGCCCGACGGGGTCAGCCAGGCCACCATCGGGGTGCGCGGCGGGGTGCTGCGCTCGCAGTTCGCCGAGACCTCCGAGGCGATGTTTTTGACCTCGGGCTACGTGTATGAGTCCGCCGAGGCCGCCGAGCAGGCGTTCACCGGCGAGGTGGACCGCTTCGTGTACTCGCGCTACGGCAACCCGACGATCACCATGTTCGAGGAGCGGCTGCGGCTGATCGAGGGCGCGCCGGCGGCGTTCGCCACCGCCAGCGGGATGGCGGCGGTGTTCACCGCGCTGGGTGCGCTGCTGGGTGCCGGTGACCGGCTGGTCGCCGCGCGCAGCCTGTTCGGGTCGTGCTTTGTGGTGTGCAACGAGATCCTGCCGCGCTGGGGGGTCGAGACCGTCTTCGTCGACGGCGACGATCTGTCCCAATGGGAGCAGGCGCTGTCGGTGCCCACCCAGGCGGTGTTCTTCGAAACCCCGTCCAACCCCATGCAATCGCTGGTCGACATCGCCGCCGTCACCGAGCTGGCACATGCGGCCGGAGCAAAAGTGGTGTTGGACAACGTTTTTGCGACACCATTGTTGCAGCAGGGTTTTCCGCTCGGGGTCGACGTGGTGGTGTACTCCGGCACTAAACACCTTGACGGGCAGGGCCGGGTGCTGGGCGGGGCGATCCTGGGCGACCAGGAGTACATCGACGGGCCGGTGCAGAAGTTGATGCGCCACACCGGCCCGGCGATGAGCGCGTTCAACGCCTGGCTGTTGCTCAAAGGCCTTGAGACCTTGTCGATTCGGGTGCAACACAGCAACTCCGCGGCGCTGCGGATCGCCGAGTTCTTGGAGCGCCACCCCGACGTGCGGTGGGTGCGTTACCCGTTCTTGGCGTCGCATCCGCAGTACGATCTGGCTCAGCGGCAGATGTCCGGTGGCGGCACCGTGATCACCTTCGAACTCGACGCACCCGAACACGCCGCCAAGCAGCGGGCGTTCGAGTTGCTGAACAAGCTGCAGTTGATCAACATCTCCAACAACCTCGGCGACGCGAAGTCGTTGATCACCCATCCCGCGACCACCACCCACCGGGCCATGGGTCCGGAGGGGCGCGCCGCGATTGGGCTGGGCGATGGTGTGGTCCGCATCTCGGTGGGGTTGGAAAGCACCGACGACCTGATCGCCGACCTGGATCAAGCGCTGGGCTAACGCCGGCGAGCAGACGCAAAAGTACCCGAAAACACCGGTTTTCGGGTACTTTTGCGTCTGCTCAGCGTCGGGGACTCAGGGGATCGGCGGGAGGCCGGGTGCGACCGGCGCGGGAGCGGGCTCCGGCTGACCATTGGAGTCCGCGTATTGAATGCCCTGATTGACTTGATCAATCGCCTGCTGCACCAGGTTGATCGCCTGCTCTCGATGCCCACCCTTGTCGGGTTCGGCCTGCTGCAGCTCGGACAGGCCTTGATTCAGGTGGTCTCGGGCGCTGACCATGTGCTCCTGGATCGCATACGCCGTACCGGCGCCGATCAAGCTGAAACTGGTTGCTGTGAGGGTCCCGGCAACCGCTAACCGAAACTTGGAGATCTGCATAACCGGTCCTTTCCTGTGGTTTCGACGGCGTCGTGGCCGGCTGACGGCGGAGTTTATCGGGCTGCGCCGGGCGCTGGGGGCCAATACGCAAAACAAATGTCGACGCGATGAGCATGCCCAGAACCGAAAATATTTGCGGCGCCGTGAATTCGGTTGCCGGTATCGCACCCTGGCGGTTGCATCCTGAAATCGACCGAGCAACGTGTTGAGATTGCGGCTGTGGTCGCGATTTTCCAAAAATCGCGACCACAGCCGCAATCTCAACGCCACCCCCCTGCTTGGGCGTCTGCCCGGCGGGAGAACTAGCCGGCTTCTTGCTCGGCGTGTTCGGCTTGTTCGGCGGCGGCCAGCGCCCCGCGTTGTTGTTCGGCGACGCGGTTCATCGCCAGTCGGGCATAGACCATTTGGCTGGTGATCGCCATCTGCCCGCGCCCGCGGCCCAAGAAGGTGATGAACCAGGCGATGATCGTGGTGATCCGGTTTTTGTGCCCGATCAGGTAATACAGGTGCAGCACCAGCCAGGCGAACCAGGCGAAGATACCGCCGAACTCCAGCTTGCCGATCTGCGCGACGGCGTCGAACCGGGAGATCGTCGACATGCTGCCCTTGTTGAAGTACTGAAACGGGGCGCGCTGGGCGGGATCGTCGTGGCCTTTGAGGGAGCGCTTGATCAGCTTGGTGGCGTAGTGTGCGCCTTGGATGGCGCCTTGGGCCATCCCGGGCACCCCGTGCACGTTCATCAGGTCGCCGATGACGAACACGTACGGATGGCCCTTGACGGTCAGATCGGGCTCAACCAAAACCCGTCCCGCGCGGTCGGTTTCGGTGCCATCGGCCTGCTCGGCGATCATCTTGCCCAACGGGCTGGCCTGCACACCGGCCGCCCACACCTTGCACGCGCAGGGGATGCGATGCTCGCCGCCGTCTTTTTCCTTGATGGTGATGCCCTGGTAGTCGACGGCGGTCACCATCGCATTGAGCCGGACCTCCACCCCGAGCTTCTCCAGTCGGCGCTGCGCCTTGCGGCCCAGCTTCTCACCCATCGGCGGCAACACCGCCGGGGCGGCATCGAGCAGGATCACCCGGCAGTCCCGCGGCTCGATGGTGCGAAACGCGCCGGCCAGGGTGCGCTCGGCGAGTTCGGCGATCTGCCCGGCCACCTCCACCCCGGTCGGGCCGGCGCCGACCACCACAAACGTCAGCCGGCGCTGCCGCTCGGCGTGGTCGGTGGCGACCTCGGCCGCCTCGAACGCGCCCAGGATCCGGCCGCGCAACTCCAGCGCGTCGTCGATGGTCTTCATGCCCGGCGCGTAGGTGGCGAACTGGTCGTTGCCGAAGTAGGACTGCTGGGCCCCGGCGGCCACGATCAGGCTGTCGAACGGCGTGACGGTGCGCATGTCGATCAGCTTCGAGGTCACCGTGCCCGCGGTCAGGTCGATGTTTTCCACGTCGCCGAGCAGTACCCGGGTGTTCTTCTGTTTGCGCAGGATCAGCCGGGTGGCCGGGGCGATCTCGCCTTCGGACAAGATCCCGGTGGCCACCTGATACAGCAACGGCTGAAACAGGTGGCTGGTGGTCTTGGAGATGACGGTGACCTCAGCGTCGGCCCGTTTGAGCGCTTTGGCCGCGGTCAGACCGCCGAACCCGGACCCAATGATGACGACACGATGACGTTGCGGCACAACCGAAGGCGTGCTCATAGTGCTCCTTCACTGTCGGCGGTACTGCTCCAGGCGGCCGGCGGGCCGAGGACTGCTGCCCCCGATCTAAGCAGAATCACGACCTCATTGGCCAGGCCCGATGGCCTGCGCGGTCCCGGACCCGGAGCCGTTGCCCACGGTGCGCGCACGCGGGGGCCGGGACCGGCGCGGGATGTCCGACTTCGGTTGGGCGACAACATGTTCACCGAGCCGACTCCAGGGCCGGGCATGGGCCTCGGTCATCTCCAGCGCCTTTGTGGTGTACACGCGGTAGCCGAGATGCGGCTTATACCCGTGGATTTCGGGGGTATCCAGGCTGGCGATGAACGACAGGATCTGCTGGCTGAAGACCTGCCCGGGCACCAGCACCGGGAAGCCCGGCGGATAGGGGGTGACGAACGTGGCCGACACCACCTGCTGGCCGGACTCGATCCGGTCGGTGACCTCCTCGGAACTCAGGTATTCGCACAGGCTGTCGTCGTAGCCGAGGTAGAAGGCGCGGCGCACATCGCCGTCGGGGGTGGCGCTGCCATCACCGTTGCGCTCTAAGAAGGCGGGGTGGAAGCCGCTGAAGTCGGGCAGCGGCGCCGACGGGTTGGTCAGCCGCTGCACCGCCCGCTCGTGGCGGGCGCGTTCGTTGAGCCCCATGTCGGTGATCCGGTCGTCGAGCTCGTGGGCGAACTTGACCAGCACCTCCACCAGGTAGGCCACCGAACTGCGGGTGGTGCCGATGTTGGTCATAAACAGCACGGTGTTGCGGGAGGTTTTGTTGATCTGCACGCCGTAGCGGTCCATCAGCTCGGCGCGTTTGAAGGTGTCGCCGTCGATCCCGGTGGGCCCCACGTACAGCGTGATGCGGCTGGGGTCCATCACGAACTCGTCGTGCTCCCACGCGGTGGCCATATTGCGCAGCCCGCTGCGCAGCGGCTGGTCAATCGCCGACGGGCGGAAGGTATCCGGGATCATCTCCGCCGTCGACAGGCAGTGCATGTAGCGGCTCAGCAGCGGGTGGTTGTCGATCGCGTCGCGCAGCTGCATGGCGTTCTCGACCTGCTTTTGCACTAGCTCGACGCCCTCCAGGTCGGCTTGGCGGCGCCCGACGTCCAGCGAGGCCAACACCTGATAGTTGGGCGAGGTGGAGGTGTGCGCCATGTAGGCCTCGTGGAAGGTCTCCTGCACCTTCTGGTCGAAATCCTGGTCGAAGACGTGGATCATCGACCCCTGCCGCAGCGAGGTCAACGTCTTGTGGGTGGATTGGGTGGCGTAGACCCGCACCCGGGCCCGCGCCGGGTCGGGCATCAGCCGGGTCGCCAGCAGCGTCGCAGCGTCGGCGCCGGCCATCGTCGCGGCGTGGGCCTCGTAGCCCTGCCGGTACTCGGGGCTGCGCAGCCGTTCCCGCAGCGCCCGCGCCGAATACATGGCGGTGCGCGTGCGGTAGATGTGGTGGAACCGGGCGAAGGCGAACCACGCCTCGTCCCACAGGAACGCCAGATCGGGCTTGATCGCCAGGCATTCCTCCATCACCCGCTGCACGTCGTAGACGATGCCGTCGAAGGTGCAGTTGGTCAGCATCACCAGCTTGACCCTCTCCAGCTTGCCGGCGTCGCGCAGCGCCAGCAGCCGGGACTTGATCTCGTGCAGCGGCACCCCGCCGTACATCGAATACTGGTTGAGCGGGTACGCATCCAGGTAGGTGACCTGGGCGCCGGCCATCATCAGCCCGTAGTGGTGGGATTGGTGGCAGTTGCGGTCCACCAGCACGATGTCGCCGGGCGCAATCAGCGCCTGCGCGACGATCTTGTTGGCGGTGGAGGTGCCGTTGGTGACGAAGTAGGTCTGCCGGGACCCGAAGGTGCGCGACGCCAGCGCCTGCGCGTCGCGCAGCGGCCCGGTGGGCTCCAGCAGCGAGTCCAGTCCGCCGCAGGTGGCCGAGGTTTCGGCCAGGAACACCTCCAGCCCGTAGAACCGGACCATGTCGTTGATCCAGTGCGAGTTGACGATCGACTTGCCCTGCGAGATCGGCAGCGCGTGGAACACCCCGGTCGGGCGGTGACTGTATTCGCGCAGCGCGGAGAAGAACGGCGTCCGGTACCGGGCGGCGACCCCGTCGAGCAGGCACAGGTGTAGGTCCAGTGAGCCCTCCCCGGCGTGGAAGACCCGGCGGAAGTGTTGGCCGAGCCGGCCGGCGACGTCCTCCACCTCGATCTCGGTCATCAGGTACAGATCCAGCTCGGGCCGGGTGTCGGCCAGCGACCGAGCCAGGATCTGGGCGCGTTCCTCGGGGGAGTGGTCGGCCAGGTCCTCGGCGACGTGCGCGTCGACGAACTCGGCCAGCGCCGACAGGTCCCGCCGGGAGCGGTGCGAGAACCGCCGGCGGATCACGCAGGCCTGCAGGTTAACGTTCAGCCGGGCCGCGATCACCGCCTCGTCGCCGCTGCCGACCACGACAAGTTCGTAGATGAACTGGTCGTCGGCCCGCCGCCAGCTGCGCACCTCCTCGCGCAGCTCCCGTTCCTGCACCTCGGTCATCGTCTCGACGACCAGCACCTCGAAATACGGGCGCGCGGAGCGCTCCGGGCGCAACACCACGCTGGCCTCGGCCTCCTCCTCGGTGTCGATGAGGGAGGCCAGGCTGCCGCTGCGGTAGGACTCGGTGACCAACGCCCGGTTGATCCGAGCCACCGTGCGGGCGAACTTGCCGTAGCTGCCGGTGGCGAACAGCCGTTGGGTCTGGCCGAACACCGCGGTGCCGGGAAACGCCCAGTAGCGCTCGTAGGGGCGCAGCTGCGCCACCAGGCCGTCGACGGTGTCGATCAGCGGTTGGATATCGCGGCCATGCCCGGCGGCGTTGGCCAGCCGCTCGCTGGCCTCCTCCAGCCGGCACCAGGCGTCGGCCCGGAACTGCCAAACACTGTTGTACGCCCGCGGATTCACCTCAGCCATGACAGCCTCCCCTGACTCGGCTATGGGCCCAGGCTAGGCCGATATCCCAGTTCAGGAATGGTTTTGGCCAAGCCCACCGGATGCCCGCCGGGTTGACGGAGACGTTGATTTAGGTGGTGGCGCGGACCAGCGGCAGGACTCAGTCCTGGTGCTCGATGACGCCCTGCGCGTGCTGGGCGCGCTCCTCGTAGGCCTGACGGGCGGTGTTGTCGAAGTCCAGGAAGATCCGGTCCAGGCCGAGCCGCTTGTTCATCCAGCGCCGCCCGCGCGGCCCCAGCATCGAGGCCAGCGCGGCGGTGAAGCGAATCGGGGTCGGCACCGACACGTGCGTCTTGGGTTTGTCCAGGGCCTTGACGATGGCCGCGGCGATCTCTTCGGGTTCCACCGGTTTGCTGGCCGCGGTGGTTTTGGTGCCGGAGATCAGCTCGGTGTTGGTGAACGGCGGCATCACCACGGTGACGTCGACGCCGTGCGGGGCGAACTCGTCGGCTAGCGCGGTGGACAGCCCGACGACCGCGAATTTGGCGCCCACGTAGACCACCTGGCCCGGGACCGGGATCATCCCGGACATCGAGGCGATGTTGATGATGTGTCCGCTGCGGCGCTTGACCATGTCGGGCAGCACCAGCTGGCAGCCGTTGAGCACGCCGTAGAAGTTCACCTCGATCGCCGAGCGGATCGACTGCTGGCTCTGCTGCAGGAACGGCCCGATCGGCATCACCCCGGCGTTGTTGATCAACACGTCGATGTGGCCGCCGCCGTCGGCGCGGGCCTTGTCGAGGAAGGCCGCGAACGACTCGCGGTCGGTGACGTCCAGCGGGTGCCCCGACACCGGGCCCAGGCCGCTGATGTCGGTGATGGTCTTCTCCAGCACATCGAGATCGCGGTCGCCGATGACCACCCGGGCGCCGCGGCCCAGCAGCGCTTTGGCGGTGGCCAACCCGATCCCGCGCGCGGCGCCGGTGATGGCGATGGTCTTACCCCTGATGTTGTCCATGCGGCCGAACTTTACACGTGTCAAATCCGGCCGGGCAGGGGTGCCGGGTCACGCGATCGCGCCCTGGTGTCAGGGGCGCGCCACCGGCAGCGCATCGGTGTCCTCGGACAGCGACTCGCGCCGCAGCGCGTTGTCGCCGCGCGGATGCACCACCCGCGGCCACCAGAACCAGCGTCCCAGCAGGGCCGCGATCGACGGCATGAACAGCGAGCGCACCACCAGGGTGTCGAGCAGCAGCCCGATCGCGACGGTGGAGCCGAACTGGCCAAGCACCCGCAGGTCACTGCCCAGCATGGCGGCCATGGTGGCGGCGAACACCAACCCCGCGGCGGTCACCACCCCGCCGGAGCCGCCGATCGCGCGGATATACCCGGTTTTGAGCCCGGCGTGGATCTCTTCCTTGAACCGGGACACCAGCAGCAGGTTGTAGTCCGATCCCACCGCCAACAGGATGATCACCGACAGCACCGCGACCACCCAGTGGATGTTCATCCCGAACAGGTCCTGCCAGATGAGCACCGAAAGCCCGACGGACGCGGCGATCGAGCTGGACGCGGTGCCGACGATCACCGCCGCGGCCACCACGCTGCGGGTGATCAGCAGCATGATCAAAAAGATCAGGGTCAGCGACGACATCACCGCGATCATCAGGTCGTATTTGGCGCCGTCGCGCATGTCCTTGAAGGTGGCGGCCTGGCCACCCAGAAACACCTTGGCGTTCGACAGCGACGACATCTTCAGGGCTTGCTGGGCCGCAGTCCGTTCCGCCGGGACATGCGAGATGCCCTCCGCGCTGGCCGGGTCGCCTTCGTGGGTGATGAAGAAGCGGGCCGATTTGCCGTCCGGCGACAAGAACTGCCGCAGCCCGGTCTGAAAGTCTGGGTTATCGAACGCCTCCGGCGGCAGATAGAACAAGTCGTCGTTCTTCGAGTCGTCGAAGCTTTGCCCCATGACGATCGCCGTATTGCTCATGTTTTCCATCTGGTCGATCATCGCCTGAAACGTGCTGTGCATCGTCAGCGTCAAGCCCTTGGTGGTCTTCATGCTGGCGATCGCCGGCGGCAGAATTCGCACCATTTCCTGCTGCAGCGCATCCATGCTGTGGATGTCCATCGACATGTGCCCAAACGTTTCATCGAGCTTGTCGATGCCGTCCAGCGCGTCGAAGATGCTGCGCAGCGACCAGCACATGGGGATGTCGAAGCAGTGCGGCTCCCAGTAGAAGTAGTTGCGCATCGGGCGCCACTGGTCATCGAAATCCGCGATGTGGTCCCGCATCCCGTCAGTGACGGCGACCATTTCGTCGGTGGTGCCGGCCATGTCGTGGGTGGTGTCGGACAGTCGCTGGGTGATGTCCAGCATCTGGGTCAAGTAGTTGATGGTGACCTGCTGCTCATCGGCCATCTTGAGCATGTCGGCCATGCGTTCCTTGAGGAAATCCATGTTCTGCATGAGCAGCTGGCTTTGCATGCTGTTCTGGAACGGTATGGAACTGTGCTGAATCGGAATCCCCAGTGGCCGGGTGATGTTCTGGATCATCGCGATCCCGTTGACCCGCATGATGTTTTTGGCCACCCGGTCCAACACCAGCATGTCGGCGGTATTCCGCATATCGTGATCGGCCTCGACCATCAGCATGTCCGGGTTCATCCGGGCTTCGGTGAAATGCCGGTTCGCTGCGGCATACCCGATATTGACCGAGGCGTCCTTGGGCAGGTAGTAGCGGTCGTTGTAGCCGGGCACCATGCCCGGCAGGGCGACCATGCCGATCATGACCACGAGACCGCTGGCCGCCAGCACCGGTGCCGGCCACCGGACGACGGTGGTGCCCACCTTCCGCCACAGCCGACCCTTCGCGGCGCGCTTGGTCTCCAACAGGCCGAACCGGCTGCACACCGTCAGCACCGCGGGGCCCAGCGTGAGCGCGGCGGCCACCACGACCAGCATGCCGATGGAGACCGGGATGCCCATGGTCTTGAAATAGGGCAGTCGGGTGAAGCTCAGGCAGTACGAGGCGCCGGCGATGGTCAGCCCGGACCCCAAGACCACCGGGGTGACGCTGTGCACGGTGGTGTAGTACGCCGAGACCCGGTCCTCACCGGCTTGCCGCGCCTCCCGATAGCGGCCGATGAGGAAGATCCCGTAGTCGGTGCCGGCGGCGATCGCCAACATGGTGAGGATGTTGGTGGCGAAGGTGGTCAGCCGCATGACATCGTGCCACCCGAGCACCGCGATCACGCCGCGGGACACCGCTAGGTCCAGCAACGTGACGAACAGCTGCACCAGCGTGGTGACGATCGACCGGTACACCAGCAGCAACATCAGGGTGATCGCGCCCAGGGTGAACAGCGTGATCTTCGCCAGGCTGGCGTTGCCGATGACGTGCATATCGTCGGTGAGCGCGGCCGCGCCGGCGACGTACGCCTTGACTCCGGGCGGTGGCGACGACTCGGCGATGACTTTGCGGACGGCTTCCACGGACTCGTTGGCCAACGTGGTGCCCTGCTGACCGGCGAGGTTCAGCTGGACGTAGGCGGCCTTGGCGTCGGAGCTTTGCACACCCGCCGCGGTGAGCCGATCACTCCAGAAGTCCTGCATGTGCTGGACGTGTTCGGGATCTTTTTTAAGTTGTGCGATCAGGTCGCTGTAGTACTTGTGCGCGGCGTCGCCGAGTTCCTGCTGGCCCTCGATGACGATCATGATCGTGCTGTTGGAGTCGAATTCCTTGAAGTTCTTACCCAGCCGCGCCATCGCGATCATGGACGGCGCGTCTTCGGGGGCCATCGGCGCCGAATGCAGCTCGCCGACCTCCTCCAACTGGGGGACGGCGACGTTGACGATGACGGTGAGCACCACCCAGCCGATGATGATCGGCACCGCGAACCAGCGCAGGATGTGCGCCAACAGCGGCCGCTTGGTGCGCGGGTTAGTGCTGGTTGCGTCGGCCGTCATGCGCGCCGCTCCTCCTCCTCGCTCGGTGCCAGATCCACGCCAGGATGGGTCATCCGGATTTCACCAGGCAGTAGGTCTGCGCGTTGCGGCCGTCGGCGTGGCGTTCGTCGCGGACCTCGTTGTCGATGGTGATCCGGCACCCGATTTGATCGCTGTCGCCCTGCACCATGATGTTGGCGGCGACCGACGGCAGGGTGGTGCTGATCGTGTAGGACCAGGGCAACGCCGCGTTGTTGACCTGGTGGACGTTGGCCTCGGCGTCCCAGTAGTTCAGGCTGGCGGTGCTGCCGGCCGGGCCGAACACGTCGTAGGTGACGACCTTGGGGTTGAACTGCACGATCTCGATCCCGGCGCCGGCGTTGGCGTTGAGGTCTTCGGAACCGAAGATCCGGTGCAGCCGGGACACGATCAGGCCGGACACGGCGAGCACCACCACGAAGACCAGCGGGATCCACACTTTCTTGAGCACCCTGGCCACTGGACGCACCCTCTTCGTCAGAAGCTTCGTTTAGCTAAGCATCGGGAACGTTACCGCACGGCTGCGTTCCCTGTGAAGCGACTTACCCGAGCAGGTGTGGGTAGTCGCGGTGCCGCCGCGGCGGCAGCAGCGAGGTCAGTAGGTAGCGGGTTTGCCGGCCGATGTAGTTCTCAAGGCGGTAGACCGCGCCGAAATGCCAGTGCTTGAGCGCCCACCCGTGGGCCAGCAGCATGATGTCGAAGACCATCAGGTCGACGTCGACGGCGGTGAAAGTGCCGTCGGCGACCCCGGTTTCGATCGCGGCGCGCAGCGGTGCAGCGGTGGCGATCTCCAGCTCCTTGATCTGGGCGCGCCCGGCCGGGCTCAGGGTGCGGCTTTCCCGGTACGTCAGCACCACCGCATCGAGGTTTTCGTCGACGATCTGGATGTAGCGACGGATCCCGGCCGCCAACTGCTCGACGACGTCGTCGCCGGCGGCGTCCATCACCGGCGCCAGCTGGTCGGAGAACGCATCCAGGATCCGCACGATGGTGGCCAGCAGCAGGTCTTCCTTGCCGCCGAAATATTTGTAGATCAGGCCGACGCTGACGTTGGCCTCGGTGGCCAGATCTTGCATGGACATCTGGTGAAAGCCGGTCTTGCTCATCACCGTCACCGCGGCGTCGAGCAGTTGGCGGCGCCGGGAACTGGTGCGGGCCGCGCGGACCGCGTCCTCGACCGGCAAGTCGGCGTACTCGGTGGCCATCTACAGGCCCAGGTCCTTGGCGATGATGGTTTTCATGATCTCGTTGGTGCCGCCGTAGATGGTCTGGATGCGGGCGTCGACGAACGCCCGCGACACCGGGTACTCGCGCATGTAGCCGTAGCCGCCGTACAGCTGGAGGCAGCGGTCGGCGGTGCGCAGCTGCAGGTCGGTGGTCCACCATTTCAGCTTCGCCGCCCGCGCCGCGGTCAGCTTGCCGTCCAGGTGCGCGGCGATGCAGTCGTCGAGATAGGTGCGGGCGATGTCGAGTTCGGTAGCCACCTCGGCGAGCACGAACTGGGTGTTTTGGAAGCTGGCGATCGGTGTCCCGAACGCCTGCCGCTGCTGGACATAGTCGAGGGTTTCGGCCAGCACCCCCTCGGCGGCGGCCACCGCGCCCACCCCCAGCGACAGCCGTTCCTGCGGCAGGTTGCGCACCAACTGGTAAAAGCCCTCACCCTCCTCGCCGAGCAGGTTCTCTACCGGCACCCGCAGGTCGGTGAAGGTCAGCTCGCTGGTGTCCTGGGCGTGCAGCCCGATCTTTTCCAGGTTGCGGCCGCGGGCAAAGCCGGGCGTGGTGGGGTCGACGACCAGCAGCGACAGCCCCCGGTGCCGGTCGGGTCCGGTGCGCACCGCGATGACGAACAAGTCGCCGGTCTGTCCGTTGGAGATGAACGTCTTGGCGCCGTTGACCACGTAGTGGTCGCCGTCGCGGCGCGCGGTGGTGCGGATCCCGGCCAGGTCGCTGCCGGTGCCGGGTTCGGTCATCGCGATGCCCAGCACGGTGTCGCCGGTGACCACGCCCGGCAGCCAGCGTTGCTTCTGTTCGGGGGTGGTCAGGTCGGTCAGATACGGCAGGACGACGTCGTTTTGCAGCGAGAACGCGATGGCTTCGGCCGCCGCCCCGACCCGCTGCAGTTCGTCGACGACGATGGCGTGGTAGCGGTAATCGTTGACACCCGGGCCGCCGTACTGCTCGGGCACCGGGAAGCCCAGCAGGCCAAGCTTTCCGGCCTCGGTGAACAGGGCGCGGTCCCAGCAGCCGCCGTGCTCGGCGTTCTCGTGCGCGGGAACCACGGTGCGCTGCACGAAATCGGAGACCACCTGACGGAATTGGCGGTGCTCGGCGGTGTAAGACAAGGCCATCGGTTGCTCCTGTCAGCGGAAGGCGCCCAAACCGGTGAACGCCTGACCTAAAACCAGCTGGTGCATCTCCGGGGTGCCTTCGTAGGTCAGCACCGACTCCAGGTTGACCATATGTCGGATCACCGGATACTCCAGCGATATCCCGTTGCCGCCCAGGATGGTTCGCGCGGTGCGGCAGATCTCCAGCGCTTCGCGGGTGTTGTTGAGTTTGCCGAAGCTGACCTGCTCGGGGCGTAGCCCGACGCTGTCTTTGAGCCGACCCAGATGCAGCGACAGCAGCTGCCCCTTGTGCAGTTCGACGGCCATGTCGACGAGTTTGGCCTGGGTCAGCTGGAAGCCGGCGATCGGTCGGCCGAACTGGGTGCGCTCGGCGGCGTAGTCCCGGGCGGCCTGCCAGGCCGACCTCGCGGCGCCCATCGAGCCCCAGATGATGCCGTAGCGCGCCTCGGACAGGCTGGCCAGCGCCCCCTTGACACCGCGGGCCTCCGGCAGCAGTGCCTCGGCGGGCAGCCGCACGTCGTCGAGGACCAGCTCGGACGTGATCGAGGCCCGCAGCGACAGCTTGTGATGAATGGTGTGCGCGGCGAACCCGGGGGTGTCGGTGGGCACGATGAAGCCGCGGATCCCGTCGTCGGTGGCCGCCCACACCACCGCGACGTCGGCGATCGTGCCGTTGGTGATCCACATCTTGCGGCCGTTAAGAATCCAATCGGATCCGTCGCGTTTCGCCCGGGTTTGCATGGCGGCCGGGTCGGAGCCGACGTCGGGTTCGGTCAGCCCGAAACAGCCGATCAGTTCGCCGGTGGCCATGCCCGGCAGCCACCGCTGTTTTTGCTCCTCGGAGCCGTTGTTGTAGATCGAGAACATCGCCAGCGAGCCCTGCACCGACACCAGCGACCGGATGCCGGAGTCGGCGGCCTCCAGTTCCAGGCAGGCCAGCCCGTAGTGCACCGCCGAGGCGCCGCCGCAGCCGTAGCCGTGCAGGTGCATGCCGAGCAGTCCGAGTTCCCCGAACTGTTTGGCCAGCTCGCGGGCCCCCGGCAGGTCACCGGCTTCGAACCAGTCGGCGACATAGGGGGTGACGTGCTCGGCGCAGAACTTGCGCACCGTGTCGCGCACCGCGATCTCGTCGTCCGACAGCAGGGTGTCCAGGCTCAGCGGGTCTGACGGGTCGAAGGCCGGGGGAGTGCTGGTGCTCATCTGCCTAGCCTGCCATGGTCAGGCCGCCGCTGACGCTGATCACCTGGCCGGTGATGAACGACGCGGCGTCGGAGGCGAAGAACAACACCGGGGCGGCCACCTCCTCGGGACGGGCCAGCCGCCGAAACGGGATCGCTTTGACCAGCGCCTCTTTCAGCTTCTCCGGCTGGGCCGCGAACAGCGGGGTGTCGGTGGGGCCGGGGCACACGCAGTTCACGGTGATCTGGTGCCGCGCCATCTCCCGGGCCAGCGATTTGGTCAGCGCGATGACGCCGCCCTTGGCGCCGGCGTAAATCGTTTCGCCGGCGCTGCCGACCCGTCCGGCGTCGCTGGCCAGGTTGACCACCCGGCCGCCGCCGCCGGTCTCGATCATGGCGGGCAGGAACGCGCTGCACATGTGCACCGGCCCCAGGTAGTTGATCGCCACCACCTTCTCGGCGAATTCCGTTGTGGCGTTGAGGAATTGGTCGGTACGATCCCACCCGGCGGCGTTCACCAGCACGGTGGGCGTCCCGACCTCGGCGCGGGTGCGGTCGCGCAGCGCGTCGACTTGGGCGCGGTCGGCGACGTCGACCGGCAGCGCGGTGATCAGATCGGGGACCTCGTTGGCGGTGGCCTGCGCGGCCGCCTCGTCGAGGTCGGCGGCGACCACCCGGTCGCCTTGGGCGGCGAACCCCAGCGCGATCGCCTTGCCGATCCCCGATCCGGCGCCGGTCACGACGGCGAGTGTGCTGCTCATGCGCGGCTCCTAGGCCTTGACGTAGCGGGCGAAGTCGGCGGGGCGCTTTTCGGCGAATGCCCGCGCGCCCTCCTTACCCTCGTCGGTGTCGACGAAGATTTCCAGCGCCGACATCGCCAGATTGCTCAGGCCGGCCTGGTGGTCGGTGTCGGCGTTGAACGACTGCTTGAGGAACCGCAGCGCGGTCGGGCTCTTCTCGGCGATCTCGGCGGCCAGCGCCTTGGCCTCGTCGAGCAGCCGCTCGGCGGGCACCACGTAGTTGACCAGGCCCCAGCGTTCGGCGGTGGCGGCGTCGTAGCGGCGGCACAGGTACCACATTTCGCGGGCCCGTTTCTCGCCGACCACCCGGGCCAGATAGGCCGACCCGAACCCGGCGTCAAACGACCCCACCCGCGGGCCGGCCTGGCCGAACGTGGCGGTGTCGGCGGCGATGCTCAGATCGCACAGCACGTGCAGCACGTGCCCGCCACCGACCGCGACCCCGTTGACCGCCGCGATCACCGGCTTGGGCACGTCGCGGATCAGCTTGTGCAGGTAGCCGATCTCGAACATGCCGCTCTCGGTGGGGCCGTAGTCGCCGGTCTCGGCCCGCTGTTTGACGTCGCCGCCGGTGCAAAACGCCTTGTCGCCGGCGCCGGTCAGGATGATCACCGCCACCGCGGTGTCGGCCCAGGCGGCGCGGAACGCCCTGATCAGTTCCTCGACGGTTTTTCCGGTGAACGCGTTGTAGCGCTGCGGTCGGTTGATCGTGATGACCGCGGTCTGGCCGTCGATCTCGTAGCGGATGTCGTCGTAGTCGGCCATGGCACTCCTTCGTGGTGAATGATGATTCACTAGCAGTGAACGTACATTCAATACGGTGCGACGGTCAAGACCCCGGTGGCGGTGTGGAGGCCGTCCGGAGAGACTCAGTTGTAGCCGTCGACGTAGGTGCCGGTGTCGTCGGTGCGGGCGACCAGGGTCACACCCGGCGCGCTAACCAGGGTGGCGGTCCGCGCGGGCGTCGGTAACGTCGCGATTAGTGCGCAGGTGTTGCGATCGAACGTCTTCAGAGTGAAGTTTTGGCTATGATCGCCGCTGTCCTGCCATAGGGCAAAGACGACCTCGTCGGCCAGGATCAGTCCCAGCCACTCGTTGCCGATACCGACACCGGGTTCCGAGGTGACGTCGACATTTTGTGGGCGGTAGTCCAACACGCAGCGCAGTTGTCCATCCGGGCTGCGCAGGCCGGACTTGCCCGTGATGAAATCCGGGGAAGCGTCGAGAGTTCGGTCTGCGACGTCGTTGTTCCCGCCGAGGTCGTGGACGATCCCCGTACCGGGGTTGACGTAGAAAGCGGTGCCCGTGGGCGCCCGCGGGGCCCACGAGGTGATGTAGCTCACCACATATCCGTCGCGGCCGGCGCGAGAAGTATGGGGTTCGAACAAGTCAGCGTGGCGGTCGGCGTCGGTGTAGGGGAGGTCGCGCGCCAGCGTCGTGTGCCATTGTTGCTGGCCCGTCTGTGGATCGAGGGCAACGAATCTGATGTCCGCGCGCTTATTTGCCGAGCACAGAAAAGCCGCTACCAGAAGTTGCCAACTGGCGCTCCAGGAGTTGCATGCGGCAGCCGGCGACGGGATGGTCCACAGAGGGGTGCCGGTGCGGGTGTCGAAACGGGTCCAGGTAGTGGACTGGTGATCCTCACCGCCCGCGGACACCAGAAACGGCGCTTCCGCCGAACGCCGGTGGTCGTAGGCGTCGAGCAGCGCGGCATCGTTCGACATCCACAGTTGTTGGCCGGTCATCGCATCCAGCCCGATCAGAACGGAGTGGTAGCCGAGCCGGACGACCACCGTCTGCCCGGCGTCGAACACGTGTAGTGACTCCACGCGCACGTTACCGGGTCCGGTTCTGCGGTAGTGCCAGCGTTGCGTGCCGTCGGCAGCGTACGCGGTGACTTGCTCGCGGCTGTAGGTAACGAAACCTGGTCCGGCGGCCTGGATCCGCCACTTATCGCCGTATGGCCCACCGGTCGAGTCGGAAACCCGCAGCGTGAACTTGCGCTCTCCCAGGGCAGCCGGTGGTGGCGGGATCGGCGCCGCGGTGGCCGTGGTCGTCTCCACGTAGCGCCGGTCGTTCCCGGCGTGCATCGCGACGGTGGTGGCGACCAGGCCGGAGATCAACCCGATGATCACTCCACCTCCGGTGAACCACCAGCGGCGGCCCGCTAATCGCCCGATTGCCGGAATGGCGGGCAGTACAGCCACGGCTCCCGCAGCGGCAAGCAACCACGCCGCCACCGCAGTCGGCAGCCGTGCGGTGACGGGATAGTCCATGACCCAGTGGTAGGAGGACCACAGGCCGTCGCTTCTGTGGTTCAGGTACCCCCATATCCCCCACACGACCAGTACCAGCACAGCCGCCAGACTCGGGGCGCGACGTCGGCGCTGCATCGCCCACTGCAGCGTCATCGCCGCCATCAGTATCGCCGCGACAACGCAAACGCTCACCGCAACACCTTTGGGGGTGAGCTGATCCCATGATCTGACCTGGTACTGGTCCATTCCGGTATCGGAGACAGCCACCGACGGCTCGGCGGCTAACCAACTCCACAACGACAGCCCGACCGCCCACGTCAACAGGCTGATCGCGATGCCCACGCAGATCGTCGACACGGCCGCCAGCACTAAGCGGACCATGCGACCGGCGCTCTTCGCGGCACTGCGCCATGACACTTTGGTGGAGGTTTGGTCGTCCAGCGGGTCGGCCGCCGGAGTAGCCACCTGGTTTGGTCCCGGCACTGGCTGTGGTGCATGCGGCTTCGACACAGGCGCTCCTTTGCTGGCCTCGGTAGCAGACTTTACTGGCTAACGGCGCCCTGCCCGGACACCAAAAACTGCCAACGCCACACTTGTGCAAGTCCGGTGCGTCTGCTCGCGGGGCTAAGTGAGCTGTTCGCGCAGTTGGTATTTGACGACCTTGCCCGACTGGGTGCGCGGCAGCGCGTCGACGAACTCCAGGCGCAGCGGGATCTTGTAGCCGGCGAGTTTGCCGCGGGCGAAGTCGCGCAACTCCTCCAGGGTCAGCGCCGCGCCCGGCCGCAGCGCCACCACCGCGGTGACCGCCTCACCCCACCGCTCATCCGGGGTGCCCAGCACCGCCACCTCGGCGATGGCGGGATGCCCATAGAGCACGTCCTCGACCTCGGCGGGGTAGACGTTCTCGCCGCCGGAGATCACCATGTCCTTCACCCGGTCGATCACCCACACGTAGCCGTCCTCGTCGGCTTGCCCGATGTCACCGGTGTGAAACCAGCCCTCCGCGTCCAGCACCGCGGCGGTGGCCTCCGGGTTGCGCCAGTAGCCGACCATCACCTGCGGCCCGCGCACGCAGATCTCGCCGCGTTGCCCGGGCGGGACCGGGTGGTTGTCCAGGTCGACCAGCCGCACCTCCGACAGCGGCAGCACCTGGTGGCCGGCCGCGCCGACCTTCACCGCCACCTCGTCGGTGCGCAGCACCAGCGCCAGCGGGGCGGTTTCGGTGAGCCCGTAGCCCTGCGCAAACGGGATGCCCCGCTCGCCGTAGCGCAGGATCAGCGCCTCGGGCACCGGCGCGCCACCGCAGACGAAGAACCGCACACTGGACAGATCCGTCGTCGCGAACTCACGGGCCTGGCTCATGAATAAAAACATCGCCGGCACCCCGAACATGGTGGTGACCCGGTGCTCGGCGATCAGCTGCAGGGCTTGGTCGGGATCGAAGGTCGGCATCAGCACAATGCGCCCGCCCTTTTGCAATGTCACCAGCGTGGTGACGTTGAGGCCGCCGATGTGGAACAGCGGCGCGCAGACCAGCGATACGTCGTGTTGGCTGGTGTCGAACGCCAGCAACGCATTGATGTTGTTCCAGAACAGGTTTCCGTGGGTGAGCATCGCTCCCTTGGGGCGGCCGGTGGTGCCCGAGGTGTACATGATTACCGCGACCTCGTCGGGCCCGGGATACACCGGATCCGCCAGCGGTGCGCGCCCGGCCAGCAGATCCCCCAGCGTTTCCCAGCCCGGTGCTTCGGTCACCGCGATGCAGCGCGACAAGCTCAGCTCGGCGCGCGTCGGGTCGATCACCGCGGCCCGCTCGGCGTCGGCCAGCAGCGTGTGCACCCCGGCGTCGCGCAGGATGTAGCCCAGTTCGGCGGCGGTCAGTCGCCAGTTCAGCGGCACGAACGCCGCGCCGACGCGGGCGGCGGCGAACAGCGTGACCAAAAAGTCGGGATGGTTCAGCCCCAGGTAGCCGACCCGGTCCCCGCGCTGAACACCGCCGGCGGCCAGTTCGGCGGCGAGCCGGTCGATGCGATCGGCGAACGCCCGATAGGTCCAGGTGCGTCCGTCGAAGGTGAGCGCCGGCAGCTGCGGGGTGGCCGCGGCGCGGCGGGCGATCCAGGAGCCCAGATCCATCGGCGGCTGCACGGTCATGGCTCGAAGTTAACTGCTCGCGGTAGCGACCGGGCCCGCGGCACCATCAGCAGCGGGCCGTCCGGGCCGCCGGTGAAAGTCAGCTCACGGCGCAACCGTTGACCGGGAACCAGATCCAGCTCGAACCGCTGGGCCAGGGTGGCGATCACCAGGATCGCCTCGAACGTCGCGAACCCCGAGGCGATGCACATCCGTTTGCCGGCACCGAACGGGATGTGGGCGCGACGCAACTGCGGGTCGAAGCTTTCCTTCAAGAACCGCGCCGGGTCAAAGCTGTTGGCGTCGGCCCAGCAGCGTTGGTTGTGGTGCACGCCGTGGATGAGGATGGCGACGTTGGTGCCGGCCTTGATCGGGTAGTCGCCGAGTACATCGTCGGATTTGGCCACCCGCCCCACCCCCATGATCGGCGGGTAGCGGCGCATCGCCTCGGCGACCACCGCCTGGGTCCACGGCAGCTGGTCCACGTCCTCGGCGCCGGGGTCGCGGCCGGCGAGGACCTGGTCGAGTTCGTCACCGAGCCGCCCACGCGCCTCGTGGTTTTCGCTGAGCAGATACCACGTCCAGGCCAGGGCGGCGGCGGTGGTTTCAAACCCGGCCCCCAGGAACGTCATCAGCTCGTCGCGGATCTCCATATCGCTGTAGCGGTACCCGGTTTCCGGGTCTTGGGCGGCCATCAGCAGCGCCAGCAGGTTGTCGGTGCGGTCGATCTTGCCGCTGCGGTAGTCGGCGATCAGCCCATCCAGGAAGCGTTCGATGCGACGCAGCCCGCGCATGGTGCGCGGCGCGACAACCGTTGCGTCCCGGCGCAAGGCGTTGATCGCCAGCCGGGGCGAGCGGCGCCGGTTCGACCACCAGCGCAGCGGCCGCGACCCGGCGCCGATGAACCCGTAGCCGAACAGGGTGAGCAGCCGGGCGAAGTCGACCCGCAGCTGTTCGGCAAGCTCATAGCAGAGGTCGATGCCGAACATGGTGCGGGCGATGATATCCAGCGTGATGTAGTTCATTTCGGCGGCGATATCCAACGGGTGACCGGCCGCGGCGTGGTCCTCCCAGCGCTGCGCGGCGGCGACGGCCGCGGCCGTCATCTGCGGGCCGAACGCGTCGACCTGGCGCTTGGCGAAGATCGGCTGCACCAGCCGCCGGTTGCGTTGCCACAGCTCGTCGTCCAAATCGGTGACCAGCCCGCGGCCGAAAGCGACAGCCAGCAAGTCGTATTCGGCGCATTTGGCGTAGTTGTCTTGGTTGGCCACCAGAATGTGGCGGGCGATGTCGGGATTGCGGACGACGACGAACTTGGCCAGCGGTGCGCGGGCCACCATGATGTCGTCCTGGCCGGGTAACCCGGTGGCGTAGTCGAAAATCGTGTGCCGGTACCCGGCCCACAGCCCGCGCAGCGCCAGCCGCCACGAACCGATCCAGCCGATCCGGGTGTGCTGCCAGCGCACGAACGTCGGCGCCCAGCGCGGCGGGTGCAGCGGCGGACGAACAGCCATCGGTATACGGTACCGCTGGTACTGCATAAGTGCTAGGCCCGGTTTGTGGGCCTAGCTGCCCCGCAGCGCGGTCAGCGCCCGCCTTTCGGCGGTGTGGGCGGCCTCCCGCAGGGCGGCGTCCTCGGTGAGCGGGTCGGCGCGCAGGAAGCTGCCGCGGCCGGGGGAGCCGGCCGAGCCGAGCTTGTTCATCCGCTTGGGCACCGCCGCACCCTGGTACTCCAGCGGCAGCGGGCCCAGCGGCTGGTGCAGCTCGACGTAGGCGCCGTGCGGCAGCCGCTTGATGATGCCGGTTTCGATGCCGTGCTCGAGCACCGCGCGGTCGCTGCGCTGCAACCCGATGCACCACCGATAGGTGACGAAGTAGACCAGCGGCGGCAGCACCACCATCCCGATCCGGCCGATCCAGGTCGTCGCGTTCAGCGAGATGTCGAACTTGACCGCGATGATGTCGTTCATGCAGGCCAGCGTGAGCACCAGGTAGAACGCGATCGCCATCGCCCCGATCGCGGTGCGTACCGGGGCGTCCCGCGGCCGCTGCAACAGGTTGTGGTGGGCGTCGTCGCCGGTGAACTTCTTCTCCAGGAAGGGGTAGACGATCAGCAGGATGAACACCACAGCCATGATCAGTGCAATCCACACGGCTTGTGGCACAACATGGTTACCCAGGTAGAGTTCCCACGGCGGGAAGACGCGGAGCAGACCGTCGGGCCACATCAGATAAAAATCACCCTGGCTGCCGGCCGAGATTTGCGACGGCTTGTAGGGGCCCAGGTTCCAGATCGGGTTGATCTGCAGCAGCCCACCCATCAGGCCCAGCACCCCGACGATCATCGCGAAGAAGGCACCGGATTTGACCGCGAACACCGGCATCACCCGCACCCCGACCACGTTGTGCTCGGTGCGGCCCGGGCCGGGGAACTGGGTGTGCTTTTGGAACCACACCAACGCCAAATGCACCCCGATCAGTGCCAAGAGGATGCCCGGGATCAGCAGAATGTGCAGCGCGTACAGCCGCGGGAGCAACATGGTGCCGGGGAAGTCGCCGCCGAATAGGGCCCAGTGCAGCCAGGTGCCGATCACCGGCAGCCCCAACGTGATCGACGACAGCGTGGCCCTAATACCGGTGCCCGAGAGCAGATCGTCGGGTAGCGAGTAGCCGAATAACCCTTCGAACATGGCCAGGATCAACAGCAGTGACCCGATCACCCAGTTGGCTTCGCGGGGCCGGCGGAACGCGCCGGTGAAGAAGATGCGCGCCAGGTGCACCATGATCGCCGCGGCGAACATCAGCGCGGCCCAGTGGTGGATCTGGCGCATGAACAACCCGCCGCGCACCTCAAAGGAGATGTCCAGCGCCGACTCATAGGCCCGCGACATCTGCACCCCGCGCAGCGGCTGATACACCCCGTTGTAGGTGACCTCGGTCATCGACGGGTCGAAGAACAGCGTCAAATACACCCCGGACAGCAGCAGCACGATGAAGGAATACAGCGCGATCTCACCGAGCAAAAACGACCAGTGGGTGGGGAACACCTTGTTCAACTGCCGGCGCACCGCCGCCGACGGGTGATAGCGCGAATCGATCGCGTCGCCTTGGGATCTCGCACGTCCGCTCACGGGCACCACGTCCCTTGTCTCACCGACGGGTAGTAGTACGACCTACCGTAGTACTACGCGGTGTCTGATGTACAGGGTTCGCCGCCAATTTGGTGCCGGCTTAGATGAGCGGGTCTGCGGCTGGACGGCGGGCCGCCGATGGCAGGCTGGCGTGATGCCGGGATCGATCTGCGACGTGCTGCCGGCCGCGGCCGCGCTGCTGGGTGTGCCGGACGCCGTCGACACGTTGGGGCTGAACCTTGGCGCGGTGCGTCGGGTGGCGGTGGTGCTGGTCGACGGGATGGGTTATCACCTGCTGCCCGAGTTGGCGCCCAGCGCACCGCTGCTGGCCTCGGTGCTGGCCGGTGCTGCCGGCCGGCTGGACCAGCTGGAGTGCACCTTCCCGTCGACGACGCCGACCAGCCTGGTGTCGCTGGGCACCGGGGTGGCACCGGGCGAGCATGGCGTGCTGGGGTTCACGCTCAACATTCCGGGCACCGACCGGGTGCTCATCCACATCGCCTGGGTCGACGACCCGCCGCCAACACACTGGCAGCCGGTGCCCACCTGGTTTCAGCGGCTGCGGGCCACCGGGATCAGTGCCCGGGCGGTGCTGCCGGCCCCGTTTGTCGGCAGCGGCCTGACTCAGGCCGCCTACCGCGGCGCGGAGTTTCGCGCGACCGGCACCGATGACGACTACGCCGTGCGGCTCGCCGCGGAGCTGGCCGCCGCGCCCGGTCTGGTTTACGGCTACACCGCGGCGCTGGATGCCGCCGCGCACGCCTTCGGCGTCGGGTCGCCGCAGTGGCACGCGGCGGCGGCGCAGGTCGACGCGCTGCTGACCCGGCTGGTGGAGACGCTGCCCGCCGATGCGGCGCTGCTGGTCACCGCCGACCACGGCGGCCTGAATGTGCCCGCCGACGCCCGCATCGATGTGGCCGCCGACCCGCGGCTGGCCGCCGGGGTGCGGGTGGTGGCCGGCGAGCCGCGGGTGCGCTATCTGCACACCGAACCGGGTGCGGCCACCGATGTGCTGGCCACCTGGTCGGAGCTGTTGGCCGGGCGGGCCGAGGTCGCCATGCGCGACGATGCGGTGGCCGCCGGGCTGTTCGGGCCGGTGGCCCCGCAGCACCTGCTCCGCATCGGCGACGTCGTGGTGACCTGCACCGGCGACACCGCGATCCTGGCCAGCGGCCACGAGCCACCCCAGGTCGCGGAGCTGGTCGGGATGCACGGCGGGGCCACGCCCGTGGAGACGGCGATCCCGTTGATTATTTTCTGTTGACACTGCGTCCACCACGCGTGCTACTCGCACTTTGCCGTGGTACCCGCGGAGTCAACAACCGGGCTCAGTCTGGTTCGCCGTATTCGTCGAACCAGTAGGCGAGTTTGCCGCGGCGGCTGACCGCGCGCAGCCGGCGTTCGGTGGCGACCCGGGTCTTGCTGGTGGTGACGATCAGCAGCTCGTCACCGACGGCGATGCGGGTCTCGGGCTGCGGCACGAAGGTGTGGCCGTCGCGGATGATCAGGGTGATGACGCTGGGGTCGGGCAGTCGCAGTTCCAGCACCGAGACGTTGTTCATCCGGGACGCCGGCAGCACCGTCATCGTCAACAGCTCGGCTTCCAGCACATCCAGCGGCGCCGACTCGACGTGGATCTCCCGGGTGGTGTCCCGCGGGATCAGCCGCATCACGTGCGCGATCAATCCCAGGCTGGGGCCCTGCACCAGGGTGAACACCACAACCAGGATGAACACGATATTGAGCAGCCGGAAGCTGTCCGGGACGCCGGACACGATGGGGAAGGTGGCCAACACGATCGGCACCGCGCCACGCAGCCCGGCCCATGACAAGAACACCTGCTCCCGCCACGGCACCCGGAAACCGGCCAACGAGATCAGCACCGACAGCGGCCGACCGAGCAGCAACAGCACCCCGCCCGCGACGACCGCCGGGACCAGCTCAGCGGACAGGTCGCCGGGGCTGACCAACAGACCCAGCAGCACGAACAGGCCGATCTGAGCCAGCCACCCCAGCCCCTCGGCGAACGACCGGGTGGCCGAGCGATGCGGCAACCCGGAGTTGGCCAGCACCACCGCGGCCAGGTAGGCGGCGATGAACCCGCTGGCGTGCACGGTGCCCGCCGCGGCGAAGGCCACCATGCCCAGCCCGAACGTCGCCAACGGATACAGGCCGGACGCGGGTAGGGCGGCGCGGCGCAACGCCAACGCGCCCAGCACCCCGCACGCCACCCCGATCGCCGCACCGACCGCCAGCTCGTAGAGCAGATCCAGCAGCGCGGTGCCGGGCGCCACGGTCAACGGCGTGGTGCTGAACATCAGCACCAAAATCGCGGCCGGGGCGTCGTTGAACCCGGACTCGGCCTCCAGCAGCCCGGCCACCCGGCGGGGCAGCGGCAGCACCCGCAGCACGGAGAACACCGCGGCGGCGTCGGTGGGTGAGACGATCGCGCCCAGCAGGATCGCCAGCTGCCAGTTCATCCCGAGCAGCAGATGCGCGCCCAGCGCGGTGACCGCCATGCTGACCACGACGCCGAGGGTGGCCAGCACCCCGGCCGGGGCCAGCAGTTTGCGGATGTCGGCGAATCGGGTGGTCAAACCACCTTCGACCAGAATGACGGCCAGCGCGGCGGTACCGAGATCGCTGGCCAGTTCGACGTCGCTGAACTCCAGCCCCAACCCGTCGTTGCCGATCGCGACCCCGACCGCCAAAAACAGCAGCAGGGCGGGCAGCCCCACCTTGGCGGCCGCCCGGGTGGCGACGATGCTGGCCAGCAGCACCAGTCCACCGATCAGCAGCGCCAGGTACAGCTGCTGCAGGGTCATGGTCGTTTTCCGTCCGGGCGTGGCTACGTCGGTGCAGCCCGCGGGGGTGCCACTTCGGGGCGCGGGCCAGGGGTGGGTTAGGTGCCAGTAAATCAGTACCACCACCCGTGCGGTGGTCGACCCTGAGCGCTGCAGGTATAAGGAGAGGCATGCGCATCGGGATCGCGGGCGCCGGCGCGGTCGGCCGGTCGGTCGCGCAGGAGTTGGTGGACGGCGGGCACAAGGTGTTGCTGATCGAACGCAACCCCGGCCATTACGAGCCGCACACCGTGCCGGCCGCCGACTGGTTGTTGGCCGACGCCTGCGAGCTGGCCCAGCTCGAGGAGTGCGGCCTAGAGACCTGTGACGTGGTCATCACCGCGACCGGCGACGACAAGGTGAACCTGGCGGCCTCCCTGCTGGCCAAATCCGAGTTCGGGGTGCCACGGGTGGTGGCCCGGGTCAATGACATGCGCAACGAGTGGCTGTTCACCGAAGCCTGGGGGGTCGATGTGGCGGTCTCCACCCCGCGCGCCATGGTGGCCGGGGTGGAGGGGGCTATCGACGTCGGGAACCTGGTGCAGGTGATGGGGTTGCGCCGCGGCCAGGCCAGCATCGTGAAACTGACGCTGCCCGACGACAACCCGCTGCTGGGTCAGCGGGTGAACGAGCTGGCGTTACCGGACAACGCCGCCTTGGTCACCCTGGTGCGTGGTGACAGGGTCATCCTGCCGCAGGCCGACGACGCGCTGGCGGCCGGCGACGAGATGTGGTTCGTCGCCGACGGTGTTGCCGAGAACCAGCTGCGCGCCATGGTGCACGGCATCCCGCCGCGGCGGGTCGCGCGTTGAGCAACCAGCTGGCCGCCGGATTCGGGGCCACCGCGATGATGGTGGCCGCCGCGCGGGTCAACGCCACCGCCAGCGGCCTGGTCAACGACCCGTTCGCCGAGCCGCTGTTCCGGGCGGCCGGCGGTGCCAGCGACGCGGGGCCGGCCGACTCCGGGTCCGACCCGACCACCGACCTGTTCGCGGTCGGCACCAAGTTCTTCGACGATTTCCTCGGCGACGCCGGACGGTCCGGGATCCGGCAGGTGGTGATTTTGGCGTCGGGCCTGGACACCCGCGCCTACCGGTTGTGGTGGCCCGGCGGGACCACGGTGTACGAACTCGACAAACCGCGGGCCATCGAGTTCAAAACCCAGACCATGCGCGGGCTGGGCGCGACGCCCACCGCGCATCGCCGCGCGGTGGGCGTCGATCTTGGCCATGACTGGCCGGCGGCGTTGCGGCAGGCCGGGTTTGACGCCGCCGAGCCCACGGTGTGGATCGCCGAAGGACTGCTGGGCACCCTGACCCCGCAGGTGCAGGACCGGCTGCTCGCCGGGGTGACCGCGCTGAGCGCCCCGGTGAGCCGGTTCGGCGCGGACTGCGAGGGCCGCGACGTCGAGCGTTACCTGCAGGCCCACGGTTGGGCGACGGTGACCGCCGAGGCCGACGACCTGTTCGCCGCCGGCGGGTATCCCGCGGCCGGCGACGGCGCGCGGGTCACCGCGCCGATCCGCTACCTGCACGCGACCCGCAAGCGTCTCAATGGGCGTTGGCGATCGAGCGGCGGGTCAGCTCCTCGGTCACGGGGCACGGGTCGGGGAACGGTTTGACGTCGAAACTGACCGACCATTCGATGAAGTCGTCGAAGAATTGGATTGCGATCTCGCAGATGTAATCGCCGAGCGTCGCGTTGTTCTCGACGCCGCGGAACCCGCTGCGGCCCTCCAGGGTCAGGTCCTCGACCCGGGTGCGGGAGAGCTGCTCGATCTTGCGTTCCCGACCGATCGGGCTACCCCGATACCAGGCGAAGGTGACCCGCGGCCAGACCACACCGCCGCGCAGCCACTGGCAGCCCGTCGGGTTTTGGCCGGTGTTGACCAACCCGCTCGCCCCGGTCAGCTCGGCCACCGTCTGGTCGCTGATGCCGCCGCACAGCGGGAAGAACGGCCCGTGGTGGGCGTCGCGCAGCGCCGTCGTCGACGGCGGCGCCGCGGCCGGCGGCGTGGGTGAGCAGGCGGCCACCACCGCAGCCACGGCTGCGACCAGCACCTGCCGCGGTGCGGCCCCCCGCTGCCTGCTCACCCGATGCACGGTAGCGCGCGCCGGGCGAACGCGGCCGCTACATCGCCGGTTCAGCCCGCCATGAAGGCGTCGTACGCCGACGCCAGCTCCGGCGGCAGCACCGTGGTGTTGCACTGGCGCTGGGCATCACCGATCGGTGCCAGGATGCCGCGCAACTCGTAATACTCCTGCGGGTGCGCGGTGAAGTAGCTCCGGACATTGCTGGCCGCCTCCGGGCGTGGCTGGCTGATGGCCTGCGTCACCACCGCGTCGGCGCCGGGGTGGCCGGCCAGATACTGGCGCGCCGAACCGGTGGTCGTGTTGACCGTGTTGGACAGCCCGGCCGGGCTGCAGTCGGGTTCCGCCGCGGCCGTCGGCGCGGCGATGATGCCGGCCGCCGCCGCACCTAGCAGGCAGCCGCCAGCGATACCAAGGTTTTTCAGCATTGTTTTCCTCATCATGAATCTATTGCACTCCCGACCCCGAAGCCCAAGGTACGCACGCCGCCATGGCCACCGCTGGGTGACGTGGACGTCAAAAGGCGGCCCGCGGCAAGCCGTTTCGGCGTCTGCCGCTCCATAATGCGGATTTCGCCGAAGTTGCGGTAAGCGATCGATGAGAACGACGCCGGATTCTTAAACTGCGAGGCAAGCCCTTAACGAACGGTGACGGTCAGCTGTGATCGGATTGTGACCCGCGGCCGGTGCAGTGTGAGCCCGAATACTTGACCCGTGCGCTCGGAATGCGGCCGGCGGCTCGCCGTTAGACAGTTACATGATGCTGCTCTCCGGCCAGCCCGGCCCACCGGGCCCGCTGCATGTCGGTGTCGCGCTCGACGGATACGGGTGGCACCCGCAGGCTTGGCGCACCGCCGCCGCCGGGTCAGTGCTGGACGGCCGGTACTGGACCGAGCTGGCCCGCATCGCCGAGCGTGGGCTGCTCGACTTCCTCACCATCGAGGACACCTTCACCCCGCAACCCGGGCGTCGCGCCACGATCGATCCGCGACGGCTGGCCGGTCGCGCCGACGCGGTGCTGCTCGCCGCCCGCATCGCCCCGGCGACCCGACACATCGGGCTGATCCCGGTGGCCACAGTTACCCACACCGAGCCATTCCACGTGTCCAAGGCCATCGCCACCTTGGACTACGTGTCGGGTGGGCGGGCCGGCTGGCAGCCCCGGGTCAGCGCGACCGCGCACGAAGCCGCGCTGTTCGGGCGCCGAGACGGTGCGGCGGACGCCGACGGATTGTTCGACGAGGCCGCTGACTTCGTCGAGGTGGTTCGCCGGCTCTGGGACAGCTGGGAGGACGACGCGGTGATCCGTGATGTGGCCACCGGTCGCTACGTTGACCGCGACAAGCTGCACTACGTCGACTTCACCGGAAAGCACTTCGCGGTGAAGGGGCCGTCGATCACGCCGCGGCCGCCCCAGGGCCAGCCGGTGGTGGCGGCACTGGCGCACACCCGCAGGGTCTACGAATTCGCCACCAGCAGCACCGATCTGGTTTTCATCACGCCCACCGGCGACGACTCGGCGCGCGCCATAGTGGCCGAGCTGCACGCCGCCGGCGGCGCGGGCCTGCACGTCTACGCCGATGTCGCGGTGTCGTTCCACGGCGAAACCTTCGAATCGGATGCGCTGGTATGCACCGGCGGTGCCACCGATCTGGTCGATCTGCTGCTGGGCTGGCAGCGGCTGGGTATTCACGGCGCCCGGCTGCGGCCAGCGGTCAATGCCACCGACCTGCCGGTGATCGTCGAGCAGGTGGTGCCGCTGTTGCAGCGCGCCGGCCGGTTCCGCACCGGTTACCGCGACGGCGAAACATTGCGGGCTCGGCTCGGACTACCGGTGACACCCAACCGGTACGCGGTGGGGCTCCGATGACCGGGGTCCCGCTGTCGGTGCTGGATCTGGCGCCGATCAGCGCCGGCGGTGACGCGGCGACCGCGCTACGCAACACCATCGACTTGGCTCGGGCCGCCGAGCGGTGGGGCTACCGCCGGTTCTGGGTCGCCGAACACCACTTCGTCGGTGTGGCCAGCTCCGCCCCGGCGGTGCTGATCGGGCAGATCGCGGCGGCCACCGCCACGATTCGGGTCGGGGCGGGCGCGGTCCAGCTGGGTTACACCACCGCCGCGGCGGTGGTCGAAAGCTTCGGCACGCTGGCCGCATTTCATCCGGGCCGCATCGATTTAGGCGCGGGCCGCTCCGCGCGACGACGCTCGGGTGCCGAGACACCGCGCCCGGACGGCGGGCCGCGGCAATGGCGTGAGATCGGCGGGGTGGTCATCCCGCCGCCGTTCGACCTGGGTCCGGTGCTCGACGCCGATCGCACCCGGGCGACCGGATCGGTTCTGCAGCAGCCCGACGCGGTGACCCCCGACTTCGCCGAGCAGGTCGACGACATCCTCGCCATGCTGGACGGCAACTACCGGATCGACGGTTTCGACGTGCACGCCGTACCGGGCGAGCGGTCCGGCCTGACCCCGTGGATCTTCGGTAGCAGCCAGGGAACCAGCGCGCGGGTGGCCGGGCAGCGCGGGCTGCCGTTCGTCGCCAGCTACCACATCACCCCGGGTACCGCGCTGGACGCCGTGGACGCCTACCGGGCCGCGTTTGTTCCCTCCCCTGCACTGTCCCGGCCCTACGTGGTGGTGTCGGCCGACGTGCTGGTCGCCGACGACACCGCCACCGCTCGGCACCTGGCGTCCAGCTACGGGCACTGGGTGTATTCCATCCGGGCTGGCGGCGGCGCCATCCCGTACCCGGACCCCGACCACTGCCCGCCGCTCACCGATGAGCAACGGGCGGTGGTCAGCGACCGGGTGGCCACCCAATTCGTCGGTGACCCCGATGAGGTCGCCGAGAAGCTGGCGGCGCTGCAGCGCGTCACCGGCGCCGACGAGCTCGTCGTCACCTCGATCGCCTACCGGCATCGGGATCGGCTGCGCTCGCACGAACTGCTGGCCAAACGCTGGGGGCTGGATCAATGAATAAGCGTCGCAAGCAGGTTCATCTGGCCGCCCACTTCCCGGGCGTCAACAACACCACCGTGTGGGCCGACCCGGAGGCTGGCAGCCAGATCGAGTTCGACTCGTTTGTGCACCTGGCTCGCACCGCCGAGCGCGGACTGTTCGATTTCTTCTTTCTGGCCGAGGGGCTGCGGTTGCGTGAGCACCGGGGCCGCATCTATGACCTCGATGTGGTGGGCCGCCCGGACACCTTCACCGTTCTGGCCGCGCTGGCCGGGGTCACCGAGCGGATCGGGCTGACCGGCACCATCAACACCACCTTCAACGAACCGTTCGAGGTGGCGCGGCAATTCGCCAGCCTGGATCACCTGTCCGACGGGCGGGCCGGCTGGAACATTGTCACGTCGTCGGATGCGTTCACCGGCGCCAACTTCCGTCGCGGCGGCTTTTTGGACCACGCCGACCGGTACCGGCGCGCCGAGGAGTTCCTCACCGTGGCGCGCGCCTTCTGGGATAGCTGGGCGTCCGACGCCGTGGTCGCCGACCTGGCCGCGGGAACCTACGTCGACCCCGCCCGCATCCGCACGGTCGAACACCGCGGCCATCAATTCGACGTGCACGGCTTGGCGACGCTGCCGGCCGGGCCGCAGGGCCATCCGGTGCTGTTGCAGGCCGGTGACTCCGACGAGGGCCGGTCGTTCGGCGCCCGGCACGCCGACGCCCTGTTCACCCTGCACGGCTCGTTGCAGGACGGCCAGCGCTACTACGCCGACGTCAAGGGCCGCGCGGCAGCGCAGGGGCGAAACCCCGAGGAGCTCAAGGTGTTTCCGGCTGCGACGTTCGTGTTGGGCGACACCGCCGCCGAGGCCGCCGAGAAGGCGCGGCACATCCGGTACCAGCAGGTCAGCGGGGCGACGGCGATCGCCATGTTGGAGCAGGTGTGGGGCCGCGACTTATCCGGATACGACCCGGACGGCCCGTTGCCCGACATCGACCCCACCGGCGACACCAGCATCACCCAGGGCCGAGTGCGGCACGGCGACCCGCTCGCGGTGGCGCGCGGCTACCGGGAACGGGCCGCGGCCGAAAACCTCTCCATCCGCGAACTTGTCATCGCCGTCACCAGCCGTCAGCAGTTCGTCGGCACCGCCGCGCATATCGCCGCCGAGATCGACCGCTACGTGCAGGCCGACGCGTGCGACGGGTTCATCCTGGTGCCCCACCTGACCCCGCACGGGCTCGACGACTTCGTTGATCAGGTGGTGCCGCTGCTGCAGGAGCGCGGCGTCTACCGCACCGAATACGCCGGGCACACCCTGCGCGAGCACCTGGGCCTTGCCGGTTGACTCAGCGCGGCGTGGCCCGCGCGGCGGCTTGGTCGGTGGCCTCGCGGATCGGGCCGCGCCACAGGTCGCCGTGGCCGGGCGCCAACACCTCGGTCTCCAGCAGCGCCAGCGCGGCCAGGCTGCGCACACAGTCCAGCTGGCTGTGGCTGAACAGCGCCGGCAGCAGCTGCGGCCCGCGGTGCGTCAACAGCGGATGCCCGGTGATCAGCGCATCCCCGCTGGCCAGCACGCCGTCGACCAGATACGAGCAGTGCCCACCGGTGTGGCCGGGGGTCGGGATGGCCATCGGCTGACCGGGCAGCGTGGCAGCCACCTCGGCGGTCAGCGGCTGCGCGGTCGGGATGCCCTCCCGGCTCAAGCCGCCGTTGCGCACCACGTGTAGCGACCAGCGGGCCCACCGTGGCTGCCACACCCGGGTCGCGACGGCCAGCGGGGAGGCCTGCTCCAGGTACTCCCGTTTGGCGTGGCCCACCTCGTCGGGGTGGCAATACACCGGTGTGCCATGGTTTTTCGCCAACCAGATGGCGGTACCGAGATGGTCGATGTGGGCGTGGGTCAACAGCACCGCGCGCACATCGGCGGTGTCGTACCCGAGCGTGCGCAGCGAGGCCAGCACGTCGTCGCGGTCGCCGGGATAGCCGGCATCGATCAACAGCACACCGGTGTCGTCGGTGACCAGCAGCCAGTTGACCGCCGCACCCTGCGCCAGGTGCACCCGCTCGGTGACCGGGGTCAGCGTCGGTGCCATACCCGCGAGTCTAAGAACCGGACGGGGGAGTAGAAACGATCAGGTGGCTGAATTGAAACTGGGATACAAGGCGTCGGCTGAGCAGTTCGGGCCGCGCGAACTCGTCGAGCTGGGTGTGGCCGCCGAAGCGCACGGCATGGACAGTGCGACGGTCAGCGATCATTTCCAGCCGTGGCGGCATGAGGGCGGGCACGCGCCGTTCTCGCTGGCCTGGATGACCGCGGTCGGGGAGCGCACCAAGCGGATCACGCTGGGCACCTCGGTGCTGACCCCCACCTTCCGGTACAACCCGGCGGTGATCGCCCAGGCGTTCGCCACCATGAGCTGCCTGTATCCCGAGCGCATCTTCTTGGGGGTGGGCACCGGGGAGGCGCTCAACGAGATCGCCACCGGCTACGCCGGACAGTGGCCGGAGTTCAAGGAGCGGTTCGCTCGGCTGCGTGAATCGGTGCGGCTGATGCGCGCGTTGTGGGGCGGCGATCGGGTCGACTTCGACGGCGACTACTACCGGCTCAAGGGTGCCTCGATTTACGACGTGCCCGAGACCGGGGTGCCGGTCTACATCGCCGCCGGCGGGCCGGCGGTGGCCAAGTACGCCGGACGGGCCGGCGACGGGTTCATCTGCACCTCGGGCAAGGGTGAGGAGCTCTACACCGAGAAGCTGTTGCCCGCGGTCCGGGACGGCGCGGCCGCGGCCGAGCGCAATGTCGACGATGTCGACAAGATGATCGAGATCAAGATCTCCTATGACCCGGATCCCGAACTGGCGCTGAACAACACCCGGTTTTGGGCGCCGCTGTCGCTGACCGCCGAGCAAAAGCACAGCATCGACGACCCGATCGAGATGGAGAAGGCCGCCGACGCGCTGCCGATCGAGCAGGTCGCCAAACGCTGGATCGTGGCCTCGGACCCCGACGAGGCGGTGGAAAAGGTCGGCCAGTACGTGAGCTGGGGTCTGAACCACCTGGTGTTCCACGCACCCGGTCACGACCAGCGGCGGTTTTTGCAGCTGTTCGAAACCGACCTGGCGCCGCGGCTGCGCCGGCTGGGTTAAAACGCCAGTAGCCCGGCCAACAGGTTGGGGATCTCGCCGGCCAGGCCGCCGAGGTCGCCGCCCAGGACGCTGAACATGTCGGCGCTGGACGGGGTGATCGCGTCGGCAATGGCTTGGGTCAAGGCGATCAGCGAACCGATCGGGCCGACCCCGTAGCCGGGCAGATCGATGCCGACGGTGCCGCCGAGAACGCTGACGTCAAAGCCCAGGGCGTTGAACAGCGACCCGGCCGGGCTCAGCAGCCCACCCAGTTGCAGATCGACGTTGTTGATGTCGACCAGTGCCTCCACCGCGGGCGGCAGCTCCACCAGCGACAGCAATGGGGTGAGGTCCAGCGACTCGCCGCCGTTGAGGAACGCGCCGGTCAGGTGCGCCGGGATATTGATCAGCTCGTTCAGCGCCGCCAGCGGGTCGGTCTCGGGACCGGACAGGTCGCCGACGATGGCCTGAATGCTGTCGCCGAGCGCCAGCACCGGGCTGAGCACCGGGCCGACCGCGCCGATCAGCACGCCGCTGAGCGGGGACGCGGTGAACCCGAGCAGCGCGTGCAGCAACGCATCGTCGGCGGTGGCGCCGTAGGCGAAGTCAAAGACATTGAGGTGGTTGACCGGTCCGCCCAGCAGTAGTGCCGCCGCGGCTTGCCCGGAACGGATTGCGAGCTGGCCAGCCAGGCCGGGCAGGGTGCTGGACCAGGTCGCCTCGACGGTGCTCAGCAGATTGGCGTCGGGGACGAATGGCGCGGTAAACCCGGCCTGCAGATTGTGGGCGATCTGGCTGAAGGCGGCCCCGAAGTCGCCGCGGAAGATGTCCTCGAGGTAGCCGATCTGGTTGGTGGCGATCTGCCGGATTATCGGGAACGGATCACTGCTCCACGCCGTGACCAGGTCCGACACATTGGTGCTGGCCTGTTGGATGACGTCCACCCAGGGCGTAATGGGGTCCAACCCAGCGGTGAACTCGATGTCGGGGAGCGCGACATCGGGCCGCGGCGGCGCGGTGACCGGGGTGACGGCGATCAGGCTGGCTCCGGCGAGTGCGACCCCGGCGGTGATCCACGGACGGGTGGCGAGCTGCTGCATGGTGACCGCCCTTCCACTCTGTGTTGTGAGATACATCACAGCTTGGAGGAATGCTAACTGATAGGCGCCTAAGAAGCATCCAAAAACGCTGGGAGATTCTCAGCATCGATCCTCGAGCGCTCATAGCTCGTTTCTGGTCCTATCAGGTTTTTCTTAGCTACAGTGTGATCCACCTCGCCGCCGGTTGCGGTGGTGGGTTCGGTGCCAGCAAAGGACATGACCATGCAGGAAGCGCTCCGTGTGTATCTGACCGCCGGGATCGCCGTCGTCGGCGCCGGCGTGATCGCGGTAACCCCGGTCGCGGCGCCACCGACGCTGTCCGACGTTCCGATGCCCGCGGTGCAGCTGACGGCCGGCATCGACATCGGTCAACTCGCCGATCTGGGCAGCCCCACCGACCCCATTGGGGTCTACTCCGCGTTGGCGACCAATTCCTTCAACGACCTGTCCGCCATCGTCGGCGAACGGTTCGCCGACCCGGCACCTGTCCTGGGCGCGATCCTGCACAACCAGATGGGCTACTTCACCGACATCCTGGCGAACCCGGCGTCGATCATCGACGTGCCCGGCGAGATGTTCAACAACGCGGCCAACGTGTTTCAAACGCTGACGAGCTTCGCCCCCGAGATCAGCCTGCACAGCGACCTGCTGACCGATGTGCAGGGACTCTTGGCGGCCATTGCGGGTTTGAACATCGGCAACATCCTCAACCTGATTCCGACCCTGACCACCATCATCAATGAGGCTGGACAGCTCATCGGCGACCTGACGTCCGGCAACCCGCTGCTGATTCTTTCCGTGCTGTTGCCGGCGCCGATTGTGCTGGGGCTGGCTGCCATTGGGCCGCTGGTCAACGGTGTGGAAGCATTCGACACCAGCTTGGGCGCGGTCCAGGGGGCGATCGGATCCGGCGACTACCTGAACGCGTTGGCCGCCCTGGTCGCGGGTCCGGGCTATGTCACCGACGCCGTCCTCAACGGCCAGTGGGGGGTCGGCATCGACCTCGGACCGCTGGGCGGCGCCGGCATCCCGCTGTTCAACGGGCTGCTGCAACCCATGCAGGACGCCGACATCAGCTTGCTCGACAACCTGCTCAAGATCGACATCGGGCTGTTCACCGGGCTGCTCGACGGCTTCGTCAACTACCTGCCGCGCGAGATCGCCGGGGCGCTGCTGACCGGCGGCATGGTCGATCCGGTGGGCAACACCGTGGGGGCCCTCCCGCTGGATCTGGGCTCGCTGGAGTTCACCAAGCTGCTCGGCGACGTGGTGGATCCGTCCGCATTGCTGGCTGGCCTGGGTGGCCTACTGCCCGCGGCGGCGAGCGAGCTTCCCGGCACCATCGTCACCGAGCTGTTCGACCCGTCCTGGTTGTTGAACCTGTTCTGAGTCGGCGCGGTTTAGCCAAGAAAACCCAGAGCTTTGCGACCGGTGCCGACCGACGGGGTGGGATCGGTCGCCAGCGTGCGGGCCAGCAGTTCGTAGTAGATGTCGCGGAAATCGGTGGTGGGCTTCAAGTCCCCGTCGTCGAGGTCGGTCAGGCTGGGCTCGTCGCCGTAAAACCCGCCCCTCACCGGGGCGCCGGCGACGAATACCGGTCCGGCGGTGCCGTGGTCGGTACCTTGGGACGCATTGGCTTTCACGCGGCGCCCGAACTCCGAATACACCAGCATGACGACGTTCTTGCCGTACCGGTCGTCGGCCATCTGCCGCAAGAACGGCGTCACCGCCGCATCGACGGTTTGCAGCAGCCGCTGCTGGGTTTCGCGTTCGTCGGCGTGGGTGTCGAACCCGCCCAGCTGCACCGCGTACACCCGGGTCGGCACCCCGGCTTGCACCGCCTGGGCGACCAGCTGCAGTTGGGCGGCCAGCCTGTTGTGTTCGGTGCCGGCCGCGCGGATCGGCGCGAACGTGGCGTCGGTGCTGCGGGCGGCGCGATAGGCGGCGCACACCGCCGCCATCGCGGCGGTGTCGTCCGGATCATCGGCCCCGAGCGTGGCCATGGTGGCGGTGAACCGCTCCGCCGATCCCGGGGACGCGGCCGGGGTCAGCGCGGCGGCCGTGCATGTGGCGCCGACCGCCAACGGCGGCAGCACTGAGCCGATGTTGACCGCCCGCAGCGGGTCGTCGCCGGTGGCGTCCAGCCAGCGGCCGATCCAGCCGGTCGAGACGGGTTCGGTCGGCGACGCGGTCTGCCAGATGTCCATGGACCGGAAATGGCTGTGGTCGGGTTGCGGATAGCTGACCCCACGCACCACGGCCAGCTGGCGCCGGCTCCACAGCCCCGCCAGCCCGCTCAGCGCCGGATTGAGTCCCAGCCGGTCATCCAGCTGCAACACCTCGCCCGGGGCGTAGGCGAGTTCGGGGCGGGCGTCGTGATACGCGTTGTCGGCGTAGGGGATCAGCGTGTTGATACCGTCGTTGCCGCCGTAGAGCGTCACGATCACCAGCACCCCGCTGCCGTCGGGCAGCGGCCGGTCCTGGGCGGCCCGTAGCAGGTCGGGCCAGCTCACCGCCCCGTAAGACAGCAGCCCGGCGGCGCCGACGCCGACACTGGCGACCAGAAACTTGCGGCGATTGATCTCAGCCATCGGCAACCCCGTTACGACGTCAGGTATTCGGGTGTGTTGACGGCGGCGGCCACCAGCCGGACCGGCTGGCGCCGCAGCGGTTTGAGCGCGGCGACGGTGCGGTCCGACCACGCCCCGACCCCGATCAGATAGCCGGCGGCGTCGATCCGGTCGCCGGCGGCGGTGTCCTCGATGCTGGACAGGTCCCCGGCGCGGGCCAGGCTGCCGGCGGCGCGCAACCGCTCCCCGGCACTGGCGGTGGACAGCCACACCTGCCCGCGCGGCCAGCCGCCGACGTTGGGCGGATAAAACGGGCGCTGGCCCAGCGCGGTCAGCGTGGCATCGACCATCTCGATCCGTTTGGGGCCGTCGAGGGGCACTTGCAGCGTCCGGATCACGCCGACCAGCCACTCCACCGGGGTGTCGACGACCGCGCCTCGGCCGCCGAGGAATTCGGCGGCGGTGAGGATCGCCGCGGTGAGCGCCCGCAGGTCACGTCCCGGACCGTAGGCGGTGAGCACGCGGTTTAATGCGGCGGGCGGGGGCGGGTCGTCGGAGGCCAACTGCTGCCACAGCCGCCCCGCGATGTACCCCGGCGACTTGGGTTGGGCCAGCACCGCGTCGCAGAACCCGGCCGCATCGAAATCGCCGGTGCGGCCCAGCAGGGTCTTGGCGGTGGTGTCGCGGCGTTTGGGAACCAGCGCGGTGCGGCCGTCGGCCTTGATCACCCAGCCGGTCAGCGCCCGGGCGCCCGCGCGCACATCGGCCTCGGTGTAGCCGTTCCCGTGGCCCAGCGCGAACAACTCCATGAATTCGCGGGCCAGGTTCTCGTTGGCCGCCTTGGCGGTGTTGGACTGGCCGTCGAGCCAGCGCAGCATCGCCGCGTCGGTGAGCATGGCGTAGGCCAGGCTGCGGAAATCGCTGAGCGCGAGGGTCCGCAGCTTCTGGTTCTGCGCCGCCATGAAGTCCGCGACCCGGACTTTGGTCGCCGACGTGGCGAAGTGGTTGTGCCACAACAGCGTCAGCTTCTCGTGGATGGGTTGCTCGACGGCGGCCATGCGGCGCAGCCACCAGGCGGACAGCGCGGCCATCTGCTCGGACAGCTGCCGGTTGTACAGCTTGCGCTGTTCGGTGCTCGAGCCTTTACCGGGGGCGTGCGGTGCGGGCAGGGTGGGCATCGGGGTGGCCTGGGCGCCGGGATCGGCGTCGGGGTCCACGTCCAGCGCGGCATTGATGTAGGCCGACCAGTCTTGGGCGGCCACCACGTCGACCTGCGGGCCGGTCACGCCGAACCCGGCCCGGCGCAGCGCGCGGGCGGTGGCGATCCACCGGTCGGACTGGGTGGCCATAGGGGCAGTGTGACCCGCCCAGCTGAAGAACGGCTGTCAGGCTACGCCGGGGTGCATTTTTTCATCGGCACCGTGTCGGTCGACTCGTCCGCCCATCCCACCCGATGCTGCTTGTTCGTCAACGGCGCCGCGGCGGCTCCGGGTGGCGGTGCGCCGCCTGCGAGCAGGACCGTCAGGTTGTCAATCGTGCCGGTCGCGGCCGTCATTGCCGCGGTGATGCGCCGTTGCAGGTCCCCGCGCACTGGCGCTCCGGCCTCTGACCCAGTTGGTGGGCCGGGTCGGGCCGCCAGCCCAGCGCAGTCAGAGACGAGCTTGCGCAGATCCGCGGCTGCCTCGGCGATTTGGGCGCACGATTCTGCGATCTCGGCGGTGGTCGGGTCAGTGGGTTGGACCATCGCAGCACCCCCCTTGTAGCTGTCGATACGCGATCCGCCCCGCCGGATCCCCGTGTATCACGGTTCGGATCCACCCACTGGGTCACGATCCGATAACGACCACCGAATCTTTGGACACGCCACCGCCGTTTGTCAAGGGTCGGTTGCGCGGAGGGCTACTTCTCGGCGTGGTCGACGATGTGAATGGTGACGGCGGCGGCGAGGAGGCGGGAGCCATGGGGGTCGCTGGGATCGATGCCGGTGATTTCATGGATACGCCGTAGCCGGTAGGTCAGCGTGTTCGGATGTATGAATAGTTCGGCCGCCGCAGCCTTTCGGTCCGCCCCGTGGCGAAGATGCGCTTCAAGCGCGTCCAGCAGGGCGGGGTGCTGCTGTAGTGGTGCGATGCGCTGGGCCAGGAAGTCCCTGGCGGGTCCAGGCCTGGTGGCCTGGTATTCGAAGAGCAGGTCGTCGAGGTGGTGGAGGCCCGGGTGTCCGCCGAGTTGGCGCGCGAGCCGGGCGATCTCGGTGGTTTCGGCGACCGCAGCGGGGATGCCCAAGAGTTCCGTTGCGCGACACTCCGCGGCGTAGATATCGACGCCAAAGCGTGTCGTGAGCGCGTCGACGAGTGCCTCGAGGGCTCCCTCGCCGACCAACGGCGTCGGTAATAGGACCGTGCCGGTGTAGCCGTCGAAGGTGTTGAGGATATCGGTTGATCCGAACTCGTACAGGACGTGTTGGGCGTAGCGCATCCTGCGTTGCGCGAGCAGCACCTCGTGAGCCGTCTGCGGTGCCGGCGCGGCGGCGACCTCGATGGCAAGGATGTCGTAGCGGTCACTGAGTTCGACGCTGGCGTCCTGAGCAAGCATCGCCGCGGTGGGGTCGCCGGCAACCAACGCCTTGCACAGTGTCTGCAGCTGGTCACGTTTGCTGGCGCGCAGCACGAAGTCCGAGTCTTGGTAGACCTCCGCTATTACCACGCTGCACGTTCCGGTCAGCTCGGACAGGTGCACGCCCACCGCGGCCAGCGTGGCCGCGTCGACATCGGGTACCAGATCCACCACGATCTCCCAGCACCGCCGCAGACCTCCGTGCAGCGCGGCGAACAGGGCCGGCAGCGGGATGCCGTCCTCGGCGTGGCGTTCCACGATGGGCACCGCAAACGACGACACTTCGTCTGTGCTGAGCTGACGCCCCTCCGCCATGGCGGCGGCCACGACGGGAAAGGCGGCGGCCAACAGCGGTCCGATTTCGACCTGGAAGGGCTCACTGGGCATGGTGGTCGGCCATCGAACAGCCTTGACCGCAGCGTCCAGCAGGTCGTCGGTCATCTCAGGAATTCGCGATTCAATCGCCTGTCGAAGGGGCGAGTCTTCGGGAATACGCGGCAAGGCAGTTGTCACGGACCCGATTGTGACCGACAACAGTCCGATTGAGAGCGGAATGTGCATATCAGCGTGAGCGACTGCCTTGTCACCTGTCACACCGGTTGCTGGCAGGGCGAGCTGTCAGCGCAACTCAACGACGGTTCGCGCCCATGCTGCCGACGGCGTTGCGGGAGTTTGGCCCCGCCACGCTTTGTGCTGCGCCACAATTTACGTTCCTGTTATTGGACGTGGTGCCCGCCTGCCGGTACGGCCCGGATTGCCGGCGTTGGGCCCCGGTGAACTGGGCAGTTGTCGTCGGAACCAACGGGACACGTAAATCTTCTTCGATGCGTGCAGTGAATCCCGGTGTCCGGTAGCGACATACTGATCCCCGGAATCTACCCAGGGCAGATGTTGCGGTCGCTGGGTCGAAACGCTGAGTGAGGGGTGGCAATGCCGGGGGGAGGGCCCAGCGTCGAGCGCATCGACTTCCCTGGGGGCAGCGTGCAGTCGCAGGTGCTCGGATGCACGCTGAGGGCGACCGTGAAGGTGGGGTTGCGCGCGTGGGTGCGAACGCGATGGCTGCCCTGGCCGTACTGCCTCATCGATCATGCTGGTCGCGCGCTTCGGCCGATCCCAGGTGTGACGTACCAGCCGCAGACGTTGACCCATTGCGAGGCAGAAATCGTCACCCCTGGCGAGCCGACGTCGGGCCGGTTCATTCTGTACCTGCACGGCGGCGCTTTCTACATCGGTGGCCGGTACCTGCACCGCCAAATGGTCGGTCGGTTCGCCACGATGTTGGCGGCGTCCGCGCTCCATGTGGATTACCGAAAACTGCCGCGGCATTCCATCAACGACGCGGTCGCTGACGGCATCGACGCGTACCGCCACATGCTCGACATGGGGATCGATCCCGAGCGGATCGTGGTGATGGGCGACTCCGCAGGCGGCTACCTCACCTTCACCACCGCGCTGGGCATCCGGGATGCAGGTCTACCAATGCCGGCCGCGCTCGTCGCGATTTCGCCGCTCACGACGTGCGAGATTTCCGGCAAGCTCGCTGCTCCGTCGGCCAAGGCGTGCGCGCTGTTCTCTGAGTCGGTAATTACCAGGGTGTATGACGATCGCGTCAGGCTGAACCGGGGCGAGGTTCTGCTGTCTCCGGCGGACTGCAACCTCAGCGGGCTGCCGCCCACCCTCATCCAGGCGAGCAGTAGCGAGATGCTGTACCCCGATGCGGTCCTGATGGCCGACCGGCTCGCCGACGCAGGTGTGCCATGCACGCTGCAAACGTGGCCCGGCCAGGTACACGTCTTTCAGGCGGCGGCGGCGCTGGTGCCGGAATCGGCCCAGGCGGTCGCCGAAGTCGTCGATTTCATCGACCACGTTGTGCCCGCGATCGCTGAGTTGTCGGCATGACAGTCGGCCCGGTGTCGCGGCGGGCTTTCAGGGGGTAAACACCGCGATCCCGCGCCGGTCGCGGACGACTTCCGTCTACAGGTGGTTACCGAGTTGTTCGGTCCCGTCACCGCGAAGATCGGCCAGGGCGGCACGCCGACCGGTGAGCGCCAACATGATCGCTTCTGCGGGACCTCGGACCGCCGGGCCGTCGCCGTGGGACCAGCCCAGGTCCGTGGCTTCCCACCGCACCTTGGTGGTGTTGCGCCGAAAAGCTCTCTTCGCCGCTGGCGAAGTGAGGAAGTCGAGGATGGCCAACTGCTGTGCGGGAGTGAAGGTTCGGCTGAGACCCAGTGGTCGGCGGATGTCCTGGCCGTGGATGGTGACCTCGGTCAACGGTGCCATCGGGCCGATCAACGGTGGCTGGAAGCGGTTGTTGGCGTGTTGGCGTAACAGCGCCGGAAGGTTATCGCCGTGGCGGCGGGCAACGCTTGCCGTCATGGCGATGATCGCTTTATCGAGGTCACCCCGTGCCTTCGCAACCGCGACCACAGCTTTACGCATCGGCGTGATCAGTGGGGTGACCAGATGCGCAGCAACGTCGCGCACCGTCCATGCCTCGCACAACGACGCCGCGGCCCACTGCGCTTCCGAGAAGGTGTCGAGCAGGTCCGCAAGGCCGCGGCGTTCCTCGGCAACAGCGGCGAAAATCTCTCCCTTTTCCACGGCCGAACTATAAGCGACCAATTGATTGTTCGGCCACGGAATTGACGTCCCTGCCAGTAAATATTCAGCGCTGATGGTGGCAAATTCGGTCGATGGTTCGGTACCCTGCGGCTGGGCTGGGGGACAGCGCACAGGGGGCTGGTTGTGGATCGAATTCCGCGGGGGCGACTCTCGCGTGGCAGTAAGTTAGGCCGGCTGGCGGCCAAACGTGCGGTCAGTGGTGCGGGGGTGCGCCTGGCGATGATCGGCCGCTCCGAGGACGCGAAAGCGATACTCGCAGAACGTGCGACCATTGCTGCCGCCGACAATCTCTTAGCGGTTCTGGGAAATATGAAGGGCGCGGCGATGAAGCTGGGCCAAGTGCTCTCGCTTTTCGATGTCGATCTCGTGCCGGAATCGCATCGCGAACGTTTCCGGCAAAAGCTTGCGGCGTTGCGCGACCAGGCCCCAAAGGAACCCTTCAGCGCCATGCGCGCGGTGATTGAGGCTGATCTCGGACCCTTGTCGGGGGTGTTCAGTGACTTCGACGAGTCCCCGATTGCTGCGGCGTCGATCGGCCAGGTGTATCGGGCGCGGCTTCGCGACGGCCGGGACGTCGCGGTCAAGGTCCAGTATCCCGGGGTCCAGCAGGCGGTGAAAGCAGACATGCGCAACCTGGCGCTGCTGATGAAACTGTGGAGATCCGCGTGGCCGGCTGCCAATACAGCGATGCTCGACGAATTCAGCCGCAATATCGAAAATGAGTTGGACTATCTGACCGAGGCACGTACCCAGCGCCACGTGGCGCGGCAATTTCGCGGCCATCCAATGATCCGGGTTCCGGACAGCGTCGTGGAGTTAAGCACCCCGCGGGTGCTGGTGACCGAGTTTGCCCAGGGCGTCGGCTTCGACCAGATGCGTAGCCTGCCGGCCGATGACCGTAACCGCATCGGCGAAGTAATTCACCGCTTCTACATCGGTTCGCTGTTCTGCCACAACGAGTTCTGCGGCGACCCCCACCCGGGCAATGTTCTGCTCGGCGCGGATGGCAAGGTGGAGTTCGTCGACTTCGGCCTGTATCACCGGATGGATCCGGTCAACGTCGAGTTCGAGCGGCAATACCTTCGCATCGCCGCCGAGGGAAAGGCCGAGGAGCTGTATCGGCTCATGGTCGACCGCGGAATCGTGGACGCGAGTTCGGCTGTCACCGCGCAGGAATGCATGGACTACGTGTTGGCGGTGGGAGGCTGGCACATGGTCGACGAGGAGATCGCGATCACGCCGGAGATGGCAACGGCCGCCATCGTGATGGCGATCGACCCGCGCAGTGTGGAATTCACCGACATGCGACGGCAGATGCTGCCGCCCGAGCACCTATTCTCCCGGCGCGCTGAGTTTTTGACGTTCGGGATACTCGGGCACCTGGAGGTGACCAACAACTGGTATCGCATCGCTCGCGAATGGCTCTACGGTGACCCGCCGCATACCGATCTCGGTCGCGAGATCGCTGACTGGGAGGCCTCGAGCGGCGGATAACGGCGCCGACGGTCAGTGCGTTCAATCGGCTCGTCGCGATGTCTAGATGTCAACGCGCCCAGCGCAATACGGCGGATCGGTGAGCTGAATTGCAGGTGCGCCCCGGTGGGTGGCTCCGCGGCGGCTAGTGCTCGCGCGCGAATTCGCGCTCGTAACCGTGCCGTGCTGCGCACGCGAACCGTAACCCAAGTTTTGTGACCGGCACCAACCAGGCACCGAAATTTTCTCTCCCACGTGTAGTGAATCCTGGCGACGGATGCCGACATACTTGGCCCCGGAATCCGCCCAGGCCAGCTGTGGTCGCTGGGTCGGACGCTGAACTGGGGGTTGCACTGCAAGCTGGAGGGGGTAAGGCGGCGGGGTCCGCGCCGGTTTTTGGCACCGCCCTGGACGAGGGGTGGGCGGTGTCGGCGTCCAATCGCGAACGTCTGATAGATCAGCTCAGCGCCTGGCCGGGTCGAGGCGCGACCAGCAGCCAGCCGCGTTGCGCCGCCACGGCCCCAGCATGAGCCAACTTATGGAACGCTCGCGGCCGCGGCTGGCTCCGCGTCACACGATGAGAAGCCTTGGTACTAGGGGTAAATGGGGACGGTGCTAGCGGTTGTGACGCCGTCCAGATCCGCCGTCGGGGCCCTTACCCAGATGAGAGTTCCTCCGTCACAGGGCCATCCTGTGAGAAACCTGATAGCGCCGAGGAGATCCGGGAGATTGGACAAAGTCGCATGCGTCGCCTCGGAGCTAGACGTATCAATCCGATTTGTCGAAACCGCACACCCTCGTGGTCGGCTGGGCTACTGTGGCGCAGACCTGACTGTCCCGGAGGGGAAATGACCGTTAGCACAGTCTTATTGACGTCTGTGTTTGCTGATGCCCCGGGCCACCCTCAACCGCGAGGGAGTGCGCCTTGACAGACACCGCAGACGCCCCGTCTCACCCCGTCGAACGATCCGGCATCGGGGAGATCGTCGGCTGGTTTCGCCGCTATCTGCAGAACCACCCGTTCCTCTCGCTGAACACCTTCGGCGGCCAGGTGAAGCTCGGGATCCGGGCCATCGGGTATCTGTTCTATGACTTGTTCACCCGGACCTTCCAGACCGGCGAGTTCATCGAGCAGATGGCCTTCATGGCATCAACGGCGTTCACCCCCACGATTTTGGTGACTATCCCGATCAGCGTCACCCTGTCCGTCCAGTTCGGCCTGCTGGCCGGGCAAGTCGGTGCCTCGTCGATGTCGGGGGCGGCGACCGGGTTGGTGGTGATCCGGCAGGGGGCCCCGCTGGTGGCGGCGCTGCTGCTCGCCGCGGCGGTCGGTTCGGCGGTCTGCGCTGACTTGGGCGCCCGGACCATGCGCGAAGAGATCGCGGCGATGGAGGTGATGGGGGTTTCGCCGCTGCGTCGCATGGTGGTGCCCCGGCTCGCCGCGTTGATCCTGGTCGGGCTCGGACTAACCGGAGTGACCGCGTTCGTCGGGTACATCGGGAGTTACCTGTTCAACGTGTACATCCAGAACGGCACCCCCGGTTCGTTCATCGCGACGTTCTCGTCCTTCGCCACCGTCGGCGACATGACCCTGGCGATGGCCAAAGCGATGGTGTTCTCGGCGATTGTGGCCGTCATCTGCTGCCACAAGGGTTTGAACACCCACGGTGGTCCCGCCGGCGTGGCGAACTCGGTGAACGCCGCAGTGGTCGAATCCGTGCTGCTGCTGATGATGGTCAATGTGCTGATGAGCCAGCTTTACGTCATCGTCTTCCCGCGGACCACTCTGTAAGCCATGGCCACGCCCACCCGATTTCAGGCCTTTGGGGTTCGCCCGGTCCTTGCCGGTGCTGACGTTGTCGGCGGCGCGTTCGGCAGGGCGGGGCACCTCGTTTATTTCTTCGGCAAGATCCTGGCCTCGATCCCGGCCATGCTGTTGTATTTCCGGCGCGAAATGCTGCGGATATTGGCGGACGTCTCGTGGGGGAACGGGTCGATCGTCGTCGGCGGCGGCACCGTCAACGTCGCGGTGGTGCTGGGACTGACCGCGGGCGCACTGGTGGCCGTCGAGGCGATCAACGCGCTGAATTTGTTGGGTTTGGGCCCGGCGATGGGGCTGATCTCGTCGTTCGCCACCACCCGCGAATTGGCGCCGGTCATGATCGCGATGGCGTTCATCGCCCAGGCGGGATGCCGTTTCACCGCGCAGTTGGGTGCGATGCGGATCAACGACGAAATCGACGCGATGGACGTGCTGGGCATCAACTCCGTCTCCTACCTGGTGGTCACCCGAGTGACGGCGGGCGTCATCGCGGCGGTCCCGTTGTTCCTGATCGCGCTGGCGACCACCTACGCCTCCGCCCAGGGCGCCAGCATGATCGCCGGCCAGTCCGCCGGCTCCTACCTGCACTATTTCTCGTTGTTCGTCAACCCTGGCGATGTTCTGAAGGCGACGATGAAGGCGGTGGTCTTCGTCTTCATCTCCTCGACGATGCAGTGTTATTACGGGTATTTCGCCAGCGGCGGTCCGGCCGGTGTGGGAGTGGCCGCCGGACGTGCGATGCGGAACAGTCTGACCACCGTCATGATCGTCAACATGCTGCTCACCATGGCGTTTTGGGGAGTTGCGTCCGGCGCCAGGTTCGGTGGGTAACGATGCCGAACTCCTACGATTTCGATCCGCGCAGCCCGAACAACCGGACCCTGATCGGCGTGGGTGTGGTCTTCGCCGTGGTAGCGGCCGCCTTTTCGGTGTTGATGGTTCAGAAATCCGAAGGCAAACTGGACGAGCTCGTCAAGGTCGACCTCGCGATGTTCAACATCGGGGACGGGTTGCCGGCACACACCGATGTGAAGTTTCGCGGGGTGCTGGTGGGGTCGGTGTCCGGGATCACCCCCTCCCACGAGGACCAGCCCAACCTGGTGCACGTCGACCTCACCCCGTCCTACGCCGCCGGTATCCCCAGCACCGTGACGGCCCGGGTGGTGCCGAGCAACGCCTTCGCGGTGTCGGCGGTGCAACTGGTGGACAACGGTAAGGGCCCGGGACCGTTGCGGACCGGCTCGGTCGTGCACGAGGACACCACCTTGCCGACCGTGCTGTTCCAGAACGTGGTGGCCAAGCTGCGCCAACTGCTCGCCGCGACGGGGCGCAAACCCGATCCCGACAGTATCGGGGTGATCGCGGCCCTCGGTGAGGCGACCCAGGGCCGCGGCCAGCAACTGACCGACGCCGGGCATGAACTGAATGAGATTATGGCGCAGCTCAATACGGTGGTTTCCCCGGATGCCAGCGGCCCGTCGACGCTGGCGGCGTTGAGCGCCGCCGCGGGCGGATTGCGAGCGACCACCCCGGAACTGTTCGACGCGCTGCAAGACTCGATCCAGCCGATGCGGACCATCGCCGAAAAGCGCGTGCAGCTGACCGATCTCCTATCGTCGGGGCTGGGCACCACCGGGATGCTGGGTGACGCGTTCGATCACCAGACCGACCGGCTGGTTGCCATCACGACGCAACTGGCACCGACGCTGGGCGTGCTCGCCGACCACGCCGGCGAGTTCCACGGTGTGTCGACGCGGCTGCAAACGCTGGCGAACAAGTTCTACGACGAGGCGTTCAACCCCGACAACAATCTCATCACCGTCAAGGTGATCGCCTCATTCACCCCGAGCCGCAGCTACGTGCGTGCCGACTGCCCCCGCTACGGCGCCCTGGAAGGACCCAGCTGCCAGACCGCCCCGGAAGTCCCGACAGCGCCGGATCTGTTCCCCGCGTTGGGTTCGATGGGCATCCCGCCGCCACCCGGTGCGGCGGAGAACCGGCCCAATGTGACCCCGCCGCGGCACTCGATGCCCGACGACCCGCAGGGACCGCCGGCGCCTCCGCCGCCACCGTGGCAGGACCACTCACCGCCGTCCGCTGAGCCACCACCGCCGCCCGGTGAACCGGCACCACCGCTGCCCGCCGAAGCGCCGCCGCCCGCCGGGGTGTACTCGCAGCGGAGTATCGGCGGCAACATCGGGCCGATCGGCAGCAGCGAGGAAAGGGAGCAAATGGGCCGGATCGTCGGCGGGGAGGCCACGACGGCCACCGTGTTGCTGTTGGGTCCGGTGGTGCGCGGATCGCTGGTGCAGGTCACACCGGGAGACGCCCCATGAACCGGTATCGCAAACCGTTGATCGGTTCCGTGATCTTCCTGGTGTTTTCGGTCGCGGTGACCTGGATGGTGTTCGGCACCTTGGTGCGCGGGGTGTCGGGGCCGACGCGCACGTACTCGGCCATCTTCACCGATGTGTCCGGGCTGGCGGACGGCGACGACGTCCGGGTTGCCGGGGTGCGGGTCGGCCGGGTGGACAAGATCGAACTGGCCGATAACCTGGCCAAGGTCACGTTCCGGGTGCAACGGACGCAGACCCTGTACACCAACACCATCGCGTCGGTGACCTACCAGAACATCATCGGGCAGCGCTACCTCGGGTTGGCGCAGCCGGCGGGCAAGCGCACCCGCACCGGCGACCCGGTGGTGAACAAGGGGCAGCCACTGGGCGACCACGGCCAGATACCGCTGGAGCACACCAGCCCGTCGTTTGATATCTCCCACGCGCTCAACGGGTTCGAGCCGCTGTTGGAACAGCTGGAGCCCGAACAGGTGGACAACCTGACCAACGCCATCGTCCGCGCGTTCGGCGGGGACACGACCTCGGTGCTGGCGGTGACCACCCAGGCGTCGGCGTTGGCGGAAACGTTCGCCGGTCCCGACCAGGTGCTCGGCGACCTGATCGGCAACCTCAACGAGTTGATGGCCAGCCTGGCGTCACAAGACACCAACCTGCAGACGATGATCCGCGAAACCCGGAGTGTGATGGCAAGTTTGGCGGACCGCCGGCAGGAACTGGTCGACTCGACCGGATCGATCAACTCGACGGTTTCTCGGTTGGCCGCGATCGTCAACAACGTCACGCCCGACGCCCAACAGCTCGTCGGTCGGCAACCCGGCATGCTCGATTACGCCCTGCACGACGGTCGCCCGCGGTTGGGCTACGCGGTGTCGAATGTGCCGGGCCTGATGAAGGGGATCGCCCGGGTCACCCAAGACGGCAGTTACCTCAACGGATACGCCTGTGACGTCGACTTCGGTTTGTGGAACGACCTGTACTGGTGGTTCCGCGGGATCGTGGCCGCCGCCACCCGGGGCAACGGTCACGAGGTCTGGCACACCCCGGGATGTCGGTGAGCCCCATGCGTAACAAGCTCACCCGGTTGATCCGTCCCCTCGACGCCTACAACGCCACCTGGCTCGGGGCGGTGGCTTTGGTGGTGCTCGGCGTCCTGCTGCTCGGGGTGGTCGGCTACGGCCAACTCAACATCGGCAAAACCACCTACCACGGCGAGTTCGTTCAGGCCGCGCAGATCAAGAAGGGCGACGGGGTCACCATCGCCGGAATTCAGGTCGGTGCCGTCGACGGCGTCAAACTCGCCGGCGACCATGTGGTGGTCAAGTTCAGTGTCCGCAACGGCGTGCGCCTGGGCGCCGACACCCGGGCCGGCATCAAACTGACCACGATCCTGGGATCCCGATATCTGGAACTGTCGCCGGCCGGCGCGGGCAGCCTTCCCCAGCGCACCATCCCGCTGCGCTGGCCCAACGGTGATCTGCGCACCGAGGTTCCCTACGATCTGACCGCCACCCTGGCCGGTGCGACGAAGACCTTCGGACCGCTGGACGCCGATCGCGTCGTCGAATCGGTGAATGTGCTCGATGCGAACCTGCAAGGGTTGCCCGAGGCCCTGCCGCCGGCGTTGCAGAATCTGCAGTCGCTGGCCGACGTGATCGGGGATCGGCGTGATCAACTCGGCGCCCTGCTGAACAACGCCGACACGCTGACCACCATGCTGGCCAACCAGCGGGCCGATCTGGGGGTCCTGATCGTGCAGGGCCGAGACCTGCTGCGGGAGATCGCGACCCGGCGCGCGGCGGTGCAGCGGCTGTTCGCCAGCGCCACCACGCTCGTTCAGCAGGCCAAGACGATCATGGCCGACGAACCCGCCCTGGATAAGCTGCTGGGCGACGCGCAAGAGTTCACCAAGATGGTCAACGACCACGACGCGTTGGTGCGCAGTCTTTTGCAGTCGTCGCCGGTCGCCGTTCGCAACCTCGCCAACGCCACCGGCAGCGGCAACGCCCTCGACGTCAACGCCCCGATGGGGATTCTGATCGACTCGTGGGCGTGCGCGATCAGCAGCCGAGCCCCCCAGTTCAACCTCGTCGAGTACTTCAAGGACTGCGAATGAGCCGCCACGTCAAGGTGATCGGTGCCCTGATCGCCGCCGCCGTCGTCGCAGTTGCCGCGGCGGTGGTGGTCGTTCCGCGGCTGATGCACCGGCCGATGACGATCACCGCGCTGTTCGAGGACACCGTGGGCCTGTACGCGGGCAACGCGGTCTCGGTGCTGGGAATGGGGGTGGGCACGGTCACCAGTGTGGTGCCCAAAGACAGCTACGTGGAGGTCAAACTCGCCATCGACCACGGCATCGACATTCCGGCCGATGTGCAGGCGGTGACCGTGTCCAACTCCATCCTCACCGACCGGGTGGTCGAGCTGACCCCGCCCTACCGCGGCGGCGAGAAGCTCAAGGACGGTGCGGTGTTGGGCCCGCCGGGGGTGCGCACCCACACCCCGGTCGAGTTCGACAAAACCCTGCGGATGGTCGACAAACTGGGCAAGGCGTTGCACGGTGACGATCAGGGACACGGGCCGCTGGGGAACCTGATCAACCTCAGTGCCGACATCACGTCGGCCAACGGGCCGCAGATCCGGGCCACCCTGGACAAACTGTCCCAGGCGCTGCGGGTGGGTTCCGACAAAGGTGCCCACAGCAAGAAGAACATCCAGGCGATCATCAGCAGCGTGTCCGAACTGACCCAGGCCGCCGCCGACAACGATGCCACTATCCGGGAATTCGGATCCAACCTGCGGCAGCTCAGCGACATCCTGGCCGCCGAGGATCTCGGCTCGGGTAGCACCGGCGCGAAGGCCAACCAGCTTCTCGCCGAGGCGGCCCGGCTCCTGGAGGGGCACCGCGAGGGGTTGCAGGGCACGCTGGCCAACACGCAGGGCCTCATGACGACGCTCACCGACAATCAGCGTGAAATCGCGGAACTGCTCGATGTAGCGCCAATGACGATCGACAACATGTACAACATGATCGACCCGGTGGGCGGGAGTTTCCGCGGCCACTTGCTGCTCAACAAGATCGTGATGAACAGTATGTTCACCAAGGAAGTCTGCAACCTGATGGGGCTCAAACAATTGGGGTGCGCCACCGGAACGTTACGCGACTACGCACCGGATTTCGGCCTGGGCACCATCCTGAACCTGATGGACGACGGGATCAGTGGTACCCCGTGAACGGGCTCAACGGGGTTATCGGCCGCGCCGCGCGGGGTGTGGTGGCCGCGGGCCTGGCCGGGCTGTTGGCCGGTTGCGCAGCCGGCCTGGACGCGCTGCCGCTGCCGTCCCCGGGGGCCAGCGGCAAAACCTATGCGTTGACCGCCGTTTTCTCCGATGCGCTGAACCTGCCGGAGCAGGCGAAGGTCAAGCTGTTGGGCGCCGATATCGGTGAAGTCCACGCCATCCGGGCGCATGATTTCACCGCGCAGGTGGACATGCGGATCCGCTCGGACGTCCCGCTGCGGGTCGGTGCCACCGCCGAACTGAGGTCGGCCACCCTGATCGGGGACGTCTTCGTGTCGATCAAACCCAGTGCGTCCCCCGATGCGCCGCTGCTGCACAACGGCGACACCATCCCGCTGAAATCCACCGCCGCCGCACCGACCGTGGAAGACGTGCTCAACTCGATGGCGATGCTGGTCAACGGCGGCACGATCCGCTACCTGGTGAACTCGATCAACGGCGCCGGCGTGGCGTTGGGCGGCCGCGGCGAGAAGGTCGGCCTGCTGCTGGACCAGACGAGTGGATTGCTGTCGAAGATGAACGGCCGGTCAGAACAGTTGGATGCCGCGTTGCGGCGTACCTCCGACCTCTCGGCGGTGATGGCGGGACGTTCGAAGACGCTCAGCGATTCCCTGGAAGCCGGGGGGCCGGCGATGGCCGTCATCGCGGAAAACTCCACCCGGATCGCCGATCTGGTAGCCACCACCGCACGCATCACACGTCAGCTGTCCCGGTTCCCGTCCATCGCGGGCACCGACTCGCGCAGCACGGTCGCCGACCTCAACCGGCTGGCCGGCACGTTCAACGACATCGCTGTCGACCCCAATCTATCGCTGTTCTCGCTGAACCGGCTGATCGGGATCTTGATGAAGGCGTTCGCTTCCACCTCGGTGCACGTCGAGGTCACCCTGGATCAGCTGGCGCTGGGGCCGTGGCCCGACATCAACTATCCCGGCGATCCCGGATTCCACTGGTCGGATGGCACCGACTGGCATCAGCTGGTCGAAAGCCTGCGCTACGAATGGAACCTGTTGCTAGCCAAGATCTATGGGGAGCAGCGATGACGGCGAACCCGGTGGAGCTCTCGGCCCGAATGATCGTCGACGTGATCCGTGCGGTGGCCCAACGCCGAATCCTGATCTCGTGCATCGGGCTGGCGCTCGCGCTAGTGGCGGTCGCCGCCTACGTCGCGATCACCGACCTGCGAATCAACCCGCTGCGCCGGACGATCGCGGTGCGGGTGCTGCTGCCCGAATCGGGCGGGCTGCTGGTCAACCAGGACGTCACCCTGCGCGGCATACCGATCGGCCGCATCACCGCGATCAACCTCACCGACGACCCGAACGGCGGCGTGGAGGCGGTCGCCACCATCAACCGCGATGTGCGGATCCCGCGGGACAGCCCGGTGCGGGTGTCGGGACTGTCGGCGGCCGGGGAACAATATATGGATTTCCGGCCCGAACACGGCGGTGGGCCATATCTGACCAACGGCACCGTGATCGGCGCCGACCAGGCCACCATCCCGATGTCGCTGGGACAGATCATCGACGACAGCCGCGGTGCGCTGTCCCAACTGGACCCGGAGAAGGTGACCGCGCTGCTCGACGAGTTACGCGTCGGACGCGACGGCCCGAAGAAGCTGGCCGGGCTGCTCGACGGCGGGATCTTCTTGGCCTCCACGCTCGACGGTGTGCTGCCGCAGACCGTCAGCATGCTGCGCAACACCCAGGTGGTGTTCAGCACCTTCGCCGACGTTAACGAGGGTGTGGGACGCACCGCCGTCGACCTCAAAAACGTCCTGGGCGGGGTGAACAAGATGGACGGGGGGTTCCGGACGCTCGTCGACAACGGCAGCGGGCAGTTGGCCGACGTCGATAACCTGCTCAACGACAACCGCGAGAACGTCGTCGCGCTGCTGGGGAATCTGACCACCGTCTCACAGCTGCTGTATATGCGGATACCCGCGCTGCAGGACCTGTGGCGGCCCGACCACGGATCGTTCCTCGACAATTTCGGCACGATCTTCCGCGCGAACGCGCTGTGGGGGATCGGTGACCTGTACCCGAAGTACCGGTGCGATTACCAGGTGTCGCGGCTGGCACCCACCCAGGCGGATTCCCCGGAACCGTATCTCAATACCTACTGCAACAACCCCGACCCGGCGGTGCTGATTCGCGGCGCCCGCAACGCGCCCCGGCCACCGGGGGACGACACCGCGGGCCCGCCAGCCGGACTCGACCCGCTGGCGACCACCGATCCCACCCCGAACTATCCGCCGTACACGCTGCCCACCCCATTCGGTGGGCCCAAGTTGCCGGCGTGGGTACCGAACTAGCCCGGGAGGTCACCGTGTTCAAGCAAGCCCCCACCGTAGACGTCTTCGACCAGCTCGCCGGCCAGGACGATCCGGATGCCGTGAACGCCGCTGCCGCCGAAGTCGGAGGTGAGGACACCGACGAGAGTGTCGATCCGGCAGGCGAATCGGGCGATGACGGCGGTGGCGACCTCGCAGCGGCGCCCGGGACGTTACGGCGTCGCGTGGTCCGGATACTGGTCGGCGTCGCCGTGGTCGCCGGGCTGGGGTTCTCGGCTTTTCTGGGGTGGCGGCTGATCCAAGTCGATCAGACGGCCGCGGCCGGCCAGGCGGCGCTGGCGGCCGCGAAGAAGTACGCCGTCACCTTGACCACCCTCGACGCCGCGGATATCGACAAGCAGTACTCGGAGGCGATGGCCGGTGCGACCGGGCAGTTCAGGGACGAATACGGTCAGGGGTCCTCGCAGTTGCGGCAGATTCTGATCGACAACAAGGCATCGGGCAAGGGCGTGGTCCTCGACGCGGCGGTGAAATCGGCGACCAAGACCCGGGTCGAGGTGTTGCTGTTCGTTGACCAGTCGGTGCAGAACGCGGTCCTATCCACCCCACGGGTCGACCGCAACAGGGTGCAGATGACGATGGAGCTGGTCGATGGTCGTTGGCTGGCAAGCAATGTCGAGATCATCTAGGGGTACCGGGATGGGTATGGAAGCTGCGGTGGACGTGGTCGGCGACGAATCGGGCGACGAGCCCGGGGTCACCGAGGCGTCTGTCGGGCAGGCCGGCACCGATGACGAGCCGAGCGACCCGAAAAGCGCAGTGCCAAGGACGCGTTGGTGGCGGCGGTCGGTGAACGCGACATCGCGGGGGCCGCGCCGGTGGACCAGGCCCGCGATCCGCGGGACCGCCGTGGTGGTGGTTCTGGCCCTGCTGGCCGGGGCGGCCTACGAGGGCTGGCTGCTGTTCGAGCAGCACCAGCGGCAGGTAACCGCTCGTCAAGCACTCGCGGCGGCACAGACATTCGCCGAAAACTTCACCAACGCCGACCCCAGCACGATCGACCGGGCGATCGACGCCATCAGCGACGGCTCGACCGGGGAGTTCAAGCAGAGGTACGTCAGAAGCATCTCGCAGTTGCGGGCGATGCTGATCGAGAACAAGGTGACCACGCGTGGCACCGTCGTCCGCTCCGCGATCGAATCGGTGACCAGCAATCAGGTCGAGGTGCTGATGTTTGTCAAGCAATCGTTCACCAGCGCCGCCGTGCCTCAGGCGCCGCCGGCGCCGGGCTCCGAGGCGCCGGCCGGTCCGCCCACCGAGGTGGTTGGCATGGAGATCACCATGGAGAAAGTCAACGGCCGATGGCTTGCCAGCAAAGTCGTTCCCGGAGACAAACTATGAGGGCCAGCGCGCCGGCGGCGGCGCTGGGATTTTTGTTCGCCGCGGTGGTCGCCGCGCCGGTGGCGAGCGCGTCGCCCGAACAATTCTGCGGCGAACTGGGCGCGACGTGGGACGGGGCCCGGTGCACCACCCTGGTTGTGTCGCAGCGCAAGGCGGAGCGGTTCATCTCCTTCGACCTGCCCGCCTCGATGATCGACGATCCGACCTCCGGGCCGGTGGTGCGCAACTTTTACCACATGCTGATGAACGGGTGGCGTGCCAGCGGCGCCGAGACCCCGCGGGACAGCAGCGCCACCGCCGACTACCAGCTGTTCTCCGGCCCCGGTTCGGTGCAGTCGCTGATCGTGCACGAGGACTTCGAGCCGTTCGGGATCCAGCCCAACAACGCCTATCGGTCGTTCGTGTTCGACATGGCACAGGGACGCAGGCTGATGCTCGCCGACCTGTTCAAGGCGGGCGTCGACCCGCTGGCGGCGATACCGCCGGCCGCCGCGCCGATCCTGCCGGCGGCGCTGGACGCGGCCGCCCCGCCGCACGCGCCGGGCAGCTACCCGTTCACGGTTGAGCACTGGCAGCCCGGCCCCGACGGCCCCGGCTACAGCGGGAACTATCAGGCATTCGCGTTGACCCCGGACAACCTGATCCTGTACATGCCCAACGTGCCGATGCAGCGGGAAAACTCGGCGCCGCACACCTCTCGGCCCGGGGACCCGTTGGTGTGGTCGATGGACGGCGGGGCCGTCACCCTCGAGGTGCCGCTATCCGCACTGGCCGGATCGCTGCGCCCGGAATACGGCGGCGCATAACAAGGTTGAGCCCGGTGCCGACTGTGCGGTCTCATACGCTTTTCGCGCTCAAACCGGATGAAATCGCACAATCACGGTTGCCTGGCTAGCGCCCAGCGGCGTTACCCGAAGTGGTCGCCCCACAGGCAGTAGCGGCGCGCCGCTAAGAGATGGCTGCGCGCGGCACCCAGATCGGCCGACAGCCACAGCTGGTCGGGGCCTTGCTGCGCGTAGCGATTGTCGTGGTTGAGTTTGGCGGCCAAGACGTCCGACCAGTTCCTCAGATCCACCGCGGTCTGACCGGACAACTCGTACAGCGGGCGCTCATCCTGAACGATCTGATTCCCCACACCGGGTGGCGTCACCCCCTCCGGCTCAACTTGGTCGAAGGAAGCCTCCAGTTGATCACCCACCGGCATCATGGTGTCGCATTCCGGGTCGTGTGCGGCGGCCAGCGGTGCGGTGACCAGAGATATCAGCGGGGCGGTGGCCACGACCGCCAGCCCTACAACGATCCGCCTAGCTTTGCCGATCACGGCGGCCATTGTATGTGGCCAGCGGCGAGCCCGTCGGACAATTGCCGCATCTGGGGGTACGGAAGCGCGCCGCCTATCGGCGCTTCGACTCCAGTCGAGTGTCGAGAGCAGAGAGAGCGCCTCGGCGCCGACATTGTTATCGGCACCAAGACGGAGGCAAAAACTTCTCCTGTGCGTGCAGTGAATCTTGGTGGCTGGTGTCGACATACTTAGCCCCTGAACCTGCCGGGGTCAGATGGTGCAGCGCGGCCCAAGACTGCGCGTCAGGTATCCAAATCTGATCGTGATCACCGGCGAGTGGTCAGGTCGGGGTTTCCTTCAGCTCGATGACTACCGGGATCCCGGTGTCAAACCAATAACGGTGCAGTTCCTGGATTTTCGTTCGGGTCGGCACCCCGCGAAGATGCAGCGCGCACTCGGCGTAGTCGGTCGCGTGCACGGCGTCGCAGATCGCTGCCCGAGCACTGGCCAGCTCGGCGGCGTCGGTGATCTCGTACGCGACGCCGTCGAACATGCCGCCCGGGATCCGCAGCCGCACCCTCGGGTCGGCGCGGATGTTCCACACCCATGCGTGCACCGCGTCCGGCCACGTCACCGCCACGTGCGGCGGCCGCAACGCCACCAGATACGCTCGCTGGCCTTTCCGGATCACCCGGACGCACTTGCTGCGCGGCTTGCCGGTTTTGCGCCCGGTCGTAGTCAGGACACCGAATCCGGCAGGCGGCGACCACCGCAGCAGCGGCAGCATTACCGCGCTGAGCACTCGGGCGTCCCGGGGCGTGCGCAGCAGACGGCGGTGCCGTCCGATTTCCGCGGCGGCGGCATCGCGTACTCGGTTGGAGTCCATGAACCACCCGTCCGGCGTAAACCCTCAGAACGTCGACATTGGCCGCACCGCGTTGGCCATGTCCACCAACGCGTAGCGGTGCGCCTGGGTGGGTGCCACCCGGGCCAGCCCCCGCAACGCCGCCTCCACACCGAGGCGCAGCCCGTGGTCGGTGAACGGGAAGCCCAGGATGTGGTTGGTGCTGGCCTCGTGATCGGCCAGCCAGTCCATCGCCGCGCCCAGCACCAGCGCGCGGATCTGCAGCACCCGCGGCTCGGTGTCGGGCAGCGCCTCCACCCGCCGGGCGGCGTTGCGGATGTCGTCCTCGGTGATCTCCCGGGTGGAGCGCCCGGACAACAGCGTCATCGCGCTGGTCAGCCGCGCGGTGGTGAAATGCCGTGAGGTGGGCGGGACTTTGTCCAGGGTTCGCACCGCCGCGGCCCGGTCGCCTTCCACCGACAGCGCCCGGGCCAGCCCGAAGGCCGCCGAGATTACGCCGTCGTCGGTGCTCCACACGCTTTGGTAGAACTTGCGCTCGTCGGCGGTGCCGGCCAGCTCGGCGGTGGCCGCCAACGCCATCTTGGGGGCCAACTCCCCGGGGAACATGTCCAGCACCTCGGTGAAATGCTTACTGGCCGAATCGTAGTCACCGGTCAGCAGTTCGGCGACGCCGCGGAACCACACCAGCCGCCACTGCCAGCCGACCCGCTCGGCCAAATCCTCGAGTTTCTGGGTGGCCTTGGTGACGTCGCCGAGGTCCAGCAGCGCGCGGACCTCCATCAACGGCAGCTCGACGGATTCGGATAAGTCGATGCCCTCGGAGTCCAGCGCGCCGTGGCGCACCGCGCGCAGCGAATCCAGGGTCTGCACCGGCTCGGAGAGCACCGTCGCCGACAGCACCGGCGCGGCGACGTCGGCCTTGTTGACCAGCGGCACCTGCAATGCGGTGACGATCTCGCGGGCGGTCAGCTTCTCCGAGTGCACCTGCCCGTCCAGGTACACGTCGGTGTGCGCCACCAGCAGGTCCACCCCGAACGTGGACCGCGACCGGGTGAAGATCGACGACAGTCCCGGCCGCGGCACCCCGCTGTCTTGGGCGACCACCTCGCGCAGCACCCCCATCAGCTGCCCGGACATCTCCTCGGCGGAGCTGAACCGCCGGCGCGGGTCGGGGTCGATGGCGCGGCGCAGCAACCGGCCGAACGAGTCGTAGGTCCGCAACACCGGGTCGTCGTCGGGCAACCCGTCGACGTAGCGGCCGTCGCGGGTGCGCAGGTTCAGCGTCAACGCGGCCAGCGTGCGGCCCACCGTGTAGATGTCGGTGGCCACCGTCGGCCCGGTGCGCACGATCTCGGGTGCCTGATAGCCCGGGGTGCCATACAGGTAGCCGAACGAGTTGATCCGCGACACCGCGCCCAGGTCGATCAGCTTGAGCTGTTCCTCGGTGAGCATGATGTTCTCCGGCTTGAGGTCGTTGTAGACCAGGCCGAGGGAATGCAGATAGCCCAGCGCGGGCAGGATTTCGAGCATGTAGGCGATCGCCTGCGCGACCGGCAGCTTTTTGCCCTTGGCCGGTTTGAGGGACTGCCCGCCGACGTACTCCATCACGATGTAGCCGACCGGGTCGCCGTGCCGGTCCGGGTGTTGGACGAAGTTGAAGATCTTCACGATCGCCGGATGCGTCACCTCGGCGAGGAACTGCCGCTCGGCCATCGCGATCGCCTGTGCCTCGGCGTCCCCGGAATGCACCAGGCCTTTGAGCACCACCGGGCGGTCGTTGACGTTGCGGTCGAACGCCAGGTACACCCAGCCCAGACCACCGTGCGCCACGCAGCCCTTGATCTCGTACTGGCCGGCCACCATATCGCCCGGCTTCAGCTGCGGCAAAAACGAATACGGGCTGCCGCAGTACGGGCACCAGCCCTCCGATGCCGCCTTACTCTCCGCGCCGGACCGGCCCACCGGCTTCCCGCAGTTCCAGCAGAACCGCTTGGACTCGGCCACCACCGGGTTGGTCATCACCGCGGCGAACGGGTCGATCTCGGGTACCCGCGGCATCTCCACCAGCCCGCCGCCCAGCCGGCGGACCGGCGCCACCGGGCGCAGCACCGGATGGGGTCGTTGCTGCGGCTGGGTGCCGACGTCCTCGTCCGACCCGCCGTCGGAGTCCGGATCGAACCGGGGGCGGAAGATCGCCTGGGTGGCCATCGGACGCTGGGTTGCGGCGGAGTCGGCCAGCACGTCGGCCGGTTCGGTGCTGGGCCCGACGTCGTGCTCGGGTTCGGGGGCCCGAGCCCGGTCCGCGGGCTCGCTCACCGGACGCGGCTCATCCGCGTCGGGTTGCGCATCGTCGTCGGCTGGGATGCTGCGCCGCTCCTCAGCATCGCTGCGCGCTGCATCGTCGTCGTCGCGGGGGCTCATCAGTCCACGTACTTCGGGGTCGGGGGTGGCGGTGCCGGACCCAGCACCGTTAACCACTTGCGGTACAGCGTGTTCCAGGTTCCGTCCCGGCGGATGCGGTCCAGTGTGCCGTTGACGAACCGGACCAGGCCGGTGTTGTCTAGGTTAATCCCGATGCCGTAGGGCTCCTGACCCATATTGGGTCCGACGATGTGCAGGTAGGGGTCTTGGGACACCAGCCCGGCCAGGATCGAGTCGTCGGTGCTGACCGCATCCACCTCGCGCTGCTGCAGCGCCACCAGGCAGTCCGCCCAGGTCACCACCGACACGATGATCGGGGCCGGGGAAATCTCGCGGATCCGGTGCAGCGAGGTGGTGCCCTTGGCGACGCACACCCGCTTGCCGGACAGGTCGGAGGCCTGCGCGATCGGCGAATCCCGCGGGGTCAGAATGCGCTGGTTGGCGGTCAGGTACACGGTGGAGAAGTTCACCAGTTTGCGCCGCTCGCAGGTGATGCTCATGGTCTTGACGACGATGTCGACCTGGGATTTCTGCAGCGCGGTGATGCGTTCGGCCGATGACAGGATCCGGTACTCGACCTGCGACACGGTGCCGAAGATGTCCCGGGCCACCTCACCGGCGATGTCGACGTCGAACCCGGTGATCTGCCCGGTGATCGGGTCGCGGAAGCTGAACAGGTTGCTGCCGATGTCCAGCCCCACGATTAGCCGGCCGCGGGCCCGGATGTTGGCCACCGCGCCGTCGGCCTCGGCCGGGGTGGCGAACGGGTGCAGGCTGGCGGTGCGGTCACAGTCGGGGGCGGGCTGCGGCGGCCGCGGCGCCTCCGGCGGCAGCTCCTGCATCCCGGCCGGGGTGGGTGGCGGCAGCGTCGCTGCCGACGACGTCGTCACGTAGTCGGAGTGCCCGCACCCGGCCAGGACCAGCACCACCGCCAGCACGGCGCACAGCGGGCCGGCTAGCCGCCTCATCGGTACTCGCTTAGCCGGGGCCACAGACCCAACGCGACCGCGATGGCGGCGCCCAGGCTGAGCGCCGCCCCGCCCACCGGGGCCACCGACAGCACCCGGCGCGCGTTGAGGATGTCGTTGCGCAGCTGGTTGCGGCTCTGCTGCATCGCCTTGTCCAGCGCGGCCTCAAGCTGGTTGAAGGCCGGGGTGGAGTCGTCTTGGCCGGTACCCAACGCCACCTGGGTGGCGGCCTGGTAGTTGCCGACGGTGATGTAGGAGTTGATCCGGTCATTGGCCTGCCGCCACCGGGTCAGCAGCTGCTCGGCGTCGTCCAGGTCGGCCTTGGCGACCGCGTCGTTGCGGGACATGTAGCCGGTGAGCTGCTGGTGCATGGTGTCGATGCGCTGGTAGAAGGTCTGTTTGCGGGCGTCCTCGTCGCCGCGGCGGATCAGTGACAGGGTCTCGTCGGCGCGGGCCTGCTGCGCGGTGATCGCCAGGTTGGTGATGGTTTTCAGTGACTCGGCGGCGGTGTCCTTGGCGGTGCGGCTACCCGCGGTGGAGATGACCAACACGGTACCCACCCAGATCACCATGATCAGGATCGCCAGCGCGCCCGCGATCAGGCCGGGGTTGATGCGTCGCCGGGTGGTCCGGGCCAGCCAGCGGTGCGCGAACGCCCCGAAGATCACCGTGGTGGCGACGATGATGATGACCGGGGCGGGCACCCGGGTCGACGCGGTGGTTTCGGTGTCCACCCGCGCCGAGGTGGCCTCGTACAGCTTCTGCGCGTCGGGCAGGATGGTGCCCTGCATCAGCGCGGACGCCTCCGACAGGTACGACGACCCGACCGGGTTACCGGCCCGGTTGTTGGTGCGGGCGATCTCGATCAGGCCGGTGTAGGTGGCCAGCTCGGCGTTGATCCGGCCCAACAGCTGCACCAGCGGCTCATCGGTCAGCCCGCTGGACGCCCGGGTCACCGCGACCGCGGCGTCGATGACGGCCTGCTCGTAGCGTTGCCGCACGCTGCGGGGCTCGGCTTGGGCGATGAACGCGGTGGCCGCGGCGGCGTCGGCCACCGACAGCGTGGTGTAGAGCCGGCCGGCGGCATACGCCAGCGGCTCGGTGTGGTTGAGCACGGTGGTCAGCGCGGTCTGGCGGTGATCGATCGTCGTGGAGGTGGCGAACGCGCTCAGGCCGCCCAGCGTGGCCAGGATGAGCCCGATGGTCAGGATGCGTCCGGGGGTGGTGGTGATGAACCACCAGCGCGGGTGGGTGGACCCAGTCGGCGACGGCGACGCTTGCGGCTCGGTCGACGGATGCGCCAACTCCACGGTCACGGCGGTTCGGACCTCATCTTTCGGCTGGTCGTCGGACTGCGCTGCTCGTCCACCAACGGTATAAGCAAATTCTAAGAGCATGGGTGACGCGGGGCGCACAGGTTGTGGACGAGTGTTGCCGGCCGGGGCGGCTGACCCCGGCCTGCTTATTCTGAACCCGTGCACGGCGACGGCGACGGGTGGTCGATCTCCGATACCGGCGCCCGGTACTGGGGCCGGCACGGCGCGGCGGGTCTGCTGCTGCGGGCGCCCCGGCCCGACGGCACCCCGGCGGTGCTGCTGCAACACCGCGCCTGGTGGAGCCATCAGGGCGGCACCTGGGGATTGCCGGGCGGCGCCCGCGACAGCCACGAGACCGCCGAGCAGACCGCGGTGCGCGAAGCCCACGAGGAAGCCGGCCTGCCCGCCGAGCGGATCGCGGTGCGCGGCCAGCTGGTCACCGCCACCGCCAGCGGCACCGCCTGGACCTACACCACCGTCGTCGCCGACGCCGGCGAGCTGCTCACGGTGGTTCCCAACCGGGAAAGCGCCGAGCTGCGCTGGGTGGCCGAGGCGGAGGTGTCCGGCCTGCCGTTACATCCCGGCTTCGCCGACAGCTGGGACCGGCTGCGCGCCGGGGCGGCCACCATTCCGCTGCACGACGGCGACCAGCGGCGCCGCGAGCTGCCCCGCACCGTGGAGATCGAAACCGGGGTTTTCGTGTGGTGCACGGCCGGGGCGGCCGATCACCCGCCGTCGCAGCTGAGCGCCCAGCTCAGCTCGCTGCTGTCAGCGCCGCGCTGAGCTGTTCGGCCGCCGCCCGCGGATCGTCGGCGGCGGTGATCGCGCGCACCACCACCACCCGCCGGGCACCGGCGTCGAGCACCTCCGGCAGCCGCCGCCCATCGATGCCGCCGATCGCAAACCACGGCTTGTTCCCGGGCAGCGTGGCGGCGGTGCGCACCAGGCCCAGGCCGGGCGCGGGCCGGCCCGGCTTGGTGGGGGTGGGCCAGCACGGCCCGACGCAGAAGTAGTCGACCGGCTCGGCGACGGCGTTGGCGACCTGGTCGGCATCGTGGGCGGAGCGGCCGATCAGCGCGTCCGGGCCGACGATGTCGCGGGCCACCGGCAGCGGCAGGTCCCGCTGCCCCAGGTGCAGCACGTCGGCGCCGGCGGCGCGGGCGATGTCCGCGCGGTCGTTGACCGCCAGCAGGGCGCCGTGCCGGCGGGCGGCGTCGGCCAGGATTTCCAGGGCAGCCAGCTCGTCGAGGGCCTCCAGCGGGCCGAACCGTTGTTCCCCGGCGGAGCCCTTATCCCGCAGCTGGATGATGTCCACCCCGCCGGCCAGCGCCGCGTCGGCGAAGTCGGCCAGGTCGCCGCGTTCCCGCCGGGCGTCGGTGCACAGGTACAGCCGGGCGGCCCGGAGCCGGTCTACGCGTTGATGCACACCGCGACGCTAGCGGCTAGCGTGGAGGGCTGACACGGGAGTCCCGGGAGCGGGGCTGAGAGTGGGCCCACCAGACCGGCCCTTACCGTCACACCTGATCCGGGTCATGCCGGCGAAGGGAGCGAAGGATGTCACAGACCACACTCGGGTCGCTGGCTGTCATCGGCGGCGGCGTCATCGGGCTGTCGGTAGCGCGCCGCGCCGCGCAGGCCGGCTGGTCGGTGCGGGTGCACCGCGGCGGTGAGCCCGGCGCCTCCTGGGTCGCCGGCGGCATGCTGGCCCCGCACAGCGAGGGCTGGCCCGGTGAGGAGCGGCTGCTGCAGCTGGGGTTGGCGTCGCTGCGGCTGTGGCACGAGTCGTTTCTGGACGGGCTGCCGGAGCCGGTGGTGACCGCCCGGGAGTCGCTGGTGGTGGCGGTGGACTCCGCCGACGTCGCCGACCTGCGCACCGTCGCTGACTGGCTGTCCACACAGGGCCACCCGGTGGTCTGGGAGTCCGCCGCCCGCGACGTGGAACCGCTGCTGGCCCAGGGCATTCGGCACGGGTTCCGGGCGGTGACCGAGCTGGCGGTGGACAACCGGGCGGTGGTCGTCGCGCTGGCGGAGGCCTGCGAGCGGCTCGGGGTGGCCTGGGCCGGCCCGGTGTCGGAGCTGGCCGACGTGGGCGACGCCGACGCGGTGGTGATCGCGTGCGGCATCGACGCCCCGGCGCTGTGGCCCGACCTGCCGATCCGGCCGGTCAAGGGTGAGGTGCTGCGGCTGCGCTGGCGTCGGGGCTGTCTGCCGGTGCCGCAGCGGGTGATTCGGGCACGGGTGCACGGACGGCAGGTGTATCTGGTGCCGCGCGGCGACGGCGTCGTGGTGGGCGCCACCCAATACGAGCACGGCCGCGACACCGCGCCCACCGTGTCGGGGGTGCGGGACCTGCTCGACGACGCGTGCGCGGTGGCGCCCGGACTCGGCGAATACGAGTTGGCCGAATACACCGCCGGGCTGCGTCCGATGACCCCGGATAACCTGCCGCTGGTGCAGCGCCTGGATGACCGCACCCTGGTGGCCGCCGGGCATGGCCGCAACGGATTCCTGCTGGCCCCGTGGACCGCCGAACAGATGGTGTCCGAACTCCTTCCGGTTGGAGCGCACTCATGCTGATCCGTGGCGGCGACGATGCACAGCGAAGCGATGAGGAGGAGCGCCGCATGAATGTCATCGTCAACGATGAACCGGTCCAGGTTGAGGAGGCGACCACCGTTGCCGCCCTGCTGACCGCGTTGGGCTACCCCGACCGCGGTATCGCGGTGGCGTTGGATCAGACGGTGCTGCCGCGATCCGGCTGGCTCACAGCACTTTCCGACGGCGCGTGTCTCGAGGTGGTGACGGCGGTGCAAGGTGGCTGAGGAGAAACTGACCATCGCCGGCCGCGAATTCGGCTCCCGGCTCATCATGGGCACCGGCGGAGCGCACAGCCTGGCGGTGCTGCAGGAGGCGCTGGTGGCGTCGGGCACCGAGCTGACCACCGTCGCGATGCGCCGGGTCGACGCCGAGGGCGGCACCGGCATGCTCGACCTGCTGGGCCGGCTGGGCATCACGCCGCTGCCCAACACCGCCGGCTGCCGCAGCGCCGCCGAGGCGGTGCTGACCGCGCAGCTGGCCCGCGAAGCATTGGGCACCGAATGGGTCAAGCTCGAGGTGATCGCCGACGAACGCACCCTGCTGCCCGACGCCGTCGAACTCGTCAGGGCCGCCGAACAATTGGTGGACGACGGGTTCGTGGTGCTGCCCTACACCAACGACGACCCGGTGTTGGCCCGTCGGCTCGAAGACACCGGCTGCGCGGCGGTGATGCCGTTGGGTTCGCCGATCGGCACCGGGCTGGGCATCGCCAACCCGCACAACATCGAGATGATCGTGGAGGCCGCCGGTGTCCCGGTGATCCTGGACGCCGGGATCGGCACCGCCAGCGACGCCGCGCTGGCGATGGAGCTGGGCTGCGACGCGGTGCTGCTGGCCAGCGCGGTGACCCGGGCCGCCAACCCGCCGGCGATGGCCGCCGCGATGGCCGCCGCGGTCACCGCCGGGTATCTGGCGCGCCGGGCCGGCCGCATCCCGAAACGGTTCTGGGCGCAGGCCTCCAGCCCCGCGCGATGACGGTTCCTGCGCCGCCCTGCTTTGCGCCGAGCGTGCATCTGTGGCGGAAAAATCGCCGAAATCCCGCCATGGACGCACACTCGGCGAACCTGGAGGCGCGATGAGTCGCTATGTGGCGTTGGGCAGCTCGATGGCGGCCGGTCCGGGGATCCGGCCCGGCGCGGCGGGGGCGCCGTTCGGGTCGGGCCGCTCGGCGCGCAACTACCCGCACCTGGTCGCCGACCAACTCGGCCTCGACCTGGTCGACGTCACGTTTTCCGGCGCCACCACCGCGCATCTACTCACCGACCGCCAGGGCGGCGCGGCGCCGCAGCTCGACGCGCTCAACGGGTCCGAGCGCCTGGTCACGATCACCATCGGCGGTAACGACGTCGGCTACGTGCCGCTGCTGATGGCCGCCTGCCTGCCGCGACCGGTCCGGCTACTGCCGAGGATCGCGGCGCTGCTGGACCGCGACGCGCGGGATAAAGCGCTGGCCGGGGTCGGCGACTCGCTGCGCGCGGTCGGCGCGGCGGTGCGCGACCGGGCACCGCAGGCCCGGGTGCTGTTCGTCGACTATCTGACGCTGCTGCCACCGGACGGCGAGCCGGCGTCGCCGCTGTCGGCGCGCCACACCGAGCTGGGCCGCCACGTGGCCGCCCGGCTCGAGGAGCACACCGCCGCGGCCGCGGCCGCCACCGGCTGCGAGCTCGTGCCGGCCGGTCAGGCCAGCCGCGAGCACCACGCCTGGTCGGCGCGGCCGTGGACGGTCGGCGCGGCGTGGCCGCTGCCGTGGCGCCCGGCCCCGTTTCATCCCAACGCCGCCGGGATGCGCGCGGTCGCCGACCTGGTCGCCGCGCAGCTCAGCGACGCCTGAGCCGGCCGCGACGCTACCCAGCGTCGTCGGCCGACTCGGCATCGTCGGCTCCGCCGACCGTCAGCGCCACCCGCGACCCGTAGGGCACCGCCTGGATCAGCCGCAGCTGCGCGAGCGCCGGGTGCGCGTCGAGCAGCCTGCCGGCGTTGGCCAGCGCCCGCAGCGCCGCGGTCTCCGCCCGGGCGGCCTCCATCTTCGCCGCCCCCCGCGTCTTCGCGGTGATCAGCTCCATTGCGGCCGAACGGATCTCGGCCGGAACGATGACGTCCTTGACGTAGACGTCGAGGACGTCGATCCCGGTCCGGGCGCCGGCCGCGCGGGCGGCGTCGGCGATCGGTGCGGCGTCGAGCCGGTTGCCGCGGCGCAGCACGTCGTCGGCGCTCAACGCGGCGACGACCTCGCGCAGCGCGATCTGCGCGGCCAGGTAGACCGCGGCCACCGGGTCGGCCGCGTTCTCCAGGTAGGCGACCGGATCGCTGACCGCGATCCGCACCGCCACCGTGATCCGCAGCGACACCGCATCGGAGGTCAGCACCTCCTGGGGCGCCAACGCCACCACGCGCTCGCGCACGTCGACGACCTGCACCGACACCGCACCGACCAGCCGGTGCCGACCCGGCGGCAGCACCCGCGACAACGTCCCAGCGCGGTACACCAACGCGCGCTGGCCGGCGTTGACCGTCAGTTGCTTCAGCAGGGACATCGTGCGGTCCTCCTTTCGGGCGTGTCGTGCGTTTAGGGATACCGCCGCCGGGCACGTCCATCGATGGGGCGTCGCGCCTCTGGACAAGCAGGCGCGGGCCGCAAGACCGATGAACCTGGTCCCCCGGGAGCGGTATCGGATATGAGAAGGAGTCGAACCTCCGAAGCCGGCGGTTCTACAAGGACAACACGCAGAAGCCGGACGGTACCCCGCTTGACCTGCTTCCCCTCCTAGATCCGGGGAGCTAGGCTGCCACGCCAGCAACGTCGGCGCAACGGAATTTTCGGGTGGTGACCGGGGCGCGTCGGGCAACGGCTAACGTGGGCGCGGTGGGTAACAAGTCGAAGGTAATACCGGTGCTGCTCGGCCTGGTGGGCGTGACGACGCTGCTGCTCGGCGGCTGCGACCGCGCCTCGGAGCGGGCGGAGCCGGCGGATGCATCCGTGGCCGCCGGGTTCGCCTCCGCGCTGCGCGACAAGGTCACCGCCGACGCCATGATGGCGCACCTGACGAAGCTGCAAGATATTGCCAACGACAACAACGGCACCCGCGCGGTCGGCACGCCCGGGTACGAGGCCAGCGTGGACTACGTGGCGAACGCATTGCGGGACAAAGGCTTCGACGTGCAGACCCCGGAGTTTCAGGCCCGGGTGTTCCACGCCGAGAAGGGCACGGTGAGCGTCGGCGACCGGACCTTGGACGCCCGCGCGTTGCAGTACAGCCTGGGCACCCCGCCGGACGGGATCAGCGGGCCGCTGGTGGCCGCCCCGGCCAAGGACGACAGCCCCGGCTGCAGCGCCACCGATTACGACGGGCTGCCGGTCAAAGGCGCGGTGGTGCTCGTCGACCGCGGCAAATGCCCGTTCAAGGACAAAGAAGCCATCGCCGTCGAGCGCGGTGCGGTGGCGATGATCGTCGCCGACAACGTCGACGAGGAGAAGATGGGCGGCACCCTGGGCGAGGACACCGACGTCAAGATCCCGGTGGTGAGCGTGACCAAATCCGAGGGCGCGACGCTACGCGGCCTGTCCGGGACCGCCACCCTCAAGCTGCAGGCCGAGACCAAAGATGTCAAGGCCCGCAACGTGATCGCGCAAACCAAGACCGGATCCACCCACGACGTGGTGATGCTGGGCGCACACCTGGATTCCGTGCCCGAGGGTCCGGGGATCAACGACAACGGCTCCGGTGTGGCGGCGGTGCTGGAAACCGCGCTGCAGCTGGGCAATTCACCCGACGTGCACAACGCGGTGCGGTTCGGGTTCTGGGGCGCGGAGGAACTCGGGCTGATCGGGTCGATGAAGTACGTCGAGTCACTGGACGCCGACGCGCTCAAAGACCTTGCGCTGTACCTGAACTTCGACATGCTGGCCTCCCCGAACCCGGGTTACTTCACCTACGACGGGGACCAGTCGCTGGCCCCGGACGAGCGTGGGCATCCGGTGGTGCCGGAAGGCTCGGCCGGGATCGAACGCACCCTGGTCGCCTACCTGAAGTCGGCCGGCAAGACCGCGCAGGACACCTCGTTTGACGGTCGGTCCGACTACGACGGGTTCACCCTGGCCGGTGTGCCGTCGGGCGGATTGTTCTCCGGTGCCGAGGTCAAGAAATCGCCGGACCAAGCCAAGCTGTGGGGCGGGGAGGCCGATCAGCCGTTCGACCCGAACTACCACCAAAAGACCGACACGCTGGAGCACATCAACAAAGACGAGCTCGGCATCAACGGCGGCGGCGTGGCCTACGCGGCCGGGCTGTACGCCCAGGATCTCAGCGGCCACAACGGTGTTCCGGTCCGCGACGACCGCACCCGCCACGTCCTTGGTCAGTGATCATGGGTGGGCAGTCACGAAAGGACCCAGAAACGGGGTGAGTGGCGTGCGTCTGCTCGACGGGGATGAGCACCTGCTGATCCGGCTGCTGCGCCCCCTGCGGCCGCTGCTGTCGCTGCGCACCATCGTGATTGTCGCCGCGCTGTCGGTGGTGGCCCTGGTCATCACGTTGGGCGCGTGGGTGTGGTTCGGGGTGATCAACGACCAGTACAGCCAGCTGGATCGCCGGCTGGACTCGTTGAGCAGCCTGGGCGACATCAACATGCTGCTCAGAAGCACCCAGGACCCCGCCGATCGGCCGCCGGCCGAGGACAACGTGGTGCGCACCGCGCGCATCGGCGGCACCACCGTCTCGGTGCCCGGCGATATCGTGTTGCCGCAGTTCGACAACGGCTACAACACCACCGCGATCAACGGCGTGCAATACCGGGTCCGGACCTTCACCGCCGGCCGGGCCTCCATCGCGGTTGGTGCGCCGGTCACCGAAACCCAACACCGGATCAACGAACTGCACCTGCGGGTGCTGGGGATCTGCGGCGGCGTCATCGTCGGCACCGTGGTGGTCGGCTGGGTGATGTGGCTGATCATGATCAACCCGTTCCGGATGCTGGCCCAGCAGGCCCGCGCCATCAGCGCCCAGTCCAAACCCGACGAGGTCAAGGTGCGTGGGGTCCGCGAAGCCGTGGAGATCGCCGAGGCCGTCGAGGGCATGCTGGCCCGCATCGGCATCGCCCAACAGCGCACCAAGGCCGCCCTGGAGTCCGCCCGCGATTTCGCCGCCGTCGCCTCCCATGAGCTGCGCACCCCGCTCACCGCGATGCGCACCAACCTGGAGGTGCTGTCCACCCTGGACCTGCCCGACGAGCAGCGTCAGGAACTGATCGGCGACGTCATACGCACCCAAAGCCGGATCGAGGCCACGCTGATGGCGCTGGAACGGTTGGCTCAAGGCGAGCTGACCACCGCCGATGACCACGTGCCGCTGGACATCACCGAATTGCTGGACCGCGCCGCCCACGACGCGATGCGCAGCTTCCCCGACCTTCAGGTGTCGCTGATCCCCACCTCGGCCGTGCTGATGCTGGGGCTGCCCACCGGGTTGCGGCTGGTGATCGACAACGCCATCGCCAACGCCGTCAAGCACGGCGGGGCCACTGAAATCGAGCTCAACGCCGTCAGTTCCGCCGACGGGGTGGAGATCACCGTCGACGACAACGGCACCGGCATCCCGGAAAACGAACGCGAAGCGGTGTTCGAACGGTTCTCCCGCGGGTCCACCGCCTCGCATTCCGGCTCCGGGCTGGGTCTGGCGCTGGTGGCGCAGCAAGCCGAATTGCACGGCGGCACAGCGGCACTGGAGGATAGCCCGCTGGGCGGCACCCGGCTGGTGCTGCGGCTACCCGGCGCGCGCTGACGCCGTCGTAGCCCCCGCGAGCAGACGCAAAAGCCCCCGTTTCGGCGCGAAATCGGGGGCTTTTGCGTCTGCTCGGCGGGGCAGGGCGGTTAGCGATCTGGTGTCGCGAGCAGTTTGAACAGCATGTTGTTGACGTCCGTGAGGGCTTGGACATCGATCGTCTCAAGCTGCTCGGATAACCGGGCTTTTCGCATGCTCGTTATCAGACCTGGCGCCGCCCATCCGTCGCCGACGTCTACTCCGAAACCGGTCGCTGGCTCGGAATCAAATACCGGAACGACGATGGCGGTTGGTTCGCTTGGGATTTCGTTGTACATCGTCGAGGAAATAACCAGCACTCTGACGCCGGTGTCGGTACGCCAAACCTCCCCCCGGCGTAATCGACTCAATGCTTCGCCAACTCCTCGAGGTTGCGATCGGCCCACGCCTCGCTAAACGCCGCAATCTCAGGGTGCGCACGCATCCACTGGTCATGTTCGGCGCACCGCCTTCGCATGTCCTCGACATCCAGCTGGTTTTCAATCCACGAGGCAATCGGCAGTCTGTCCAGGCCGGCATACCGTTTGAGGGCCTGATACGCGTTGTCGAAAAGCCGCAACGTCATCAACCGCACCACCGCTTGATGCTAACAACGCGGTCCGTCTGAGCGCCTGAAAAACGCTCCGCGTCTGTGGATCGCCACCCCGCGCGTAACCCTGCTCGCCCCCGGCCCTTGACGCCGTCGCATCGGAGGTACAGAATCCTTCACGATGTAGGAAATGGGGAAGGGGAGACACTTGAGCCGTTTGAGCGCCCTGCGTGCCTGGCTGTCGTTACCGCAGGCCGAGCCCGCCGAGGACTACGGATTCTTCGGCCCGGATTCGGTGACCTGGAAGGTGTGGAGCTATCCGACGTCGCTGTCCATCGGGTTTCAGCGGGCCGTGGTCATCGAGGAACTCGACCCCGCGCTGGTCGCCTCGGTGGATCACACGCACGCCATCTACGACCGGCCGCGCACCCGTTACGACCGCACGCTGCGGTATTTCGCCATGGTCGCGTTCGGGGATAGCCGCTCCACCGCGGAGGCCGCCGACGTGCTGGTCAAGATCCACTCCAAGGCCATCGGCGTGGACCCGGTCACCGGCGCCAGCTACGACGCCAACGACCCGGCGTCGCAGCTGTGGATTCACCTGACCGCCTGGCACTCGATCCTGTACGCCTACGAGAAATTCGGTCCCGGCCGGCTCTCGGCCGAGGAGGAGGCGCAGTACTGGGCGGACTGCGCTCGGGCGGCCGAACTGCAGACCTGTGACCCCGCCGACGTGCCCCGCAGCCGGGAGGCCATCCGGGAGTACTTCGAGCAGATGCGGCCACAGCTGGTCGGCTCCGGGATCGCCCACAAGGCGATGCACCATCTGCTGCGCGCCGAGGTGATGCTGCCGCCGATGCCGCTGCTGCTGCGCCCGGCCACCCGGGTCATCGCGGCGTTCCTGCGCCGCGGCACCCTGGCCACCATGCCGCGCTGGATGCGCGAGCTGGGCGGTGTGGGGACCTCGCGGCTGCTCGACGCGCTGGTGGTGTCGCCGCTGAGCGCGGCGTTCACCGTGATCGGCGCAAGCAAGCGCCTGCAGCTGAGCCTGCTGCGGCTGATCTCGCCGATGACCCTGCCGATCGGCACCCGGGTGGTGTTGGCGATCCCGCCGAGGAATCCGGTCACCATGACGCCGCGGGAAGCTCAGGCCCGCTACGGGTACGCCATCCCTGCGCAAGCCCACCTCGAGATGCGGGAGAAGCAGAAGAACCGGGTGTTCGGCGAGGGGTGTGCACCCAGTGACGACGGGCTCATCGAGTCCCAGCCGATCCTGGGCAGCCTGCGATGACGCTGTGGGACACCCGGCTCAGCGTGCGTCAACTCGTCCATCTCGGCGTGGTCGCCGCGGTCGCCGTCGGGCTGCCGTATTTCACTGCCGGGCTGGTCTGGGCCGGCACCCACCACCGGCACCTGGACGCGGTCGGTGGTCTGGACAAACTGTTCTCGGTGGTCGGGGAGGTAGTAGCCTGGCCGGTGCTGATCATCGCCAACGTCTACCTGCGCTGAGGTAGCGAAGGACGGAGTCACCCTGCCGCCGACCGCGACACACCGTGCCCGCGCCGAACACCTCGGTCCGCAGCGGCGTCGCCCGCAGGTGCTCGACACCGCGTTGGACATTGCCGGCACCCACGGGGTGGCGGAGGTCACCATGGCGGCCATCGCCGAGCGGATGGGCGTCACCCGGCCGGTCGTGTACGCCTGCTACAACGGGCGCGGGGAAGTGCTGGCCGCCCTGCTGGAGCGTGAAGCCGACGTGGCGCTGAGCAGCTTGTTCGGCATCCTGCCGCCGGAGAAGACCAGCACCGTTGAGCAGATGTTCGTCGACGGCTTCCGCGGCCTGCTCACCATCTGCCGGGAGCGACCCGCGGCCTGGCGCATCATGTACGCCGCGGACCCCGACCCGGTGATCGTCGCCGCCATCGCCCGGGGCCGGGCCCAGGTCGGCAGCCGGACGGCGGAGCTGATGCGGCCGCTGCTGGAACGCCGGCAAGTCGACGACATCGATCGGGTGCTGTCCGCGCTCACCGAGGTGTTCCTGTCGATCGGTGAAGCGGCCATCCGCATGGTGCTCGACCCCGACCAGCAGTGGGCCCCCGAGGAGCTGGCCGAGATCGTCGGCCGGGCCGCCTCCCGCGCCTTCCGGGTCGGCTAACGCCGTCGCGCGTTCACTCTGCGGGTATGGCGCAGAAGTGCGAGTGAAGTGCGCCCTCAACGCAGAGTCAGTGAGAAGGCCGGGAACCAAACCGCGTCGCACGCCGACCACTGTTAGGTAAGCGAAGTCGACGAAGAGGTATTTGGTGACCGCCCCGATCTGGATGGCCTCGCCGCCGGAAGTGCACTCGACGTTGCTCAGCGCCGGTCCGGGCCCCGGTCCGCTGCTGGCGGCCGCGGGTGCGTGGTCGGCGTTGAGTGCGGACTACGAGGCGACGGCCGCTGAACTGACCGCGGCGTTGGGCGGTGTCCAGGCCGGGGCCTGGCAGGGCCCCAGCGCCGAGCAGTATGTGGCCGCGCACGGCCCGTATCTGAGCTGGCTGCTCGACAGCGCGACCAAAAGCGCCGTCGCGGCCGCCCAGCACGAGACCGCCGCCGGCGCCTACACCGCCGCCCTGGCCGCCATGCCCACGCTGGGTGAACTCGCCGCCAACCACACCATCCACGGGGCGTTGGTGGCCACGAACTTCTTTGGGATCAACACCATTCCGATCGCCGTGAATGAGGCCGACTACGTGCGGATGTGGATTCAGGCCGCCACCACAATGGGTACCTACCACGTGGTCTCCAGCTCCGCGTTGGCCGCGGTTCCGGCCACCACGCCCGCCCCGCAGATCGTGAACCAGAACAGCCAGGCCTCCACCGCCCAACAGCAGGCCACCACCACGGCGGCGACCACGTCGAGTTCGTCGTGGCAGGACCAGTTGGCGCAGTGGATCACCGACTACAACATGGGCTTCGCCGATCCGGTCGCCCAACTGTTCTTCCCCAACGGGTTCCCGCTGCAGCCGATGCCCATTGTCAATGCGCTGACGCCGCTGTTTTCGCAAATCCCGGGTATCTCACCGGCGCTGGCCTCCGCGCTGGCCTGGAACGTTTTCCACAACCTGATGCTGGTGTTGGCGCTGGCCGAAGTCTCCCCGCTGCTGCTGGCCGCCGCCGCGCCGATGGCGCTGGCCGCCACCGGTGTCGTGGGGCTCGCCGGGTTGGCCGGCGTGGCCGGGGTGGCCGGGGTGGCCGCCGTCCCGGTGCCGCCGGCGGACCTGCCCGCGGCCGCGGCCACACCGGTGCCCACCGGCTCGGCGTTGGCGCCGTCGGCGCCCGCCGGCATCGAAACCACGGTCAGCAACGGCTCCACCGCCCCCAGCTCGGCGGCCCCGAGCACCGCGACGGCGACCGGTGGCGGCCCGACCGGCGGCGGCCCGGGGGTCGGGTTCGGCCCGACCGCGACCAACCCGCTGGGCGCCCAGGCGGCGATGTCCGATGGGCTTTATGCCGCCAGCGCCTCGGGCCTGTTGTCGCGGACCGGCGCCAGCCGGCGCCGGTCCCGTTCGGCGGCCGAGCCCGGCAGCGAGGACGCCGCCGCGCCGGCCGACAAGGCGGCCGCCGCTGAGCAGGCCCGCGCCCGTCGGCGCCGCAAGGCGGGACAGCGCGGCTACGGCGACGAGTTTATGGACATGAACATCGAGGTCGACCCGGACTGGGACGTGCCCGCCGCGGTGGGCGCCTCCGGCCAGGGGGCCGGCCCGCTGGGATTCGCCGGTGCTGCAGCCAAATCCGGCGTCGCCCAGGCGGCGGGCTTGGCGACCCTGGCCGGCGGGCGGTTCAGCGGTTCGCCGACCACCCCGATGGTGCCGCGCAGCTGGTCGGACTGAACTAACCGATCTCGGCCAGCCGGGGCACCACCTCGTCGCCGAGACGGCGCACGAAACCGGCCGGGTCCGGGTTGCCGGGCAGCGGGCCGGCATTGATCATCGCGAACCCGAGCCCGGCCAGCGTTTCGACGGTCCGCAGGTAGCCGTCGAGGTCGGCGAACGGGTCGGTGAACAAGCCGACGGTCTTGCGGATCTCGGCGGGATCGCGGTTCAGCGTCGCGCAGTGCCGGTTCAGCACGTCGACCTTGTGCGCCAGCTCATCCGGGTCGGACACCGTGGTGTTCCACACGTCGGCGTACTGGGCGACCATCCGCAGCGTCTTCTTCTCCCCGCTGCCGCCGATCAGGATGGGCGGGCGCCGGATCGGTTGCGGCGCACAGATCGTCTCGGCCAACCGGTAATGCTTGCCGTGGTAGGGGCCGTCGTGGTCGCTCCACATCTGTTGGCAGATCTGCAGCGTCTCCTCCATCATCTCGAACCGGTCGGACAGCCGCGGATAGGGGATGCCCAACGCGGTGTGCTCGTGCTCATACCAGGCGGCCCCGATGCCGAACATGGCGCGGCCTCCGGACAGCACGTCCAGCGTGGTCACGGTTTTGGCCAGGACCCCCGGATAGCGGTAGGTGACCCCGGTGACCAGCATGGTCAGCGTGATCGTCGTGGTCTGCCCGGCCAGGAAACCCAGCGCGGTGTAGCCCTCCAGGAACGGATCCTGGGCGCGGCCCACCCCCTCCATCTGGAAGAAGTGATCGGCCAGGGTGAACATCGTCGCCCCGCCGTCCTCGGCGGCCTTCGCGGTGGCCGCCAGGGCCGGGCCCAGCCGGCGCGGATCGCCGGGCAGAAAGTCGATGAAGTGTATGCCTAATTCCATTGCGGTGACGGTCCTTTCGCAGTTCGGTTAGTCGCAGAGCCGGTCCAGCAGGGACAGCGCTTCGAGGATGACGTGGCGTTCCGGCTCGGTGAACCGCTCGTGCATCGCGCGGGTCAGCCACTCCCGGCGGGCCTCGCGGTCGGATTCGGCGCGCCGCTGACCCTGCGGGGTCAGCGTGATCACTTGACGGCGACCGTCTTCGGGGTCCGGGCGGCGCTGGATGAATCCGTGTCGGTCGAGGCCGGCGAGCGTGGCCGCCATCGACTGGGGTCGGACCCGCTCGGCGGCGGCCAGCGCACTGGTCGACGACGGCCCGCCCTTGACCAGGCGGAGCAGCACCGCGGTCTGGGACGGGGTGAGTTCCTCGCTGGTGTCGAGTTCGCGAAGCCGGCGCCGCAGCCGGCCGAACACCACCCGCACATCACGGGCGGCGGTGACCGCGGATGCGGCGACATCGGCCATATAGACAGCTTAGACTGAACAGTTCAGGCTGTCTATATGGGCCGCGGCCGTCAGGTCATGCAGACGTTGGCGAGCAACAACACGGGCCACGACACGATCGACCCGAGGAAGGACACCACCAGGTCGATGCCGTCCAGGTCTTTGAGGTGCTCGGTGTGCGTCCCCGACCACACCACGCCGATCAGCAGATACGGCGTGCCGATGATCAACGCGATCCCGATGAGTTCGGCGACGGTGAATTTGTAGTCGAGCACGCGGCGCAGCATCTCCAGCACCTGTGCCCTCCCTCTGCCGGCGTTACCGATCCACCTGACCTGCTTCTCCGGGTTTATCGCATTGTCATCGCACGCACACCGAGCACCCACTATGTTAATCATGATTCTGACCCCCTGGGATAGGTTTGGGAGGAGTGCACGTGGGTAGGGTGAGACGGTGACAAAATCGGTCGGGGTGCCAGCGGCTGCACCCGGCGGGATCCGGCGGCGGCCCAAGGACCGCAAAGACCAGATCGCCCGGGCGTCCGCCGAGGCGTTCAGTGCCTTGGGGTATCACGCGGTCAGCATGGAGACCATCGCGGATAAGGTCGGCATCTCGGCGCCCGCGCTCTACCGGCACTACGCCAGCAAATACCACCTGTTCGCCGGTGCGGTGCTGACCCTGAGCCAGCAACTGGTGGACTGCACCGAATTCGTCGACGCCGAACCCGACACCGAGGCGTCCGCCGTGCTGGACCGGGTGGTGCAGGCGCTGATCGACGTCACCCTGACCAACCGGGAATCCGGCGGCCTGTACCGCTGGCAGGCGCGCTACCTGGACGGCGACGATCAGCCCACCTTGATGGAACAGTTGCGGGTGGTGAACCAGCGGATCCAGCGGCCGCTGTCCGTGCTGCGGCCGTCGCTGAACTCATCGCAGCGGTGGATGCTGTCCTCGGGGCTGCTCAGCATCATCGGCAGCATCGTTGACCATCGGGTGCGGTCCTCGCCCGACGACATCCGCGCCGTGCTGACCCCGGCGGCGACGGCGTTGCTGGCCGCCGAGCTGCCCTCGCCGAGCGAGGTGGTGCCGCGCCCGGCGGCCTGGCGGATCTTCACCGCGGAGGCCGGCGTCTACGAGGCGGTGCTGCACGCGGCGATGGTGTTGTTCAGCGACCAGGGCTACCCGGAAACCAGCATGGCGCAGATCGCCGCGGCCGCCGAGATTCCGGTTTCGGGGATCTACCGCTACTTCTCCGGCAAGTCCGAGATTCTGGTGATCGGGTTGCGGCGGTCCGCCGACCGGATCTCCGGGGAACTGTCCGGCGTGCTGGCCACCCAGCGCGACCCGCGGCAGGCGCTCACCGAGGTGGTCGACGCCTATGTCGCGACGTCGTTCGCCAACCCCGAGCTGGCGTCGATCTACTACACCGAACGGGTCAACCTGCCGGCGGTCGACCAGGCGCTGCTGCGCAACGTGCAGCGCTCCACCATCGACTCCTGGGTCCAGTTGCTGACCGCGGTGCGCTCCGACGTCACCCCCACCCAGGCGCGGTTTTTGGTGCACGCGGCGATGGCCCTGGTGGTCGACCTGGGCCGGCTGGTGCACTACGACCGGTTGGCCGCCGACGCCGGAGACCCCGCCGGCGCCGCCGCGAGCGCCTATCCGCAGGCCTGTGTGCGCCGGTTGATGGATGTGACGCTGTTCGGAGCGGGTTAGGCGATGGCGTAGTCGTCCAACGGGAAATTGGCCCCGTCCCGCACCGCGTTGCGCACCGAGGTAGGCCGCAGCAGCGACGCTTCGCCGCTGTGGTTGAAGTAGTAGGACCGTGACGTCGCGCAGTCGCCGGCGTAGAACACCGAGCGGTCCAGCCGGTCGGTCATGCGATCCAGGAAGCGGGCGTTGGCTTGCTCGGTGACCTCGAATGTCGTGGCGCCGCGGCGCTGCACCTCGCCGAACAGCCGGTCCATGTGCCGCATCTGGTATTCCATGGTGTTGAAGAACGACAACCCACAGAACGCGTACGGGCTGGCCAGGCTCAAATAATTCGGGAAATACGGAATCGACACGCCCTGATAGGCCTGGAACCGGTTCTCCCGCCACCACTTTCCCAGGTTGCGGCCGTTGCGCCCGACGATCTCGATGGCCGGGAAGTTCGCCTCCCACAGGTCGAAACCGGTGGCCAGCACCAAGGTGTCGATGACGGTTTTGCGACCGTCGGCGGTGACGATGCCGTCGGGCTCGATGCGTTCTATGCCGCCGGCTTCCAGGTGCACATGCGGTTTGGTGAAGCTGCGGTAGTAGTCGTTGGACCAGCTGGGCCGTTTACAGCCGATGTCGTAGCTGGGGGTCAGCTTGGCCCGCAACTCCTTGTCGCGCACCGAGATAAACCGGTGGATCTTGCACAGATCCATCGCCGCCACCGACAGCCGGCGGAAGTAGGGGTAGTTCAGCACGCCGGTGAACGTCATGAACTCCAGCAGGTAGTCGGTGACGAACCGCACCGCCCGCTGGGCCAGCGGCACCCGGGCGAACAGCCGTTGCACGGCGGGGGAGAACCCGAAGTCCAGCTTGGGCGCCACCCAGATCGCGGTGCGCTGATACACCGTCAAGTCGCCGACGGTTTTGGCCAGCTCCGGAATCAGCTGCACCGCGGTGGCGCCGGTGCCGATCAGCCCGACCCGGCGGCCGGCGAAGTCGTAGCCGTCGTCCCAGTCGGTGGTGTGGATGACCTTGCCGTCGAAGCTGGCGATGCCGGGGATGTCCGGGGTGTGCGGCTGGGACAGGAATCCGGTGGCGGTGATCAGGAACCGGGTGGTCAGGGTTTCCCCGCCGGCCAGCGCCACCCGCCACCGCTGGGCTTCCTCGTCCCAGCGGGCGCCCTGCACCACCGTGTTGAACCGCATGTGGCGGCGCACGTCGTATTTGTCGGCGACGTGCTCGGCGTAGCGTTTGAGCTCCGGGCCGGTGGCGAACAACCGCGACCAGTACGGGTTGGGCTCAAACCAGTAGGAGTAGGTGGTCGACGGGATGTCGACGGCCAGCCCGGGGTAGCGGTTGACGTGCCAGGTGCCGCCGAGGTCGTTCTCGCGTTCCAGCAGCACGATGTTGTGGTAGCCGAGCTTTTTCAGCTGGATCGCCGCGCCCATGCCGCCGAAGCCCGCCCCCACAATGACCACGTCGAGATGCCCCGCGCTCATAAACCCGACCGTACCTTACTTCGGAGTAGCCATGAACCTCGTCGACGCTGACCGCGCCCGTGCACACTAGTAGGTAATCCCCGACAACGGAGGCACCCCCATGACCGGACCGGTTCCGGAAGCCAACGACGCTGACCTGGCCGCCCAGTCGGCGCCGGTCACCGACCCCGACGACGCGCGCGACGAGAGTTTCTCGGTCGACGCCGAAGCCGACGCCGCCGATCTGTTCGAGCAGCATCGCAGCGCGCCGCTGCCCGATGACGACTATGACCGGTAACCTCGACGACTCGGCGGCACCGGTCGACCCCGCGACGGTGTTCACCGCGCTGGCCGAGATCGTCTACCAGGGTTCGGACCTGAGCGAGGTCTATGCCGCGATCTGCGTGGCGGCCACCTTGATGGTGCCGGGCTGCCAGCACGCCAGCCTGCTGCTGCGCCGCGGTGAGGGCTATGCGACGGCGGCCGCCAGCGATGCGGTGGCCCGCAAGATCGACAAACTGGAGTTGGCCGTCGGTGACGGGCCGTGCCTGGATGCCATCGAAGAGGATTCCGCCCAGGTCGACACCGATCTGACCGTGCACAGCCAGTGGCCCGCGCTGGCGGCCCGCGTCGTCGCCGAAACACCGGTGCGCGGCGCGATGGGGTTTCGGCTGCTGGTCGATGGCCGCAAGGTCGGCGCGCTTAACCTGTTCGCCGACGCTCCCAATGTGTTCGACAAGGCATCGGCCGAACGCGCCATTATCTTGGCGGCGTTCGCCACGGTGGCCATCAACGCCGCGGCCCGCGGGGATGAGGCGGCCAGCCTGCAGCGCGGCCTGGCCAGCAACCGCGAGATCGGCAAGGCCATCGGCATGATGATGGTGCTCAACGACATCAGCGAAGCCGAGGCCTTCGACCTGCTGCGCCGCACCTCGCAGGACACCAACATCAAGGTCGCCGACATCGCCGCCGAGATCGTGCGGCGCCGCGGCCGGGTCTAGCCGCGGTCAGCCGGCTTCGGGCAGCAGCCGCAGCGCCGCGTCCACCGCCAGCGCGGGCACATTCAGTCGTTTGGAGCCCAGGTCGTGGCGGGCGCCGGTGATTTCGACGACCTCGGTCGGGGCGGGGATCAGCGCGGCGGCGGCGCGCACCTCGTCCAGCGTGCCGAACGGGTCGGAGCCGCCGTGGGTGAACACCGTCGGCGCCGCGATCTCGGGCAGGTGCTCGGTGCGCATCCGCTCCGGTTTTCCCGGCGGGTGCACCGGATAGGAGAACAACGTCAACACATCGACCGCCGCCTCACCCGCCGCCACCACCATCGAGGTCTGCCGGCCGCCGTAGGAGTGGCCGCCGGCGATCAGCGGGCCGTCGACGAGTTCGCGGGCCCGCGCGATGGCCTCGACGATCCCGGCCCGATCGGTGGCCCCCGACCCGGACGGCGGGCCCTTGGGGCGACGCCGCCGATACGGCAGGTTGTAGCGCACCGCGAGCCAGCCGCGCCGCGCCCACTCGTCGCAGATCTGTTGCAGCAGCGCCGATTCCCGGCTGCCGCCGGCGCCGTGGGTCAGCACCGCCACACCCGCCGGGACGCCGTCGGGCCGGTGCGCGATCCCGGCGATGCTGTCCAGATCCATTCGATTAGCCCCCGCTCAGCCGGAACAGCGGGGACACCGGGCCGTGTCCGCGGCCCAGCGGGTAGGCGGCGCGCAGGCATTCGGTGACCCAGCCCTTGGCGAAGGCCACCGCGTCCGGCACGGTGAACCCGTGCGCCAGCGCGCTGGCCACCGCCGCGGCCAGCGTGTCACCACCACCGTGGTCGTTGCCGGTGTCGATCCGCGGCGCGTCGAATGAGTAGAAGTCGCTGCCGTCGTACAGCAGATCGGTGCTGTGCGCCGAGGAGCGCAGGTGACCGCCCTTGACCAGCGCCCAGCGCGGGCCCAGCGCGTGCAGGGCCTTGGCCGCCGCGCGCTGCGAGTCGGCATCGACCACGTCGATGCCGACCAGCAGCCGCACCTCGTCGAGGTTGGGGGTGACCAGGGTGGCCAACGGAAACAGCTGGGCGCGCAGCGTATCCCGCGCCTCCGGGGCCAGCAGCGCATCCCCGTGCATGGATGCGCACACCGGGTCGACCACCAGCGGCGCCCCGGTGTTCAGCTCCCGCCACGCCCCGGCCACCGCGGCGATGATGTCCGAGGACGCCAGCATCCCGGTCTTGGCGGCCTGCACCCCGATGTCGGTGACCACCGCGCGCATCTGGGCGGCCACCACGTCGCCGGGCACCTCGTGAAAACCCCGGACTCCCACCGTGTTTTGCACGGTGACCGCGGTGACCGCGACGCAGCCGTGCACCCCCAGCAGCGCCATGGTGCGCAGATCGGCCTGGATGCCGGCGCCGCCGCCGGAATCCGACCCGGCGATCGTCAGCACCCGCGCCGGGGTGGCCCCCGGCGCGGGCAGCGGCAGCAACGTCACTGGGAAATCGGCAGATACACCCGGTTGCCGTGCTCGGCGAACTCGGCCGACTTCTCCGCCATCCCCATCGACAGCGCCGCCTCGATGTCGTCCTCGGACTCCAACCCGTGTTCGGCCGCGTAGTCCCGCACGTCCTGGCTGATCCGCATCGAGCAGAACTTCGGCCCGCACATCGAGCAGAAGTGCGCGGACTTGGCCGGCTCGGCCGGCAGCGTTTCGTCGTGGAATTCGCGGGCGGTGTCCGGGTCGAGCGACAGCGCGAACTGGTCGTACCACCGGAATTCGAATCGCGCCTTGCTCAGGGCGTCGTCGCGGTCCTGCGCCCGCGGGTGCCCCTTGGCCAAATCGGCGGCGTGCGCGGCGATCTTGTAGGCGATCACCCCGTCCTTGACGTCCTTGCGGTCCGGCAACCCCAGGTGTTCCTTGGGCGTGACGTAGCACAGCATCGCGGTGCCGGCCTGGGCGATGATCGCCGCGCCGATCGCCGAGGTGATGTGGTCATAGGCGGGGGCGATGTCGGTGGCCAGCGGGCCCAGCGTGTAGAACGGCGCCTCGTCGCACCATTCCTCTTCCAGCCGCACGTTTTCCACGATCTTGTGCATCGGCACGTGGCCGGGGCCTTCGATCATCACCTGGGCGCCACGGGATTTCGCGATCTTGGTGAGCTCGCCCAGGGTGCGCAGCTCGGCGAACTGCGCCTCGTCGTTGGCGTCGGCGATCGATCCCGGCCGCAGCCCGTCGCCGAGCGAGAAGGTGACGTCATAGCTGGCCAGGATGTCGGCGAGCTCCTCGAAGTGGGTGTACAGGAACGATTCCTGGTGCCGCGACAGGCACCACGAGGCCATGATCGACCCGCCGCGGGACACGATGCCGGTGACCCGCTTGGCGGTCAGCGGCACATACCGCAGCAGCACCCCGGCGTGCACGGTCATGTAGTCCACGCCCTGCTCGCACTGCTCGATCACGGTGTCGCGGTAGATCTCCCAGGTCAACTTGGTGGGGTCGCCGTTGACCTTCTCCAGCGCCTGGTAGATCGGCACGGTGCCGACCGGCACCGGGGAGTTGCGCAGGATCCATTCCCGGGTCTCGTGGATGTCCTTGCCGGTGGACAGGTCCATGATGGTGTCGGCCCCCCACCGGGTGGCCCACACCATCTTGTCGACCTCTTCGGCGATCGAGGAGGTGACCGCACTGTTGCCGATATTGGCGTTGACCTTCACCGCGAACGCCTTGCCGATGATCATCGGCTCGATCTCGGGGTGGTTGTGGTTGGCCGGGATCACCGCGCGGCCGCGGGCCACCTCGTCGCGGACCAGTTCGGCGGGCAGGCCTTCGCGGGCGGCGATGTAGGCCATCTCGGCGGTGATCTCACCGGCCTGGGCCCGCTGCAGCTGGGTGCCGCGGTCGCGCACCACCCCCGGCCGCGGCGGCAGCCCGGCGTGCACGTCGATCACCGCGTCGGGGTCGGTGTAGGGCCCGGAGGTGTCGTAGAGGTCGAAGTGTTCCCCGTTGGTGAGGTTGACCCGCCGGAACGGCACCTTGAGAGGCGAAGTACCGCGGACCTCCAACTCGTGGTAGTGCTTGGTGCTGTACGGGATGGGTCCGGTGGTCACGGACGGGGATACAGCCAAATCGGTCATAACTCTCTCCCTACGCCGGCATTACCCGGTCAGGTTCGTACGGTCGACGGCGCCCTTAGCCGTCCTCTCAGCGCGCTTCGCGCACGCTCCCGTGGTTGTCGGGCGGACCGTTCCCACGCTAGCGCAGCGGACCGCTGCGCTGCAGGCCCGTGGGGGCAAGAATTAGACCGAAATCATTTGCATAGCTAATATATGCGTTTTGTGGTGACCCGATGACGATTGAGATCCCGACAACACCGCCCGGCGCCGACCCGTCGACGGTCGACTCCGGTGCCGTCGCGACCGCGCGTCGCCGGCTGGCCTACGACCACGACCACCCGTTTTACAAGTGGGTTGCGCTGTCCAACACCACGCTGGGTGTGCTGATGGCGACCATCAACTCGTCGATCGTGTTGATTTCACTGCCGGCGATCTTCCGCGGCATCGGGCTCAACCCGCTGGACCCGTCCAACGTCAGCTACCTGCTGTGGATGTTGATGGGCTACCTGCTGGTCTCCGCGGTGCTGGTGGTGCTCTTCGGGCGGCTGGGCGACATGTTCGGCCGGGTGCGCATCTACAACCTGGGATTCGCCCTGTTCACCGTCGGCGCGGTGGCGCTATCGGTGGATCCGTTCCACCTCGGCCCCGGCGCGGTCTGGCTGATCGCGTGGCGGGTGGTCCAAGGCGTCGGCGGCGCCATGCTGATGGCGTCGTCGGGGGCGATCCTCACCGACGCGTTCCCGGCGAACCAGCGTGGCATGGCGCTGGGCATCAACCAGGTCGCCGCGGTGGCCGGCTCGTTTCTCGGGCTGTTGCTGGGCGGGGCGCTCTCGGAGTGGGACTGGCGGGCCATCTTCTGGGTCGGGGTGCCGATCGGCGTGCTGGGCAGCATCTGGTCGATGCGGTCACTGCACGAGCTGGGCGAGCGAAGCCCGGGGCGGCTGGACTGGGCCGGCACCGCCACCCTGGGGGTGGGATTGACCGTGCTGCTCACCGCCATCACCTACAGCATTCAGCCGCACGGGGATTCGCCGACCGGATGGACCAACCCGTGGGTGCTGGGCGCGCTTGCGCTGGGGGTGGCCGCGATCGCGGTGTTCAGCGTGATCGAGTTGCGGGTGCGCTACCCGATGCTCGACGTGCGGCTGTTCAAGAACAGGGCCTTCGCTTTCGGCAACGTGGCCGCGCTGATGTCGGCGGTGGGCAGCGGCGGTTTGCAGTTCATGCTGATCATCTGGCTGCAGGGCATCTGGCTGCCGCTGCACGGTTACAGCTACGAATCGACCCCGCTGTGGTCGGGGATTTACCTGCTGCCGATGACCTGCGGTTTCCTGCTGGCCGGTCCGCTGTCCGGGGCGCTGTCCGACCGGTGGGGGGCCCGCCCGTTCACCGTCGGCGGGATGCTGGCGGCGGCCACCACGTTCGTGGCGCTGATCCTGATCCCGGTGAACTTCCCCTACTGGTTGTTCGCGGTGCTGGTGTTCCTCAACGGCCTCGGCGGGGGCGTGTTCACCGCGCCCAACGCCGCGGTGATCATGTCCAGCGTTCCGGCCGACCACCGCGGCTCGGCATCGGGGGTGCGGGCCACCGTGTTCAGCGCCGGCATGTCGCTGTCGATCGGGGTGTTCTTCTCGCTGATGATCGTCGGGTTGGCCAATTCGCTTCCGGGCGCGATGAACTCGGGGCTGCGCGAGCACGGGGTGCCGGCCGGTATCGCCGACCAGGTGGCCCACACCCCGCCGGTGGGCAGCCTGTTCGCCGCGTTCCTGGGCTACAACCCGATCGCTGAACTGTTGGCGCCGTCGGGGGCCCTGCAGCGGCCGGGCGTGCAGGCCGACGTGCTGACCGGGCACACCTTCTTCCCGTTGCTGATCTCCGGGCCGTTCCACACCGGGCTGGTGGTGGTGTTCCTGGCCGCCACCCTGATGATGGTGCTCGGCGCGCTGACCTCCCTGGTCTCGCCCGGTCGGTACGCGACCGAGGTGCGGCCCGCCGGCTGACCCGCCGCCCTCACAGCGGGTTCACAGTGGGTTCACGGCGATTCGGATTGACCCGGGTGGCACCCTGATGCAGTATGGAACGGCAAGCACCTCGTTAGGTGAGGCGGCTACACGGACATAGGCCACTGACCCCGAACGTCGAAAGACGCCCCGGGTCAGGACAGCTCCTCCCGGCTTAAGGGTTGAGCCCAAGTGGCTTCCGGGATTCCCGGATCACGCCGTGTAGTGCCGAAGCTCTGACGAGAGGGGTGCGGCTCTTCCGGCGATCGCCGGGTCCGCCTCCTGCCGTGTGAACCATGGCGCGTAGCCACGCGTCGCGACCGAGAGGAGGTGAGGGACGAGTGAGTTCCAGTGATAGTCCGTGCCGATATCCGGCGTCCGTGTCGTCCCGAACCGATCGGTCGCGCGCCGCAATCAGCTGAGCAATCGCTCCTGGACAGGTAACCGCAAGGCGTTCATCGCCTGAGCAGGGCCTACCCGCTGGCGTGTGCGGATCCCTTCCGTGACAACCGGTGCCGCTTCCTGAAGTACTTCCCGGATTTTGTCCACTAGGAGGCAACCATGGTTGCGATTGCTTACACCGACATCACAGCGCCCGTGCAGCCGGTCCGCCCGGCCAAGAAGGCGCTGCACAAGCTGGACCGCCAGGCGGTCAGCACCATGTCTGACCCCGTGGTGGATATGACGACCCGGCTGCTCAGCGTTCCGCTGCACCAGCTCTACGCCCTGCTGTGGCGGGTCGGGGTGCTCTCGGTCGACGACTGAGGCCCGCCGCCCGCACCCAGCCCAGCTCACCGAAATCGACGCCAGCGCGAGAACGTCCGAGAGGACCTCGCGCTGGCGTCGATCTGGGCGGGGGTAGGAGGGTACGGCACCAGCCGGTCAGGCCTCCTCGAGGGCCTCGCCGAACTGCTCCAGCAGCTGGTTGTGGTGGTTTTGGGCCAGGATGTGCCCGGCGGCCACCGCGATGGCGACCGGCCAGTCGATGATCTCGAAGGCGGCCAACGCCAGCAATCCGCCGTAGTAGGCCAGCTGGTCGGGCCGCGGCACCGTCACCTTGCCCAGCAGCGGCAGGTTCACCGCGAACGTTTCACCGGCGCGGATATGCGCGACGGCTTCGCGCTGGGAGGTACCGCGGCCTGACTTCTTCTCGACCATCATTCGCCTTCCGGTAGCGGGGATGTCATGGCCAGGTTCGGACGCAGCTCGACCACCGGCGCCGGGGCCGACCCGTTGGTCGCCGGTCCCGCGCCGTTGGTGCTGGCGTCGCCGGCGGCGGGCTCGGGTGCGGTGTCGGCGTCGTCGCGCCGCTCCTCCGCGGCGGGGCCGGTCACCAGCCGGGGCAGCACCGCCGCCGCGGCGGTGGCCGCGGCGGCGGTGCCCAACGCCTGCGTCCAGCCCACCGGGCCCAGCGGCGTGCAGCCCAGCAGCTGCGACACCCCGGGAATGCTGATCAGGGTGGCCATCGCGCCCAGCGAACCGACCGCGGTGAGCACCACCAGCCGGTCGTGGGAATCCAGCAGGGTCTGGCCCAGCTGCGCGGAGACCAGCGCCACCAACGCGACGGTGGCCGCGCGCCGGGGCCGCCCGGTGACCGAGGCCAGCGCCCACGCCGTCACCGCCGCCCCCGCCGTGGTGGCGCCGCGCACCGCGACGGTGCGCCACAACGCGGCCGGGTCCGGGCCGCGGGCGCCGGTGGGGGCCGGCCCGCTCGGTGCGCTGACCGCCAGGGCGGTGGCCGGCAGCGCGTCGGTCAGCATGTTCACCAGCAGCAGCTGGCGGGTGTTCAGCGGGGAGCGCCCGGTGATCGCGCTGCCCACGATCGCGAACCCCACCTCGCCGGCGTTGCCGCCGAGCAGCACCGACACCGCGGCCTGCACCCGCTGCCACAGCTGGCGGCCCTCCTCGAGGGCATCCATCAGCGCCTCGATGCGGCCGTCGAGCAGCACCACGTCGGCGGCGGTGCGGGCCGGGTCACTGCCGTGCGCGACCACGCCGATCCCGACGGTGGCCGCGCGGATCGCGGCCGCGTCGTTGGCGCCGTCGCCGACCATCGCGCACACCCGGCCGGTGCGTTCCAGCGTCTGCACGATCTGCACCTTGTTCTCCGGGGACATCCGGGCGAACACCACCCGCTCGGTGACCGCCCGCTCCTGGTCTTTGCGCGACAACGCCTCCCACTCGGTGCCGCTGATCACCTGCTCGGCGGTGACCGGCACGCCTAGCTCGCGGGCCACCGCGGTGGCGGTGATCGGGTGGTCGCCGGTGATCAGCCGCACCGGGATCTGGGCCTGCTGCAGCTCGGCCAGCAACTCGGCGGCGGTGTCGCGCGGGGTGTCGGACAAGCCGAGCAGCCCGACCAGCGACAGCCCCGCGTCGCACAGTTCGGCGATGGCGTCGGGCTCCGGATCGTCGCCCAACGCCCGCATTTGTGCGGCGGTGAGCCGCCGCCGCGCCACCGCGATCACCCGCAACCCGTCGGCGGCCAGCCCGGCCACCGCGCGCTTGATGGCCGGGTTCACCCGGCCGCAGCTGGCCAGCACCACCTCCGGGGCACCCTTGACGGTCAGCTCGGCCCCGGTCACCGACGCCGAGAACGGCCGGCCGGACCGGAACGGCAGATGCGCCGGGGATTCCGGGATGGGATCCGAGCCGTTCACCGACAGCGCCGCTTCGGCGATCGCGGTGTCGGTGGCGTGCACGTGGCGTCCGCCGGCGGTGGCCGGGGTGGCGTGCGCCGCGCACCGCAGCACCTCTTCCCGGGAGTGGTGCGGCGCGGGATGGACCTGCGCGACCCGCAGCCGGTTCTGGCTCAGCGTTCCGGTCTTGTCGAAACACACCACGTCGACGCGGCCCAGCGCCTCCACCGCGCGCGGGACCCGCACCAGCGCACCGGAATTCGTCAACCGACGCGCCGAGGCCTGCTGGGCGAGGGTGGCCACCAGCGGCAGCCCTTCGGGGATCGCCGCGACGCTGACCGCGATGCCGCTGGCCACCGCCTGACGCAGCCCGGTGCGGCGCAGCAAGCCCAGGCCGCTGACCAGGGCGCCGCCGGCCAGGCTGACCCGCCAGGCCTGCTTGGTGAGCAGGCTCAGCTGGTGCTGCAGCCCGACGGCCTGCTGGTCGCCGGTCACCAATTCGGCGGCGCGGCGGGCGTGGGTGTCGCCGCCGGCGGCGGTCACCACCGCGACGGCGGTGCCGGCCACCACGGTGGTCCCGGCGAACAGCATGCAGTGCCGGTCGGCCAAATCGGCGCCCGGCGTGGCGTCGGTTTGTTTGGTCACCGACAGCGACTCACCGGTCAGCGACGATTCGTCGACCTCCAGGTCGATGGCCTCGATCAACCGGCCGTCGGCCGGCACCACCTCGTGGGAGCGCACCTCGATGATGTCGCCGGGTTGCAGATCTTCGGCGACGGCCTCGGCGTACACCCCGGCCGACACCACTTTGCGGGCCGCCGGAATCTGCTGGGTCAGCAACACGTTGAGCCGGCGCTCGGCGTTGAGCCGCTGCGCGGCGGCCAGAACGGCGTTGGCGCCCAACACCGAACCCACCAGCACCGCGTCCACCGGTGACCCCAACACCGCGCTGGCCGCCGCGCCCAGCGCCAGCACCGGGGTCATCGGATCGGCCAATTCGGCGCGCACCGCCTTGACGAACTGCCAGGTCGCCGTGCGCGGCGGCGCGGTGAGCGCGGCGCCGCGGCGGGCCACCCCGACCGCGGCCAGCGCGGCGGCGGCCACCGGCGGATGCTGGGCCGCTACCGGCGGCTCGGGCTGGGGCGTGGGCAACAGCTGGCGGACCTGGTCCACCGACATGGCGTGCCATTCGTGCACGGCGGCCGGGCGCGGCGCGGCGGCGTTGACCACCTGGCGGCCCAGCCAATATCCGGACAGCGCGCCGGCCGCCGCGCCGGTGGTCACCGGTCCGGGACCGCGGCCGCGCACCCCGGGCAGCATCAGCAGCGCCCCCAACGCCGATGCGCCGGCGGAGATCTCGACGCCGCGTCGGCTGGCCGCGCGGGCGGCGGGCAGGGCGTGCAGGACCCGCCACGCCGCGGCCAGATCCGGCAGGATCAAGCCCGCGCACCACGGCGGCGGGCCGTCGGCCGCGGTGATGCCCAGCGCCACATCGGCGGTCGAAAGCGCCTGCACCGCCGCCGAGGACAGCACCGCCACGGTGTGCCCCTGCTGCTGGTAGCTGCGCACCGCGGCGACCAGTGCCGCATCGATCGACCCGTTGGGCAGCGGGCGGATGTCGTCGAAGGTCGGCCGCAGCTCGCCGAGGGCGTCGACGTCGACGGACACCACCTCCACGCCGGCCCGGTGCGCCTCGGCCACCACCGCCGACGCCCACGGGTGGTGGGCGGGCTGGAACAGCGCCTCGGCGGCCAGGTCGGCGACGCGGTGCCAGCCCGGTTGCAGCCCGTTGGCCAGCAGCTGCGCCTGGGCGTGGTCCCACACGGTGGCCAGCTCCCGCTCCCCGGCGCCGCGGACCCGCACCACCCGTAACTTGGTGTCCCACAACACCCGCGGATCGATGACGACCACTTCGACACGGTCCAGCAGGCGCAAACTCTTCGGTCGCAGCGGCAGCACCGCGTGCTGGTCGGCCAGCCCCCGGCCCAGAGTCGCCGCGAACGATTCCCGGGTGGCGCGGGCAGCCTTGGGGACGCTCACCAAGGCCGCGGTGCCGGCCATGTCGACGTTGCGGGTGGCGGCGCCGACCACGGCCGCGGCGATCGCCTGCAGCCAGGCGCTGCGCTCGGCGTGCCGCTCCACCGGACCGGCGGCCGGCGGCGCCGGGCGGGCCGGCGCGTCGACCGCCGGGTGCTCGGCGTGGCGGGCCAGTGCCGGTTCGTGCCGACGCCAGGCCCGGGCCTCGGCCCGGGCCTCGGCGGTCTTGAGCGTCTCCATCAGCACGTCCACCGCCAGCGACGCCGGCGCCAGGTTGACGGTGTGCGCGGCGGCCATGGCCAGGGTCAACACGGTGTCGGTCGCCGCGGTGCCGAGGCGCTCCTCGAGCAGGCGACGCAGCCGCGGCTGGTAGTCGACGGCCACCACGGCCGCCTCGACGCTCACCGGCAACCCGGGCAACCGCAGGGCCCGGCCGACCAGTGCGACCCCCAACCCGGCGGCGTTGGCGCCCAGCGTCATCGCGCGGGCCGCCAACTCCAGGCCGTCGCCGGGCAGGCTGGGAGCGCGGGTGGGGCGCCGCTCGGCCTCCTCGTCGGCGACGGCGCGGGGCCGCTTTTCGGCGTCGGCGACCACCCGGACCAGATCACGCAGCGACGTCCGGACATCGTCGAGGCCGACCACGACCCGGGACAGCGGATAGTTCAGCTGGGCGGTGGTGACTCCGGGGTGGGCCCGGACCGCGTCGAGCACCGCCGGCCCCAGCTCCCGGCCGCCGGGGCCATTGAGGCCGCGCACCTCGATCCAGGCCCGGTGGTGGCCGCGCCAACAGCGCCGCGACAGCGGCGAGCCGGGACTATCCCCGGACAGTGCCTTGCTGGCTTCGCGGACCGGCAGGGTGGCCAAGTCGACGCCGGCAGACGCCAACGCCCCGACGGCTCCGGCGGCAGTCGCCGCGGTCTGCATGGTGGCGCCGGCCAAGGCAGATGTGGTCTGGATGCACGTCGCGACTGCGCGGAGGGGAAATGAGGTGCGCAAAGTTTGGCCGGTACCCACTTCCGCCAATCTACTTGCTGGCGCGCGGTCGCCGCGTCGCCGGCGACTTGGCCCGGCCGCTCTGCCGCGGCCGCTGGGAGTTGGTGGATTTCGTCGCCTTGGCGGGCGCGGCAGCGCGCTTGGCTGGGGCTTTGGCGGTGGTTTTGGCCGGGGCGGTCTGGGCCGGGGCCGCGTCGTCGGGCCGCCGGTTCAGCTGCCGCAGCAGCAACGCCGCGCCGCCGACGGTCAACAGCACCGGCCATTCGACCAGCCCGACCACGCCGAGCGCACCCAGCGTCAGCGCGGCCGCCGGCGTTGAGTGGCTGCCGCTGCCGATGCCGCGCTGCACCCCGGCGGCCGCCCCGGTCACCGCACCGACCACGCCGTTGACCGCGGCGCCGCCGATGGCGCCGGCGGCCTCGGTGGTCATCGTCGCCGCGCGTCCCGCCGCCCGGCCCAGCTTGCTTACCGCCCCGTTGACGGCGTTCATCATCGCTCCCTGCGCCGTGGTTGACGCCCTGCACATCGGGCCGGCGCGACGCTGCACACCCGTACGCAGGTGACGCTCAAACGAGCAAAGTTCATAGACAGACCATCTTAAGCGTTTTCGCGCACCTTGGCGATGAACGCCGGGCAGACTCACACCGCACTCACATATTCGGGGGCACCCGCGTCGTTTAGCTCCTGGTTCGGCAATACCCGCTTGCGGTTCATCCGCCGTTTACGATCTGTAGATGCTGATGAGCGAGGTGGGGCGCGGAAAGCGTCCTCCGCCGTCGACCCGGATGGGTGCGACGGCCGTCGTCGCCGCGGTCTCGGCGCTGCTGATCGGGCTGCAAATCGCCGCGGTCCACCGCGGCTTTCAGGGGCCGCTGCACAGCCTGATCAGCGACTACGTCGCCACCCCGAAGTCCGCGACGTTGCCGTGGGCCGGGTTGGGGCTGGCCCTGGTGGGGCTGACCAACCGGCACCGCCTGGTGGCGCTGGGCCTGGCGGCCGGCGTGGACGCCGTGTTCGCCGCCGAGCGGGTGCTGCGGGGCGGTGCACTGACCATCGGCAACGGGCCGTTGATCGTGCTCACCGGGCTGGCGGTGCTGGCCGGGCTGCGCTGGTCGGGTACCGAACGCCGTGCCGCGCTGGGCGCGGCCGGGTGGGGGATGTTGCTGATCGTGGCCAGCAAGGCCGCCGACACCTGGCTGCGGATCACCGCGATCAGCCGGCCCCGGGTGCTCGACGAGTACGCAATGCTGGCCGACCACGCCTTCGCCCAGCCGTCGTGGCTGGTCGGCCGGGTGATCGACGCGGCCGGTCCGATCCCGTACGCGGTGCTGCACTGGGTGTACATCGAGTTGCCGGTGGCGGCGATGGTGGTCGCGGTCTACCAGTTGCGCAACGTCACCGTCGACGGCTGGCCGCGGCATCACCTGATGCGGACCTTCATGGTGCTGGGCTTGATCGGTCCGCTGATCTATCTGGTGTTTCCGGTGGTCGGCCCGATCTATGCGTTCGGCGCCGACGGCCACGGCTGGCAAATCGCCAACTACTGGCCGCACATCCTGCCGCCGGCCGGCTTTGCGCCGCACGCGCTGCCGTTCGACGACGTCACCCCCCGCAACTGCATGCCCTCCATGCACGTCGGGTGGGCGCTGCTGGTCTTCATCCATTCCCGCCGCGGGCCCCGCCAGCTGCGGTGGGGTGGTGCGGTGTGGCTGGCGGCCACCGTGGCCGCGACGCTGGGGTTCGGCTACCACTACGGCGTCGACCTGGTGGCCGGCGCCGTGCTGTGCCTGACCGTGGAGGCCGCGGTGCGGGATCCGCAGCGCGGCTGGGGCGCGCGGCGCATCGGGCTGGTCGCCGGGGGAGCGACGTTCTTGGCGATCCTGCTGCTGTGCTACCGCTATCTGGCCGCTGCCATGGCCCAGCTGCCGCTGCTGTTCGGCCCGGTGATCCTGGGCGCCCTGGCGGTGTTCGTCGCGGCGTTCTTTGCCTGGCCGGCCGGCGTGAAACTGGCGTCACTGTCGACGCCGCAGCTGAAGCCGGCTGCCGGCGCGGCGCCGCGGATCAGTGGCGGCGCAGCTCCACCAGTACCGGCGCATGATCGCTGGGCGCCTTCCCCTTCCGCTCGTCGCGGACAATCTCGGCATGGGTGACCCGCTCGGCCAGCGCCGGTGACCCCAGAATGAAGTCGATGCGCATGCCTTGCCGCTTCGGGAAGCGCAGCTGGGTGTAGTCCCAGTAGGTGTACACACCCGGGCCGGGCGTGAACGGCCGGACCACGTCGACGAATTGGGCCTCCACGATGGCGTTGAACGCCTTGCGTTCCGGCTCGGAGACGTGGGTGGCGCCGGCGAAGAACTCCATGCTCCACACGTCGTCGTCCTGGGGGGCGATGTTCCAGTCGCCGACCAGCGCGATCGGTGCCGACGGGTCGTCGCGCAGCCAGTCCTCGGCGCTAACCCGCAGCGCGGCAAGCCAATCCAGCTTGTAGGTGTAATGCGGGTCGGTCAGGGCGCGCCCGTTGGGCACATACAGGCTCCACACCCGTACCCCGGCGCAGGTGGCGGCCAGGGCGCGGGCTTCGGCGGTGGCCGCCAGCTCGGGCTTGCTGCTCCAGGTGGGTTGGCCGTCAAACCCGATCTGGACGTCGTCGAGGCCGACCCGGGACGCGATGGCCACCCCGTTCCACTGGTTGACGCCGACATGGGCGACCTCATAACCGAGTTCGTGAAACGGCAGGGTGGGGAACTGGTCGTCGGTGCATTTGGTTTCCTGCATCGCCAGCACGTCGACCTCCGCGCGGGCCAGCCAGTCGACGACGCGGCCCACCCGGGTGCGGATCGAGTTCACATTCCAGGTGGCCAGCCGCAAGGTGTCGTCGGGCATGCCCACACCTTACGAGGCCAGCAGCCGCGCATCGAGGTAGCGGCTGCGGTGCTGGCCGGTGAACCCGAGCGACTCGAAGAATTGGACGGCGTCCTGGTCGTCGCTGCGCACCTGCACGTAGGCCCGGGTGGCGCCGCGGTCGCGGCCCCAGGACAGCAGTGCGGCGCACAGCGCCCGGGCATGCCCGCGCCGGCGCTGCTCGGCGGCCACCCGCAGCTCCGACACCCCCACCCACGGCTGCCCGTCGGGGGCAAGGGTCACCGCGGCCCGCCCGATGGCCACACCCGCCCGGGCGCCGAACACCACCTCGCCGTCGGCGACCGCGGTCAACACCTCGACCGGCACGTCGCGCCGGTAGCCGGCCAGCCAGTCGGCGTCCGGTTCCGGCGACAGCGTGACCTCGGTGCCGACCGTACCGACGTCCGAGTCGGCTACCAGGGTGCGGGTTTCGCAGGCGGCGGGCAGCTCCTCGGGCAGCCGCAGCAGCCGCTCGGGCACCGCCAGCCAGGGTGCCAGGTCGCGCTGCGCATACCAGTCGACGATCGCCGGGATGGTGCTGGTGTGCGCGAACAAGTCCAGGGGGACAGCCGAATTCGCCCGCAGGGTGCATCCGTGGCCGGCGCGCAGCAGCCAACCGTCCAGCCACCGGTGTTCGACCCCGGGCCAGGCCAACCCGGCCGCCTGCTCCACCGCCCGGATCTGCGAGTTCTTCACCGGACGGTCGGTGAGCCGGCGCACGTACAGCACGTCGTCGCGCCGGAACTCGTGCAGGTCGCCGTCGCGGGTCTGCACCCGCACCCGCGGGCCGACCTCGACCAGATACCCGACCACGTCGCCCATCGGCGGGTCGGACCCCGCGGGCCGCAGGTAACGCAGGCTAACCCGCGTGCCGACGTCGGGCAGGTCGGTCATATCAGTGGCCGAACGGGTCGGGCACCTCGCCCGGCATCCACGACAGGCCGGGGACCCCCCAGCCGTGCGATTTGACCGCGCGCTTGGCGCTGCGGGCGTGCCGGCCGATCAGCCGGTCCAGGTACAAGAACCCGTCGAGGTGCCCGGTCTCGTGCTGCAACATCCGGGCGAACAGTCCGCTGCCCTCCAGGGTGATCGCGCTGCCGTCGGCGTCGAGCCCGGTGACTTTCGCCCACGTCGCGCGCCCGGTCGGGAACGACTCGCCGGGCACCGACAGGCAGCCCTCGTCGTCGTGGTCGGGGTCGGGCATGGTCTCGGGGATCTCGGAGGTTTCCAGCACCGGGTTGATCACCACGCCGCGCCGCCGCGCCGCGGTGCCGCGGTCGTCGGGACAGTCGTAGACGAACAGCCGCAGCCCCACCCCGATCTGGTTGGCTGCCAGCCCGACGCCGTTGGCGGCATCCATGGTTTCGTACAACGTGGTGATCAGCTCGCCGACATCCGCCGGCAGCGAACCGTCGGCGCCGACCGGCACCGGTGTCGTCGGGGTGTGCAGGACGGGATCTCCCACAATGCGGATGGGAACGACTGCCATGACCGGCAAGCTTAGGCGGCCAGCAATTCATCGAGTCCGCCGACTCGCGGGGCGGGGTTCCGGCCCAACACCTGCAGCCGTGGTTGAATGTTCGCCGTAACCCGCCGACGTTGCGGCACCACATTTGAAGGTCATTCAAGAATTCGGGGAAGGGTCCAGGGGAGCGATATGGACGGCGCTATGGCGCGGGCTAATCGATCGGGGGACGACTCTGAAATCATTGATGGGCTAACCCGTCGTGAACACGACATCCTGGCCTTCGAGCGGCAGTGGTGGAAATACGCGGGCGCCAAGGAAGAAGCGATCAAAGAGTTGTTCTCCATGTCGGCGACGCGCTACTACCAGGTGCTCAACGCGCTGGTGGACCGTCCCGAAGCGTTGGCCGCCGACCCGATGCTGGTCAAACGGCTGCGGCGGCTGCGGGCCAGTCGACAAAAAGCGAAAGCCGCGCGTCGCCTGGGCTTCGAGGTGCCCTGATCACGCGCTGGGTTTTCGGGTTCTGATCAACTCCCCGATACAGTGGGCTCGATGAACGAGCGCGTCCCCGACTCCTCCGGGCTGCCATTGCGCGCCATGGTGATGGTGCTGCTATTTCTGGGCGTCATCTTCTTGCTGGTCGGGTTCCAGGCGATGAGCTCCAGTGACAGCGGCGACGACGACACGTCGGCGACCACCGTGACAACCGTCACCACCTCGGCGACCCCGTCGTCGAAAAAGGCCGCGCCCAAGGCCGACATCCGGGTGTACAACATCTCCGGCCAGGAAGGCCTGGCCGGGCAGACCGCCGACCGGCTCAAGGACGCCGGCTGGACGGTCACCGAGACCGGGAACATGACGTTGACCGACGTGTCGGTCACCACGGTGTACTACGACGCCAAGAATCCCGGCGAGAAAGAGTCCGCGGAGGCGGTGGGCAAGCTGCTGCACGCGCCGGTGGAGCCCCGCATCGGCGACCCGGACGTCGCCGATCAACCGCCGGGCGTCATCGTGGTGGTGGCCAGCTAAGGCGGGTTGAGGCCAACCGCCGATGCCGCCAGGCTAGGCTATCCGGCATGGTCACGCCCGGTCATCGCAAAACTCTCGCCGCCGTCCTGTTCGCCGCTCCGGTCGCGCTGCTCAGCGCCTGCAGCCCCAACCAGCCGCCGTCGGACACACCGGGAACCACGCCGTCGGTCTGGACCGGGTCGCCGGCGCCCTCGGAGTCGTCGGCGGAGCCCGGCGGGCCGGTCGCCCCGGAGACCCTGACCACCCACCTGAAGACGCCCGACGGCACCGACGTCGCCACCGCCAAGTTCGAATTCGAGGCCGGCTACGTCAAAGTCACCGTCACGACCACCGGTTTGGGCCAGCTGAGCCCCGGCTTCCACGGCATGCACATCCACAAGGTGGGCAAGTGTGAGGCCAACTCGGTGGCGCCGACCGGTGGCGCGCCCGGCGACTTCAACTCGGCCGGCGGGCACTACCAGGCACCCGGGCACACCGGCGAGCCGGCCAGCGGCGACCTGACCTCGCTGCAGGTCCGCAAGGACGGTGCCGCGCTGCTGGTGACCACCACCGACGCGTTCACCAAGGAGGACCTGACCGGAGGGGACGGCACCGCGCTGGTCATCCACGGCGGCGCGGACAACTTCGCCAACATTCCGCCGGAGCGCTACACCCAGGTCAACGGCTCACCCGGGCCCGACGAGATGACGATGTCCACCGGTGACGCCGGTAAGCGGGTGGCGTGCGGTGTCATTGGGTCCGGCTAGCACGCCGACCAGCAGGGCACCCGCCCATATCGATTTCGCCGGCTCGGCCCGGCCGACGGTCGGGGTGGAATGGGAGTTCGCGCTCGTCGACGCGGCAACCCGCGACCTGAGCAACGAGGCGGCCGCGGTCATCGCCGAGATCGGCGAGAACCCGCACGTGCACAAGGAATTGCTGCGCAACACCGTCGAGGTCGTCAGCGGGGTGTGCGAGTGCACCGGGCAGGCGGTGGAGGACCTGCGCGGCACGCTGAGCACCGCCCGCCAGATCGTGCAGGGCCGCGGCATGGAGTTGTTCTGCGCGGGCACCCACCCGTTTGCGCAGTGGTCCGCACAGCAACTCACCGACGCGCCCCGCTACGCCGAGCTGATCAAGCGCACCCAGTGGTGGGGTCGGCAGATGCTGATCTGGGGGGTGCACGTGCACGTCGGAATCCGCTCGGCGCACAAGGCGATGCCGATCATGTCGTCGCTGCTGAACTACTACCCGCATCTGCTGGCGCTGTCCGCGTCCTCGCCGTGGTGGGGTGGTGAGGACACCGGCTACGCCAGCAATCGCGCGATGATGTTTCAGCAGCTGCCCACCGCCGGGTTGCCGTTCCAGTTTCAGACCTGGCGCCAGTTCGAACGCTTCGTGCACGACCAGAAGAAGACCGGGATCATCGATCACATGAACGAGATCCGTTGGGACATCAGGCCTTCGCCGCATCTGGGCACCCTGGAGGTGCGGGTCTGCGACGGGGTGTCCAATCTGCGGGAGCTCGGCGCGCTGGTGGCGTTGACCCATTGCCTGGTGGTGGATTTGGACCGCCGGCTCGACGCCGGTGAGACGCTGCCGACCATGCCGCCCTGGCATGTCCAGGAAAACAAGTGGCGGGCGGCCCGGTACGGGCTGGACGCGGTGATCATCTTGGACGCCGACAGCAACGAGCGGCTGGTCACCGACGATCTCGACGACCTGCTGACCCGCCTGGAGCCGGTGGCCAAAACCCTGCACTGCGTCGACGAGTTGGCCGCGGTCGCGGACATCTACCGGGTCGGCGCGTCGTATCAGCGGCAGCGGCGGGTCGCCGAGGAACACGACGGTGACCTGCGCGCGGTGGTCGATGCGCTGGTCGGAGAATTGGACCTGTAGCCGTGCAACTTTTTGGCTTGCCGATGTTCCCCCTCGAGTCGGCGCTGCTGCCCAACGAGGAACTGCCGCTGCGGATCTTCGAGCCGCGCTACCGCGACCTGGTGAGCGACTGCCTGCGTGGCGACCGCCGCTTTGGGGTGGTGCTGATCGCCCGCGGCCGCGAAGTCGGCGGCGGCGATGAACGCTGCGATGTCGGGGTGCTCGCCACCATCACCGAGCACCGCAAGCTCGGGCTCGGCCGCTACGTGCTGCGCAGCCGGATGGGGGAGCGGCTGCGGGTGGCCGAGTGGTTGCCGGATGACCCGTATCCGCGGGCTGCCGCGGCTATTTGGCCCGACGAGCCGGGCCCCCCGGTCGGCGCGGCGGCGCTGAGCGAGGTGGAGGACCGCGGCTATGCGCTGCTGGAGCGGATCGCGACCGCCCGCGGCCTCCGGTTGCCGGCCCGCGAGCTGATGTTCAGCGGCACCGGCGAGGCCGGAAAGCGGTTGTACTCGTTGGCGACTCGGATCCCGATCGGTCCCGCCGACCGCTATGCGGTGCTGGCGGCGCCGTCGGTGGCCGACCGGCTGGCGGTGCTGCACGAGGCGATCGACACCCTGGCCGCGATGGTGGAATTCCAGCTATCCGAATGACTTTCGCCACGGATTAAGGCGTCCAGGTCACCATCTCGCTGTGCCGGTTCTTCGGATCCCAGATCACCCGGGCCGGCGGCGCGGCACCGTTGTCGGCCAAGAAGATCTGGCAGCCGGAAATCTGCTCGCCGACGGAGGCCTCCTTGAAGTCGACGGGGGACGCCGGTTCGCAGTTGAACTTGTTGTTGTCGAACGGGTGGTTGAGGTCGCCGGTAAAGCGCAACGGGGCGAACACGGTCAGGCGGGTGAGGTAGTCGTCGCCGTTGCTGACGTACAACGAGTCGATGCTCTCCGGCTGCGGGCCGTCCACCTTGGTGAGCGTGTAGTGCACGTAATACCCGGTTTTGTCGGTGTACTTCGAGGCGTCCTCGAGTTGTTGGAAGTCGGCGGGATCCGCCGTGTCGAGGCTGTCGACCGTCAGCTCCGCTGCGCCCTGCTCGTCGGTGACGTGGGCGCTCTGCCCGAACTTCAGGTGCACACTCGAATCCTGCGTAGTCGTCGAGCATGCCGTCGCCAAGACCGCGCACACGGCCGCCGCCGCCAATCGTGAGTACACGCCGCGGATCGTAGCGCACCGGCGGGCGGGCCTGGCGTTACGTTGATTCTGCGGCTATCAGGGAAAAGTACGAGTAGACAGCCTGGTACCCGCAGAGTCATCAACGAGGGGGCTACTCCCAGCGCTGGCCGTGTACGGCAGCGAAAACCGCGGCCGCGACCGCCAATAACACCGAGCTGACCAGCCACGGCAGGATCCGGCCCGCGGTGAACAGCGCGGCGTACATTCCGGGCGCCACGGTGCTCGCCGCCGCCCACGCCGTCTGCAGCAGCGAGCCGTGCCGGCCGGAGGACTCCGCCGGGGCGAAGGTCAGCATGATGTTGGCGCCGAGCGCGTTGCTGGCCGCGTCGGACACACTGAACAGGATCAGGCCCAGCGTGAGCACGGCGAATAGCAGTGCCGGGCCGGCGTTTTGGATGCCGGCCAGGCTGTCCACCACCAGGAAGCTGACCGCGCAGCATGCCGTCGACCAGGACAGGATGCGCAGGTGCGGCACCCGTTGGCCGATGCGGGCCACGGCGCGGGCGGCCACCGCGACCATCACGCAGATGAACAGGTAGGCCACCGTCGTCGTCCAGGTGGGCAACCCCACCGACAACATGAACAGCGGTAGGGCGGTGTCCATCCCGATGGTGGTCAGCCCAATGATGAACACCCCGGCGATGAAGGCCATGAAGCCGCCTTGGCGCAGCACGTCGCGGTAGCGCGGCGGCACCGCGTCCGGCGGTTCGCCGTCGACGGGCCCGTCGTCGTCGACCCAGCGCAACCGCCAAAACAGGGCGGCGGTGATCAACTCGCCGGCCGCGATGAAGGCGACCAGCGCCGTCCAGAACCAGCCGGAGCCGCGGTCGAAGAGCAGACCCAGCGTCGCGGCCAGCGCGCCGACACCGAAGCCGAGCACCCGCACCGAGGTGAGCAACGCGAACATCCGGGTGCGGTCGTCGCCCTCGGCGGTCAACCGGCGCACCGCCTCCGGATCGCTGGTGAAGAACAGGTTTCCGGCCAGCGCGGCGGTGAACGAGAACGCGGCCACCGCGCCCAGCGTGGTGGTCAGGAGGAAGCCGACAAACGCCGCCGCGCCGATCACACCGGACAGCGTCATCGCGCGGAACGGGCCCAGCCGGTCCACCACCCGCCCGGCCACCACCGCACCCAGCAGCAGCGCGCCGGTGTTCCCGACGGTGGCGGCGACCCCGGCGCCGGTCAGCGGGAGCCCGCGGCCCAGCGTGAAGAACAAGAAGATCAGCGGCACCCACAGGCCGTGGTTCACCATCGCGACGGTGGTGGCGATGATGAATGATCGTCGCGCTGCCGACAACTGTTCGGCCTGAGCGTCGCTGAGCATGGTCGCTGCTGTCCGGCGGGTAGGAAGTGATGAGTGGCCGGACGGTTCCCCCTGGACAGATGAAGGTACCCGGCGACCGTCGGCCACGCATCCGAATTTTGCGGGCCGGCGCCGCTGCCTGACCGCGCTTTAGCGGCGCAGCCGGCCCTCGATGAACACGCTGCGCGGGGTGAGGTCGGTGAGTTCGGCGGGGGCGGGCCGGCCATAGCCCGCCATCAGGTCCAGGGCTTCGGTCGCCGTGACCCGCCAGCCGCGCTGGGTCAGCCACGCCGCCAGGTCGGTGCGCTCCTCGACGTACCACAGGTCCTGCACATCCGGCGCGTTGGTGTCGCCGGCTTCGCGCAGCTTGCGGAATTCGTCGCGGCGGCGGGCCAGGTTCTCCGGGTCGAAGAAACCCGGGCTAAACGCCTCGACCGCCACCCGGCTGCCCGGCGCGCTGAGTTCCGCGATGCGCTCGAACAGCAGATCCTGGGCCGCGGCGCTCAGGTAGGGCAGCAGCCCTTCGGCCGACCACGCGGTGGGTGTCGACGCATCAAAGCCCGCCTGGCGCAACGCCGTCGGCCAGTCCTGGCGCAGGTCGACGGCGACCGCGCGGTAGTTGACCGCCGACCGGATCCCATGGGCGGCCAAGGTGTCGGCCTTGAACTCCAGCACCTTGGGCTGGTCGACCTCGTAGACGACGGTGCCGTCCACCCAGGGCAGCCGCCAGGCGCGGGCGTCCAGGCCGGCGGCCAGGATCACCGCCTGGTCGATGCCGTTGGCGCCGGCGGCGATGAAGTATTCGTCGAACCACTTGGTGCGGGCCGCCGCGTAGCCGCCCATCGCCCGTCGCCGCTGGACCATCGGCCCGGACGTGGGCGGCCGCCAGCCGCGCACGGTGGCGGCGTCGACGAACAGTTGCGCGTAGCGGTCGGTGAACAGCGGGTGCGTGCTGTTGGTTTCGTCGGCCCGGGCCATGGCCACGCCCAGCGCGGTGGCGCCCACGCTTTCGGTGATGTCCCAGGTGTCGTTCTCGGTCCGGTTCACGGCGGTGTCCTCGCTCGGCGATATTTGGTAGACAGTCTACACAAATCTGGCGGGGCGGTCGCCGCCGCGACGTCGGCGCGACCCGCTAGGGCCGTCGGATTTGGGTGTCAGACATTTCGTTTCGTGCCTCACGCGCGGCGAATGCCCGCAGGGTGAGCAATTGTTTGCGCATCATCACTAGGTCGCCCACGGCGAGCAGGCGCGCGAGGATGCGCGGGCCGCCGAACCGGACCCGGGCCTGCAACCGGGCGCCGGTGTCGAGCGGGCGCACCGCGTACGTCACCGCCACGCCCGCGGAGCGCAGCGTGATGTGCTCGCCGTCGGCGAACGAATGCAGCGTGAACAACGTCATGAACCGCTGCCCGATCGCCAGGTGCGTCAGGGCCGGGGTGCGCCGCCGGGGGCTGCGGCGGCCCAAGTTGTCCAGCAGGTCGTAGCTGTACGGGGCGACCCGCAGCTGGCACAGCCAGCCGAACACGATCGCCGGGGGCGCCGCGATGCTGATCGCGCGGTCGGCGCGGATTCCGTTCGGCAGCAACGCGTCACACGGCAGCGCGGTGCCGCGCTCCTGTCGGGTGGCGCCCCAGTTGCTCACCGGAACGCCGCGGCCGGTGGGCGCACCGCGGCGGCGATGCGGCACAGTATCAGGCGCACCGCGACGCGGTGGGCCCCGGTGCCGATCACCAGGGCGCGGTAGACCTTGCCGTGCGGTCCGGGAAACGCCGCCCAGGTCTGGGAGCGCACCCGGGTGCGCTGTGGCCCCAGCTCGTCCAGCTCGAAGACCCAGCGATACACCGCGAAGGGATGCCGGCCCTTCAACACCAGCCGCTGCGGCGGTGTGGCCTCGGCCAGCGCGAAACCGACCGGAACCGTGGCCGGGTCGTCGGGGTCGCGGCAGATGACCTGCAGCAGCGCCGTCCAGGTTTCCGCGGGCGCCGCGTCGATGGTTATGGCATGCTCATCGATATAGGGTAACCGTTCCATATAGAAGGACTGTACTAGATCGTGGCGCCTCCGCGGAAGCATGAAACCGAGGTGATCCTCGACGCGACCCGGGCGCTGGTGCTCGCCGACGGGCCGCGCGCGGCCAGCGTGGCGGCGATCGCCAAGGCCAGCGGCGCCCCGGCGGGCACGCTGTATCACCGGTTCGGCAACCGCGACGGCATCCTGACCGCGGCCTGGCTGCGCGCGTTGGACCGGTTCCAGTCGCGGGCGATGGCCGCGGCCGGTGACACCGCGACCGAAACCGCGGTCGCGATGGCGGTGGCGGCGGTGCGGTTCGCGCGGGAGTTGCCCGAGGACGCCCGGCTGCTGTTGACGATCCGGCCGGGGGACCTGCTGGACGGGGAACCCGACGCGGCGTTCCGCGACACGCTGGCCGCCATGAACGCGCCGCTGCTGCACCGCGTCGACGACCTGGCCGAGCGGCTCTACGGCAGCCGCGATCCGCGGCCCGTGCACGCGGTCGCCCGGGCGGTCGCGGATCTGCCGTATGCCGTGGTGCGCCGCCACGCCTACGATTCGGAGCTGCCGTCCTGGCTCGAAGACGACGTCGCCGCCGCCGCCCGCGCCTTGTTGGCCAGCTACCGGCCCGAGTAGCGCGAGCAGACGCAAAAGCGCCGATTTCCTGCCCTAATCGGGGACCTTTGCGTCTGCTCGCGGCCGCCACGTTAGGGGCCCGCACCCGGCCGGCGCCCGGCCGGGTGCGAGGGTGCGCAAACCCGGGAATTTGCTCGGCGTGTCGGCCGGGGACACACACGCTGACCGGAAATCCCCCGGCCAAGCAGCGAAAGTGCGCACACGCAGGAGAAGTTCGAGAGGACTCCTGCGTGCACGCACTTTCGGCGTTGGGAATGCGAACCAAGCCCGTTTTCACGCCTGCGCGGCGACCCGAGCAGGGTCCAATGACTCGCGGGCAGGGGGTTACCGCGCGGCGGCGAAGACGCGCAGCGACTCGACCTGGATGGGATCCAGTGAGGGGCGCACGGATTGACGGGCGGCGGCGATGTCGGCGGCGGTGACGTCGGCGGCGTCCAGCGAGCGCCGCATCGCGGTCAACGCCGCCTCCCGCAGCAACGCCACACAATCGGCGGCGCTGTAGCCGTCCAAATCCGCCGCCAGCGCGTCCAGGTCGACGTCGTCGTGCAGCGGCACCGAGGTGCCGGCGATCCGCAGGATGTCGTGGCGCGCGGCGGCGTCGGGCGGTTCGACGAACACCAGCCGCTCCAACCGGCCCGGGCGCAGCAGCGCCGGGTCGATGAGCTCGGGTCGGTTGGTGGCGCCGACCACCACCACGTCGCGCAGCGGCTCGACGCCGTCGAGCTCGGTCAGCAGCGCGGCCACCACCCGGTCGGTCACCCCGGAGTCGAAGCTTTGGCCGCGGCGCGGCGCCAGCGCGTCGACCTCATCGAGGAACACCAGCGACGGCGCCGAGTCGCGGGCGCGGCGAAACAGGTCGCGGACCGCGCGTTCGCTGCTGCCCACCCATTTGTCCATCAGCTCAGCGCCTTTGACGGCGTGCACGCTGACCCGCCCGGACCCGGCCAGCGCGCGCACCACGAACGTCTTGCCGCAGCCGGGCGGCCCGTACAGCAGCACCCCGTGCGGCGGGTCCACCCCCAGCCGGGCGAAGGTGTCCGGATGCTGCAGCGGCCACAGCACCGCCTCGGTCAACGCCTGCTTGGTGGCGGCCATATCGCCGACGTCGTCCAGGGTCACCGAGCCGACGGCCACCTCCTCGGCCGCCGACCGGGACAGCGGCCGGATCACCGACAGCGCCCCAACCAGGTCGTCTTGGGTCAGCGCCGGCGGTTCCCCGTTGCCGCTGGCCCGCGCCGCCGCCCGCAGCGCCGCCTCCCGGATCAGCGCCGCCAGGTCGGCGACCACGAAACCCGGTGTCCGGCCCGCGATCTCGTCGAGATCCAGGTCGCCGGTGGGCACCGCGTGCAGCAGCGTGGCCAACAGCGCGGCCCGGGTGGCGGCGTCGGGCAGGCTCAGCCCCAGCTGGCGGTCGCACAGGTCGGGCGCGCGCAGCCGGGGATCGAGCTGGTCGGGCAGCGCCGAGGTGGCGATGAAGGCGACCCCGGCGGTGCCCACCGCCGCGCGCAGCTGCGCCAGGATCAAGGTGGCCACCGGCTCGGGCGGCTCGGGCAGCAGCGCATCGACGTCGGCGATCAGCAGCACCCCGCCGCCGTCGCGCACCTGCGTGACCGCCGCGGTCACCGCGGCCAGCCGGTCCTCGGCGCTCAGCGCGCCGACGTGCGGGCCGTCCACCTCGACCAGCCGCCGCCCGGCGCACACCGCGCGCACCAGCGTGGTTTTGCCGACCCCGGCCGGACCCGACACCAGCACACCCAGGTTGGTGTCGGCGCCCAGGGTGCGCAGCAGGCCCGGCTCGTCCAGCGCCAGCTTGAGCCATTCGGTGAGCTTGCCGGCCTGCGCCTCGCAGCCCTTGAGGTCGTTGAGGCTGATCGCCGGCTCGGCGCGCGGCGGCGACGACGCGGGCTGGGCAAGCTCGACGGGCCGGCCGGTGTCGTCGGCCGCCGGCGCTACCCCGGCGCCCCAGCTCACCAGCGAATTGGGTTGCACGCTGACCGGTCCGGCCGGATCCACCCCGGTCACGGTCAGCAGCTCGGAGGTCCAGCTGATCCCCACCGCCGAAGCCAACGCTTGACTGGCCGCCGACGTGGAGGTGCCCGGCCCCAAATCGCGGGGCAGCAGCGACACCGCGTCGCCGACCGTCATCACCTTGCCCAGCAGGGCCTGGCGCAGGGTGGCCGGCGACACCGACCGGGCGGTCAGCGCCGAACCGCTCAACGTCACCGACCTCGCCCCGTACACGGTGACCGCGGCGACGATCACCGCGGTGCCGTCGCGCAGCCCGGCGTTGGACAGCGTCACGTCGTCGAGCAGCACCACCCCGGCCGGGATGTCCGCGTCGGCCACCCCGGCCACCGCCGCGGTGGTCCGCGACCCGGTCAGCGACACCGCATCCCACTCCCGGATCCCCAGGGCGGCAATGGCTTCCGGGTGCAGCCGGACCACGCCGCGGCGGGTGTCGACCGCGGAGGTGTTCAGCCGCGCGGTCAGCGTCAGGTGGGGGGTCACTGGCCCTGATCCGGCTTACGCAACCCCAGCCGGGCCATCGAGCGGCCGCCGCTGGGTTTACGCAGCCCCAGCCGGGCCATCGAGCGCCGGTTGGGCTGCGCCCGGCGGATGGCGCGTCGGGTGGCGCGGCGCTGTTTGGGCGCCTCGTCCCAGGTTTCGGGGTGCGCGGCGACCCAGCGCTGGCTGCGGACCGAAAACGGGATGGTGCACAGGTAGGCCACGATGAGCACCAAAATCAGGATGTAGGGGAACAAAAACGCCGCCGCGGCGACCATCGCCAACACCGCCAGCAGCACGGCCGCCAGGTTCGGCGGCACCGACACGGCGTGCATCTTGCGCATCGGGATCCGGCTGACCACCAGCCCCGAGCAGGCCACCAGCCAGGCGCACACGAACCATTCCGAGCTCCACCAGCCGTCGCCGAACTGCATCTTGGCCGCCAGCGGGCCGATCACCGAGATCGCCCCGGCCGGGGCGGGCATCCCGACGAAGAATTCCCGGGTGTAGGCGGGCAGGCTGGCGTCGTCGAGCAGGGCGTTAAATCGGGCCAGCCGCAACACGATACAGACCGCGTACAGCAGCACCACGATCCAGCCGGCCGGCGAGGTCGACAGCAGCGACACGTACACCACCACCGCCGGCGCCACCCCGAAGTTCACCGCATCGGCCAGCGAGTCGATCTCCTCGCCCATCCGCGACGAGGCGTCCAGGAAGCGGGCCACCCGGCCGTCCAGGCCGTCCAGGATCGCCGCCGCCCCGATCAGCGCCATCGCCACGTGCGGTTGGCCGTCCAGCGCGAACTTGATCGACGTCAGGCCCGCGCAGATGGCCAGCACGGTCATCGACCCGGGCAGAATCCGCAGACCCACCGCCCGGCGGGACGGGCCGGCGGTCATGGCAGCTCGGCCAGCACGGTCTCACCGGCGAGGGCGCGCTGACCGACGCTGACCATCGTCCGCGCCCCGGCGGGCAAGTAGGTGTCGAGCCGGGAGCCGAACCGGATCAGCCCGTAGGTGTCGCCGATCGCCAGCTTGTCGCCGACCCGCGCGTCGCACACGATGCGGCGCGCCAGCAGCCCCGCGATCTGCACGGCGATCACCTGCGCGCCGTCCGGGGTGCGGATCACCAGGCTGTTGCGTTCGTTGTCGGCGCTAGCCGCGGCCAGATCCGCGGACCCGAACCGGCCCGGCCGGTGCTGCACGGCGATCACTTCACCGCCCACCGGGGCCCGCTGCACGTGGGCGTCCAGCAGCGACAAAAAGATGCTGATCCGGGGCAGCGGCACGTCGGCCAGTCCCAGCTCGGGCGGCGGGACCGCGGTGTCGATGACGCACACCACCCCGTCGGCCGGGGCCACCACGACCCCGGGTCGGGTGGGCGGCACCCGCGGCGGGTGCCGGAAAAAGCCCGCGCACGCCCCGGCGGCCAGCAGCCCGGCGCGGCGCAAAACGCGGTGGTTGCGGCCGACGGCGGCCACCGCCAACCCGGCGGAGATGAACGGCAGCCCGGCGGAGTGCACCGGCGGGACCGACGACCGCACCAACCCCAGCAGCCGGTGCAGGGTGGAGGTCACGTCGTCATCGGGGCGGGGGCGTCTGGCCACCCGCTCATCTTACGGACGCCTACCGGAGATCCCAGACGTGTAGTGGGGAACCGGCCGCCATCTCCACCACGTCCTCGGGGATGTCCAACAGGCAGTTCGACGACGCCAGCCAGCGCAGATGGTGCGACGCCGGCGGCCCGTAACTGGTCACCGTGCCGGCGGCGGTGTCCAGCAGGCCGCGCCGGAACTGGCGCTTGCCCCGCGGCGAGGTCAGCGGCTCGGCCAGCACCGCGGTGTGGTGGGTCCGTTCCGGGGTGGGCAGGCCCATGGCCCTGCGCAACGGCGGACGGATGAACACCTCGAAGGACACCAGCGCGCTGACCGGGTTGCCGGGCAGCGTGACAATGGCCGTGTCGGCGACCCGCCCGGCGCCTTGGGGGCGCCCGGGCTGCATCGCCACCTGGACGAACTCCACCCCCTGGTCGCCGGCGCGGCCGAAGACGTCCTTGACCACCTCGTAGGCCCCGGCGCTGACCCCGCCGCTGGTGATGATCAGGTCGGCGTCGGCGGCGTGGCGGTCCAGCACCGCGGCGAACTCGTCGACGTTGTCGCTGACCTTCGCCGCGGCCACCACGGTGGCGCCCGCCTCGCGGACCGCGGCGGCCAGCATGACCGCGTTCGACTCGTAGATCTGGCCGGGCTGCAGCGGGGTGCCGGGCGCCACCAACTCGGTACCGGTGGAGATCACCAGCACCCGCTGCCGGGGGATCACGGTCAGCTCGGACTGGCCCAGCGCCGCGGCCAGGCCGACCACCGCCGGGGTGGCCAGCTGGCCGGCGCGCAGCACGGTGGCCCCGGCGGCGACGTCCTCGCCGGCGGGACGGACGTGCCGGCCCGGCTCGCTGGCGGCGCGGATCGCGACGGTGGCGGTGCCGCCGTCGGTGGCCTCCACCGGGACGATCGCGTCGGCGCCCACCGGGACCGGGGCACCGGTCATGATCCGGTGCGCGGTGCCCGGGGCCAGCGTGGGAATGTCGGTGCGGCCGGCCGGAATATCCTCGGCCACTGGGAGTTTGACCGGGTCCTCGGCGGTGGCCGACGCGACGTCGGCGGCGCGCACCGCGTAGCCGTCCATCGCGGAGTTGTCGAACACCGGCAGCGACACGGCCGCGGTCACATCGGCGGCCAGCACCAGGCCCTCGGCCTGGTCCAGCGGCACCGTGGCCGGCGGCCGCGCGGTGATCAGGTGGGCAACGACGCGTTGATGTTCCTCGACCGGACGCATGCCGCCATTATCGGCTTACACCGGAAACGTGACGCCGGTCAGCTCCTCGGACACCTGCCACAGGCGGCGTTGCAGCTCCGCGTCGCGGGACTGCTTGCTGGAGCCCACCAGCTTGGGGTGGCCGCGCTGCTCACCCAAGCCGTCGGGACCGTAGTACTGGCCGCCGGTCACCGCCGGATCGGTGGCGGCCCGCAGCGTGGGCAGCGCACCCATCCGGGCGTTCTGGAAAACGATTGGCGCGAACAGCCTTTCGGCCGGACGCAGGAACGCCGGCAGGTTGCGGGTCAATTCGGTGTTGGAGGTGCCGGGGTGGGCGGCCACCGCGACGGTCGGCCTGCTGTTGGCCGTCAGCCGGCGCTGCAACTCGTAGGTGAACAACAGGTTGGCCAGCTTGGACTGCCCGTAGGCGGCCACCCGGTTGTAGCCGTGCTCCCACTGCAGATCGTCGAAATGGATGGCGGCCAGGATGCGGTGCGCCATGCTGCTGACCGTCACCACCCGGGAGCCCGCCACCCCCAGCAGCCGATCGAGCAGCAGCCCGGTCAGCGCGAAGTGGCCCAGATGGTTGGTGCCGAACTGCAGCTCGAAGCCGTCGGCGGTGGTCTGCTTGGGGGTGTACATCACCCCGGCGTTGTTAATCAGCAAGTCGATGCGCGGGTGGGCCTCGCCCAGCGCCGTGGCCGCCGCGCGCACCGAATCCAGCGAGCTCAAGTCGAGCTGCTGCACGGTGACGTCCGCGTTCGGGCTGGCGTCCCGGATCCGGGCCGCGGCGGCGTTGCCCTTGTCCAGGTTGCGCACCGCCAGCACCACGTGTGCGCCGCGGTCGGCCAGCACCGCCGCCGCGTGGTACCCGATTCCGGTGTTGGCGCCGGTGACGACCGCAACCCGCCCGGTCTGCTCCGGCACGTCGGCCGCGGTCCAGTTGCCGTGGGAGTCCATGCCGAAAGACGATACTCACGGCGTCTGCGCGGCGTGATGACATGTGACGGCGGCTACGCCATCCTCGATGGCATGGCAGACGACGGCGACGGCATGACCCTGGCCGATCCCGCGCATCCGCCCAGCCGCAAGGCGCCGCTGGTGTGGGCGTTGGGTGGGGCGGTGCCCTGGCTGCTGCTGCTGGTCGGGCAACTGCTGTGGGCGGTGCTAGACGGCCGGCTGGTGTGGCTGCACGCGCTGGTGCTGGCGGCCACCGGGCTGGGCCTGGCGGTGTCGGTGGTGGTGGCGCCGCTGTGGCGGTATCGGGTGCACCGCTGGGAGATCAGCCCGCTGGCGGTGTACACCCGCACCGGGTGGCTGGTCCAGGAGCGCCGCATCGCCCCGATCTCCCGGGTGCAGACCGTCGACACCTACCGCGGACCGCTGGATCGGATGTTCGGGCTGGCCAACGTCACCGTGACGACGGCGTCGTCGGCGGGGGCGGTGCGCATCGTCGCGCTGGACAGCGACGTCGCCGACCGGGTCGTCGCGCAGCTCACCGATATCGCCGCGATCGGCGCCGAGGACGCCACGTGAGCCGGCATGACTAGGCCGCCGACCGCCCCGGCGCACCCCGGCCTGGCCTGGCAGCGGCTGAGTCCCCGGATGCTGCTGGTGCATCCGGTGCACGAAATGCTGCGTCAGCTGCCGCTGCTGGTCGGCGCGGTGGTGCTGGGTTCGACCACCGGCAACCCGCTGTGGACGTTGGCGGCGCTGGCGGTCACCGCCGCGCTGGGGGTGGCGCGCTGGTTCACCACCAGCTACCGCATCGACGACGACCTGGACTCGGGCCAGGTGCAGCTGCGCTCCGGGGTGCTGCAGCGCAAGGTGCTGTCGGTGCCGCGCAACCGGATCCGGTCGGTGACCACCGACGCGCGGCCGCTGCACCGGCTGCTGGGGCTGACCGTGTTGCGGGTCAGCACCGGTCAAGAAGCCAAGGGCGACAACGTTTTCGAGCTGGACGCGGTGGAAGCCGACCAGGTGCCGCGGTTGCGGGCCACGCTGTTGGCCGGGTCGGCGGAGCCCGCCGGCGCCGTGTCCGGCCCCGCTGCCGTCCCGGCGGTGGTGCTGGCCCGGTGGCGGCCGTCGTGGCTGCGGTACAGCCCGCTGAGCCTGTCGGGTCTGGTGACAATCGGTGCCGCGGTCGGTCTGGTGTACCAAAGCGGTGTCGGCGCCGCACTGCAGCAATCCCGGCTGGGGCAGGCCGGGTTGGGCACCGCGGAACGGGCCGGGGTGGCGGCCACCGTGACGGTGCTCGCGGTCGTGGTGCTGGTGGCCTCGGTGGTGTTGGCGGTGCTGCGTTCGCTGCTGACCTACGGCAACCTGGTGCTGTCCCGGCGCGCCGACGTGCTGCAACTGCGGCACGGCCTGCTGCGGGTGCGCGAACACACCTACGACATGGCCCGGCTGCGCGGCGGGACGCTGCGCGAGCCGCTGCTGGTGCGGGCGCTGGGCGGCGCCCGGCTGGACGCGGTGATGACCGGGGTCGGCGGGGTCGGAGAATCCTCGGTGCTGCTGCCGCCCTGCCCGGCCGACACCGCCGCCGCGGTGCTGACCGGGCTCGTCGGCGATACGGCGGTGGTCCGCGGCAAGCTGGTCGGCCACGGACCGGCGGCCGCGCGGCGGCGCTGGACCCGGGCGCTGGTGCTGCCACTGGCCGCCGGGGTGCTGCTGGCGGTGCTCGCCGCGCCGGGGTGGGTCTGGCTTGTGTGGGGTCTGATCACGGTGGGCGCCGCGCTGCTGGCCGCCGACCGGGTGCGGGCCTTGGGGCATCGGGTCGACGCCGACTGGCTGGTGGCGCGCACCGGCAGCCTGCAGCGTCGCCGCGACTGCATCGCCACCGCCGGGATCATCGCCTGGACGGTGCGGCAGAGCTGGTTTCAGCGCCGCGCCGGGGTGGCGACGTTAGTGGCCGCCACCGCCGCGGGGGTCAAGGCCTACCAGGTGGTGGACATCCCGGCCGCGCAGGCCTGGGCGGTGGCGGCGCAGGCCTCGCCGTGGGTGGCCGACAGCCGCTGGGCGGTCCGGTAGCTGGTTTGTGGCGAGCCGCGGCTTCCGCCCGGCTTCCGCGGCTTCCACGCCGCTGAGATTGCATCCAGGGTCGTGGATTTCGCGAAATCGCAACCCTCAGCGCAGTCGCAACGACGAGTCGGGCCGCGCGATGCCCTCAGCCGGGCGGCTGCGGGCCCACCGGCACCTGGGGGACCGACGGTGGCTGCGGGCCCGCCGGAACCTGGGGGACCGACGGCGGCTGTGGGCCCCCCGGCACCTGGGGGAGCGACGGCAGCTGCCAGTCCACCTTGGGGTAGACGTTCACGTCGTATTCCAGCTGATACCCGGGTTCGGGTTGCCGCCCGCACAGATGCACGACGTAGGAGCCGCCGTCGGCGGTGTCCTTGGTGAACTGCGATTCGCGATCGCAGGGATGCCGCGACCACGACGGCTCGGACTCGCCCGGTTCGGCGCGGGCGAACCCTCCCTCGACCAGCAGCCGATCCGCTTCATCGTAGGCGGCGGCGTCGATGCCGGTCACGGTCAAGTTCCAGACCTTGCCGCCGCTCGATCCGGGAATGTCGACGTACTTGCCGGCGACGGTGCCCTTGACCACCGGGACGTCGGCGGGAAAGCCCTCCGGCAACGCACCCGACCCCGCCCGCGGTCCTTCGGGCGTGGTGGTGGTCGTTGACGGCTCCGGGGCTTTGTTGCTGCTGGCGGCGCCATTGTGGTGGGCGCCACAGCCCGCCAGCGCGAGCACATTGACCAACGCCGCGATCCACAGCACCACAGGTCGACACCGAGAACTCATGAACCGCAGTTAAGCACAACGCCGCCCGACGTTTACAGCTGCCGGATGGCCTCGATGCGGGCCTGCAGCTGCTCACTGGTGGCCGCCGCCACCGGCGGGCCGCCGCAGATCCGGCGCAGTTCATTGTGAATCCAGCCGTGCGGCTTGCCGGTCCGGTGGTGTGCGGCCGACACCAGGGCGTTGAGTTCGCGGCGCAGCTCCCGCAATTGGCCGTGCCGGGTCACCGGTTCGGGCACGGTGCCGTCGGCGGCCGCCGCGGTGCGGGCGGACAGCTGCTCTTCTTGCCTGCGCCGCAGCAAATCCCGCATCTGGTTGGCGTCCAGCAGGCCCGGGATGCCCAGATAGTCGGCTTCTTCGTCGCTGCCGGCGGGGGTGGCGGTGCCGAACGACGACCCGTCGAAGATCACCTGATCCAGCTCGGCGTCCGCACCCAGCGATTCGAAGCCGTTGTCGAGTTCGCCGGGCTCGGACTTGCGCCGCTCGACGTACTCCTCCTCGCCGTCGGACTCCCGGTGCGGCTTGCCGAGCACGTGATTGCGCTGCGCCTCCATCTCACTGGCCAACAGCAGCAGGTTGGGCACCGACGGCAGAAAGATGCTGGCCGTCTCGCCGGGCCGGCGGGACCGGACGAACCGGCCGATGGCCTGGGCGAAAAACAGCGGCGTCGAGGCGCTGGTGGCGTACACCCCCACCGCCAGCCGCGGCACGTCGACCCCCTCGGACACCATCCGCACCGCGACCAGCCATCGGCTGGTGCCGGCGGAGAACGCGCTGATGCGATCCGAGGAGCCGGGGTCGTCGGACAGCACCACCGTCGGCTCCTCGCCGGTGATGGTGGTGAGCAACTTCCCGTAGGCGCGGGCAGCGGTCTGGTCCGAGGCGATGACCATGCCGCCGGCGTCGGGCACATGTTGGCGCTTCTGCCGCAACCGGGTGTCGGCGGCGAGGATCACCGCCGGCATCCATTCGCCGGCCGGGTTCAACGCGGTGCGCCAGGCACGGGCGGTCTGTTCGGCGGTCAACGGCTCGCCGAGCCGGGCGGCGTGTTCCTCCCCGGCGCTGTCCCGCCAGCGCGCCTCCCCGGAATAAGCCAAGAACACCACCGGGCGGACCACCCCGTCGGCCAGCGCCTCGGTGTACCCGTAGGTGTGGTCGGCCTTCGAACGCAGCAGCCCGTTCTCGTCCGGTTCGTAATTGACGAACGGGATCGGGCTGTCGTCACTGCGGAACGGGGTGCCGGTCAGCGCGAGTCGACGGGTCGCGTCGCCGTACGCCTCCCGGATTGCCTCGCCCCAGCTTTTCGCGTCGCCGCCGTGGTGGATCTCGTCGAAGATCACCAGCGTGCGCCGGCCCTCGGTGCGCACCCGGTGCCGGGTCGGGTGGCTGGCCACCTGTGCGTAGGTGACGACGACGCCGTGGTACTCCGCCGAGGTTTGCGCGCTGGAGTTGGAAAACCGCGGATCCAGGGCGATGCCCATGCCGGCGGCGGCCAGCGCCCACTGCACTTTGAGGTGCTCGGTGGGCACCACCACGGTGATGGCGTCCACGGTGCGGTCATTCAGCAGTTCGGCCGCGATGCGCAGCGCAAACGTCGTCTTACCAGCGCCGGGGGTGGCGACCAGCAGAAAATCGCGCGGTTTGCTGGTCAGATAGCGCACCAGCGCTTTCCGTTGCCAGCCCCGCAACGCTCGGGTGCTGGGCGCTTCATCTGCCCGCACCCGAGACTCCTCCCTGATCGAGATGCAGTCTAGGGCAAGGACATCCGACTTCGCATTTCCGCAGGAAGCGGGGTGCAAACTACTGGACGAAGAAGTTGTCGTGGGCGATGAACCAGTCCCGACGTTCCTCGTCGGTCAGGTCTGCCAGCGCGGCAAAACCCTCAAAGTACGCCTCGCGCGGGGCGCCAGGAGCAAACAGCATCAGCACCGACGCAGGGTGGTCGGCTTCGTTGCGGCCGTAGCATCGTTGCTGTGCAGCAGCTCGTCGCGCAGGAGAACATCCGGGTGCAAAGGCTGCTGGACGCTCAGGATAAGGCGGCGCGGCTGTTCGACGAGGTCGACCGCCGACATATGCTGCGCGCCGGTATCGGCGAACGGGAGCTGTCCGACGCGATCCACGACCTGGCCACCCGGATGTTCGGGGTGTCGGGGCATTGGCACAAGCGTGTGGTGCGGGCGGGGGAGAACACCCTGCAACCGTTCCCAGAGAACCCGCCCGATCGGGTGATCGCCGCCGACGACATCGTGTTCTGCGACTTCGGGCCGATCTTCGAGGCGTGGGAAGCCGACTTCGGTCGCACCTTCGTGCTGGGCGACGACCCAGCCAAGCTGGCGGTCCGTGATGCGTTACCGCGGGTCTGGGGCGCCGGACGCGATTACTTCACCGACCACCCCGAGGTCACCGGCGCGCAACTGTACGACCATATGGTCGGGATGGCCCGGGCCGAAGGTTACGAGTGGGGCAGCCCCATCGCCGGGCATCTGGTCGGGCAGTTTCCGCACAAGAAGATCGCCGGGGACGGCGCGCAGTGGTACATCACGCCGGGATCGGACAAGCCGATGCGCCGCCGGGACCGTTCCGGGCTGACCTGTCACTGGATCCTCGAGGTGCACCTGGTCGACCCGGTGCGCGGCTTCGGCGGGTTCTACGAGGAGTTGCTCGACCTGCCCTGAACCGGGGACTTTGCCACAGCGCCTGCGGCGGCCGTTTCGTATTCTCGCCAAGTGAATGCGAACGGTGATGAGACGCAGGACGACAGCGGCCCGGCCGCAGGACGGTGGCTCTTCCAGGGCGCGCTGGGCCTGCTGAGCGGGCTGATCCTGGCGGCGGTGGGCTGCCTGGGCTACGCGTGGCTGCGCCGCACCCCGGATCAACCGTTTGTCACCGACCGCGGCGACGTCACCGCGATGCTGGTGCGCACCACGATCGTGGTGGCGATCAGCACCGTCCTTGCCGGCGGCTACCTGGTGGTGCGTCGGCTCGGCGCGCTGGAGCGGCGCGCCCGCTATATCGCGGCGGCGCTGCTGGCGCTGGCCGTGGCCGGGTTGCTGGCGCTGCGGCACGGCTCCACCAGGGATCTGTTCGAGCGGGCCGCCGGCGCGCAGCTGGGATTGCGGTCGGTGCCGGTCACCACGGTCGCCCAAGAGGCCTGGATGTGCGCATGCCTGGCGGTGATCGTGCTGGCCGTGGTCAGCGCGGCCGCTTCAGTGGACGGCGCGGCGCTGCGTTCGGGCTGGGCGGTGACCGCGGCGGTGGCGGCCGTCGTCGTCGTGGTCGCCGGGGTCGTCGGGGGCCGGGCGCATTCGCCGCTGGACAGCCAGACCGCCAGCCGCATCGACGCACCGCCGACACCGGAACTCACCGGCGCGGTGGCCTACCGGGTCGACACCGGCGGCGGCGCCACGCTGGTGCCGGCGGGGGCCGGGTTCGCGACGGTGCGCGCCCGCGATTACTCCAGCGATGTCATCGACGGCTACGACGGCGCCACCGGGCAACGTCGCTGGTCGTTCGGCCCGCCCAACATCTCGGTCAGCGGGCTGTACTCGACCGGCACCGGGCCGGACAGCGTCGTCGTCGTGCAGGCCAGCTACTACGGGAAGTTCCCGTGGCCGAATCTGCTCATCGGCCTGGACGCGACCACCGGCACCCCGCTGTGGGTCAAGACCGGTCTGCTGGCGCCCGAGGCCGAGCGCGCCGTCGCCGGGATCTCGCCGGCGGTGCTGCTGGTCGCCCAACCGGTGGAGGCGGCCCGCAGCAATTGGGTTGCGCTGGCGCCGCGCACCGGCGACATGTTGTGGACCAAGACGTTTCGCACCCACTGCCGCGCGGGTGCCTTCGTCGTGGACGCCGCGGTGCTCATCAGCGGCTGCGACGACCCACCCGGAGTGGTGGCCGCCGTGGTGGACCCGCAGACCGGTCAGCAGCGCGGCGCCATCACCAAACCCGCACCCGGATCCGACGCGGGCTTTGTGCGCCTGGACGACGCGCGGGCCGGGTTGGCGCTGGTCAGCGGCGGCGACACCCCGCTGGTGATCGAGACCGGTTCGCAGAAGGTGGTGAGCCGGATCCCCGCCGGGTCGATGGCGGCGTTCCTCGACGCGCATGCCGTGGTGCTGGTGGACTACCTGCAGCAAGCGGACTACTTGCCGGTCTCGATCCTGGACCTCGATTCCGGCGCCACCATCCCGACCGGGGTGGTGGTGCCACGCGGCGGGTCGTCGCCGGCGGAGCTGTTCACCCGGATGGGGGCGCAGTGGGCGACGTTCCTGCCCGACGAACAGGGCGCCTCCTCCGGGCAAGCGGCGGGCGCGCCGGCGCTGCGGGCCATCGACGCGGCCGGCAAGACCCGCACCTTTCCGTTCCCATGCCAGAAGCACACCAGCGGCGTCCCCGAGCTGGCCACCGTTCCGGGTGCGCTGGTGGTCAACTGTGGACAGTCGTTTGTGGGGATCAAGTAGGCCTTAGCCCTTCTTGCACTCGGCATAGGCGAGTGCTAAGAAGGACCTTGGCACTCGCGACCGGCGAGTGCTAGGTCGGGACGGTGAGACCAGGCCCGCACAGCCTTGGTCGTCCGTCGCGGGCACTGCACCCGGCCCAGAACGTGTCACCCCCTAACCGGAGGAATCACTTCGCAATGGCCAAGACAATTGCGTACGACGAAGAGGCCCGTCGCGGCCTCGAGCGGGGCCTGAACAGCCTCGCCGACGCGGTAAAGGTGACGTTGGGGCCCAAGGGTCGCAACGTCGTCCTGGAGAAGAAGTGGGGCGCCCCCACGATCACCAACGATGGTGTGTCCATCGCCAAGGAGATCGAGCTGGAGGACCCGTACGAGAAGATCGGCGCCGAGCTGGTCAAAGAGGTCGCCAAGAAGACCGACGACGTCGCCGGTGACGGCACCACCACGGCCACCGTGCTGGCGCAGGCGCTGGTCCGGGAGGGTCTGCGCAACGTGGCGGCGGGCGCCAACCCGTTGGCCCTGAAGCGCGGTATCGAGCAGGCCGTCGACAAGGTCGCCGAGACCCTGCTCAAGGGTGCCAAGGAGGTCGAGACCAAGGAGCAGATCGCTGCCACCGCGGCCATCTCCGCCGGTGACCAGTCGATCGGTGACCTGATCGCCGAGGCGATGGACAAGGTCGGCAACGAGGGTGTCATCACCGTCGAGGAGTCCAACACCTTCGGTCTGCAGCTGGAGCTCACCGAGGGTATGCGCTTCGACAAGGGCTACATCTCGGGCTACTTCGTCACCGACGCCGAGCGCCAGGAAGCCGTCCTGGAGGACCCCTACATCCTGCTGGTCAGCTCCAAGGTGTCCACCGTCAAGGACCTGCTGCCGCTGCTGGAGAAGGTCATCCAGGCCAGCAAGCCGCTGCTGATCATCGCCGAGGACGTCGAGGGCGAGGCTTTGAGCACCCTGGTCGTCAACAAGATTCGCGGCACCTTCAAGTCGGTGGCGGTCAAGGCCCCCGGCTTCGGTGACCGCCGCAAGGCGATGCTGCAGGACATGGCGATCCTGACCGGTGGCCAGGTCATCAGCGAAGAGGTCGGCCTGTCGCTGGAGAACGCCGACGTCGCGCTGCTGGGTAAGGCCCGCAAGGTCGTCGTCACCAAGGACGAGACCACCATCGTCGAGGGCGCCGGTGACTCCGACGCCATCGCCGGTCGGGTGGCCCAGATCCGTGCCGAGATCGAGAACAGCGACTCCGATTACGACCGGGAGAAGCTGCAGGAGCGGCTGGCCAAGCTGGCCGGCGGTGTCGCGGTGATCAAGGCCGGGGCTGCCACCGAGGTGGAGCTCAAGGAGCGCAAGCACCGCATCGAGGACGCGGTGCGCAACGCCAAGGCCGCCGTCGAGGAGGGCATCGTCGCCGGTGGTGGCGTGACGCTGCTGCAGGCTGCCCCGTCGTTGGACGAGCTGAAGCTGTCCGGTGACGAGGCCACCGGTGCCAACATCGTCAAGGTGGCGCTGGAAGCCCCGCTCAAGCAGATCGCGTTCAACTCCGGGCTGGAGCCCGGTGTGGTGGCCGAGAAGGTGCGCAACCTGCCGGCTGGCCAGGGCCTGAACGCCGCGACCGGTGAGTACGAGGACCTGCTGAAGGCCGGCGTCGCCGACCCGGTCAAGGTCACCCGTTCGGCGCTGCAGAACGCGGCGTCCATCGCGGCGTTGTTCCTGACCACCGAGGCGGTCGTCGCCGACAAGCCGGAGAAGGCGGCCGCTCCGGCGGGCGACCCGACCGGCGGCATGGGCGGCATGGACTTCTAAGTCCTTTCCACGGCAAGGCCCGGTCTGCTTCGGCAGGCCGGGCCTTTGTCGTTTACGTTGATTCTGCGCGTACCAGGCAAAAGTACGAGTGGACTGCTTGGTGAGCGCAGAGTGAACGCCGGAGGAACCATGGAGATCGTGCTGCTGGGCACCGGCAGCGCCGACGGCTGGCCCAGCCCGTTCTGCCGGTGCGCGTCGTGCCGCGCGGCGGCGACCGCCGGCGAGATCCGCGGCCAGACCGCCGCCCTGATCGACGACACCGTGCTGCTGGATTGCGGCCCGGAGGCCCCGCGGGCGGCGGTGCGCGCCGGCCGGTCGCTGGCCGAGGTGCGCCATATCCTGTTCACCCACGGTCACTTCGACCATGTCGGGCCCGCGGCCCTGCTGATGCGGCACTGGACCGGGCCCGCCCGGCCGCTGCAGGTGCTCGGCCCGCCGGCCGCCCTGCAGCAGTGCCGCGACTGGGTCGGCCCCGACGATCCGGTCACCTTCCGCGCGGTCGTACCCGGCGACGAGGTGGCGCTGACCGGCGACCACCGGGTGCGGACGCTGGCGGCGGCCCACGGCCCCGATGCCGTGCTCTACGACCTCGCCGCCGCCGACGGCCGCATCCTGTGGGCCACCGACACCGGGCCGCTGCCGGAGCCCACCCACGCCGCCATCGCCGGCGCCCGGTTCGACGCGGTGTTCCTGGAGGAGACCTTCGGCGACTACACCGACCACGGCACCGACCACCACGACCTGCCGACCTTCGCGGCCACGCTGGCCCGGTTGCGGCAATCCGGCGCGGTGGTCGACGGCACCGACGTCGTCGCGGTCCACCTGAGCCACCACAACCCACCGGTCGCCGAGCTGGCGCGGACGCTGCGGCGGTGGGGGGCCCGCCCCGGACGCGACGGGGAGGCGGTGCGCGCCGGCGCGACCCGAGCTACCCGCGCCCCCGCCGGGCGCACCCTGGTGCTTGGCGGGGTGCGCTCGGGCAAGTCGGCGTATGCCGAGACGGTGTTAGCCGCCGAGACCGCGGTGACCTACCTGGCCACCGGCGGCATTCGGGACGGCGACACCGAATGGGCCGACCGGGTGCGGCTGCACCGGGCGCGGCGGCCACCGTCGTGGCGCACCGTGGAAACCACCGACGTGGCAACGCACTTGCAAGCCCCCGACACCCCGGTGCTGCTGGATTGCCTGGGCACCTGGCTGACCGCCCGCATCGACCTGCACCGGGCGTGGGACGGTGCCGGGTTGGCCGCGGTGCACGCCGACATTGAAGAGCTGGTCGCGGCGTGGCGGGAGTGTGCGGTGCCGGCGGTGGCGGTCAGCAACGAGGTCGGCAGCGGGGTGGTGCCGGCCAACGCGTCGGGCCGGCTGTTTCGTGACCTGCTCGGCGTGGTCAACGCGCGCATCGCCGCGCAGAGCGACACCGTGGTGCTGATGGTGGCGGGCCTGCCGGTGCCGCTGCGCGGCTAACGTGGCTGCAAGCGTCACGCCAACCCCGAAAGGACCGACCGTTATGAAAATCTCTGCAAGGTGGCCCCTCGCGATCAGCCTGGCTGCCGTCGGTGTGCTGGGGGGTGTGGTGGTGTCGCGGCCGGCCGGCGCCGCGCCCGATCCGTGCACCGCGGCCGGGCTGGCGTCCACGGCCAGCGGTGTGCTCAGCGACGCCGGCGGTTACCTGGGCAACCACCCGGAGGCCAACACGGTGCTGACCAATGCGGTCGGGCAGGCGCCCGATGAGGCCCGGAACTCGGTGCGCGGCTACTTCGCCGGCCACCTCAACGAGCTGTCCGATTTGCAGAATATCGCCAAGCCGCTGAGCAACCTGCGCAATCAGTGCGGGGTGTCGGTGTCACCGGGGCAGCTGGCCACCCTGTTCGACACGCTCAGCGCTTAGGCCTGGGTGGCCAGGTCCACGCAGTCGTAGGCCGGGCTGCAGGTGCTCGGCGGCGAGTCCACCGTCACCGGCCGGTGCAGCACCGCGCGGGTGGGGGCCACCGTCAGCGGGTCGGTGCCGGTGGCGTGCCCATCCACGATCAGTGAGTAGCCGCCCGGCACCTGCGGGGGCCACAACAGGGTGACGTCGGGGTGGGCTTCCACGTTCGCCCGGGTGTGTCGCCCGACCGCCCCGACGTGCAGCACACCGTCGTTGAGCTGCGGGGTGACCGCCGCGGTGTGCGCGGTGTAGCGGTCATCGACGCTGATCACGTAGGCGAACCCGTATTCGCGCAGGGTGTCCGCCAGCCGGGCCAGATCCACCTTCTTGCTCATGGCCCGAGCTTACTGCGCCAATATGGGGGGCATGGAATTTCGCTACCTCGGTAACTCCGGCTTACAAATCTCCGAGATCACCTACGGCAACTGGCTCACCCACGGCTCCCAGGTGGAAAACGACGTCGCCACCGCGTGTGTGCACGCCGCGCTGGATGCCGGCATCACCACGTTCGACACCGCCGACGTCTACGCCAACGGCGCCGCCGAACAGGTGCTCGGGGCCGCGCTGGCCGGTCAGCGCCGCGAGTCGCTGGAGATCTTCACCAAGGTGTACTTTCCGACCGGCCCCGACCCCAAGGGCAAAAACGACACCGGGCTGTCCCGTAAACACATCATGGAAGCCATCAACGGGTCGCTGCGGCGGCTGGGCACCGACTACGTCGACCTGTACCAGGCGCATCGCTATGACGCCTTCACCCCGCTGGAGGAGACCATGCAGGCCTTCGCCGATGTGGTGCGGGCCGGCAAGGCGCTCTACATCGGGGTCAGCGAGTGGAGCGCCGAGCAGATCCGCGCCGCCCACGGGCTGGCGAGCCAACTCGGTGTGTCGCTGATCTCCAGCCAGCCGCAGTACTCGATGCTGTGGCGGATCATCGAGCCCGACGTCATCCCCACCTGTGAGGCTCTCGGGCTCAGCCAGATCGTCTGGTCCCCGATGGCCCAGGGCGTGCTGTCCGGCAAATACCTGCCCGGGAAGCCGCCGCCGGCCGGGTCGCGCGCCACCGACGACAAGGGCGGCGCGAACTTCATCAAGCGGTTCATGACCGACGACGTGTTGACGCGGGTGCAGCAATTGCGGCCCGTCGCCGAGGAATTGGGGCTGACGACGGCGCAGCTGGCGATCGCGTGGGTGCTGCAGAACGACAATGTGGCCGCGGCGTTGGTGGGCGCGTCGCGCCCCGAGCAGGTGGCCGAGAACGTCAAGGCCGCCGGGGTGCGCATCCCGGCGGAGCTGCTGGCCCGCATCGATGAGGTGCTCGGCGACGTGGTCACCAGCGACCCGGGGCTGGTGGCCCGCTCCACCCCGCCGCAGCGGATGATCTAAACCCGACAGAGGATCTGGCTGTGCAGCAGCGCGAGCCAGCCGTCGGGCTGATCGGCCCAGTCCCGCCACGCCTGTGAAATCGCCTGCAGCTTGGCCTGGTCGGCGGCGCCGCTGGTGAGCAACTGGTCGGCGATGGCGGACTGCAGAATCCGGTCGGCCCACATCCCGCCCCAGTGCTCGCGGTCGGCGGGGGTCGCGAAACACGACGCGCAGGCCGTCGGGGTGACGTCGGTGAATCCGGCTGCGTGCGCCCAGGCCACCAGATGCCGGCCCGCGTCGGGTTCGCCGCCGTTGGCCCGGGCGGCGTCGCGGTAGAGCCGCAGCCAGTCGTCCAACTCCGCCGAGGCCGGATACCAGGTGAACGCCGCGTAGTCGCTGTCACGGGCGGCCACCACACCACCGGGTTTGCACACCCGGCGCATCTCGGACAGCGCTTGCACCGGATCGGCGACATGCTGCAGCACCTGATGGGCGTGCACCACGTCAAAGCTGTTGTCGTCGAACTGCAATGCGTGCACGTCGGCGACGACGAAGTCGATGTTGTGTTGGCCTTTCTGCTGGGCGTATTCGCGGGCCAGATCCAGCGCCTCGGTGACCGGCTCGATGGCGGTCACCCGACCGGGGTCCACCAGCGCGGCCAGGTCGGCGGTGATGGTGCCCGGTCCGCAGCCGACGTCGAGCAGCTGCAGTCCGGGCCGCAGCGACGGCAGCAGGTAGGCGGCGGAGTTTTGCGCCGTGCGCGCCCGGTGTGAGCGCAGCACCGATTCGTGGTGGCCGTGGGTGTATTTCGGTGGCGACATGACTAGGACGCTACCAGCATTTCCCGTTATCCAAGATAGTTATCTCATATTATGAGATACACCAGGCGTTCGCGTGGTCGGGCGGTCGACGTCGGTACCTGGCCCTACATGGTGACGATCGAGTCCCGCGGCGACGATGAGATGCCCGTCCGGTCACAGGCGATGCGAATCTTCAATCAGCTGAAGCGCACTCGCTGGCGATTGCGCCTCACCTCCGACGCCGACGATACGTTGATGTTGTTGTCGCCAGAACCGTCGGCGTCTCTGGCTTGAGATTGCGGCCAGGGTCGTGGATTTCGACTTGGGCTCAAGCGGTCGCTGCAACACCTGATTGGTTTAGGGGTGTTGTTCGATGGCGTTTCGGAAGCAGGGCAGCAAA